>CAZHRU010000205.1:0-2543 GCA_964535015.1 uncultured Verrucomicrobiota bacterium | reverse complement strand
ATGTTGACACCACTACATATGGGGGCTACCCACACAAAACCCGGAAGCGGCTAAAGATTGAGCGCTGGCGTCCAGTTCTCGGGATACCTAAAGCATCGTGAGAGACTGTGAAGCAACCCCCACTTGAAAGAAGCGAATAAGTGGTCAGTGCGGAAACGTACCCGGTACTGATCTGCGGGCGGAGTGTTAGGTTCTGATGCTACCGATGCGTAGTAACCGGTTCCACCCACAAACACGCCATGGAGGTGGGCATCCCCGGTAGTTCGGGAGAACCGAGAGATGCGTTCCGCAAACTTCGAGGGATCTTGTGCTATATCCCCGGTGGCTTCGTAGGCAAAGACGAAGGCACGTATGGGAACGCATGACATCCCGAAAGCTTTTGACTTGGTTGTCGTGTTCGGTTCAGGAGCGTAGTAGTAACGATTCTTGAGGGCACGAAGGGCACTGTTCTTCTTGATGCACGTTTCAACTGAGTTATCGGCATATTTCTCAGCTCCGTCGCTTGTACTCAGCAACGATGCTTTGACTTCGATATATGCGTAGGTGGCTTCCAGGGGAATAACATCGCAGGACCCCAGGCGAGCTATAGGGCCTGACCGGAGGGCATCGTAAATGATGATGTCGAGTTGAGATGAGAGGATTGGGCCTTTAGCACCAAGTGCTGCGACAAAGCCCGTCGACAATCCATATTCGTTCGGAAGAAAGGAACGAATGAGAGTCATGAGTTCAGTTTCCAGAGAACGGCCTTTCTCACCGGCATGGCTGATTGTTTTACGAACGGCATCGAGTCGCGCAATGAGCGCAGTCTCTTCTATGCCAGTAAGTGCTGCAAATTCAGGAACGTTGTCGCTCATGGTCAGTCCTCGCTATGTGTTGCGTGGATCGTTCTTACTCTATTCATGGCGGTGTTTCAAGGTGACGAGTTGATTCCCATCCCTTTTATAGGGGTGGATGATGAAATATCAGGCAGGACAATCTGGGAATCTGGGTGGACGACCGAAGGGGTCGTTTGGTGGACGTATGCTGGCCTTGGCCAGTCTGGACAAGTTACTGGCAAGGAAGAAAAACCAGAAAGCGCTGATTCTGGCATTGGAGAAGGAACTTCAGGCGAATCCGGTCCGGTTCTTCCGGACGGTGATCATGCCGTTGCTGCCCAAGGAGTCAAAGCTCTCGTTCGACCAGGACGGCATCGTGGAGTGGAAGACTCTACTGGAGGCCTTCCCCAGAGAGGGGTCGTCTGCTGTGCCCGGTGAGGGGGAGTAGATCATGCCCACATGGCTGACCTACAGGCCGCATCCGGCACAGAGAGATATTCACCACGCGCGCGACAAACGCTTCCGGTGTGTCTGTACCGGGCGGCGGTTCGGCAAGACACTTTGCCTCGCTGCCGAACTGGCGGACCGGGGGTCGCACGAAGGTGGTGGTGATTACGGGTGGGTGGCGCCGACATACAACGTCGCGGAACGTGGAGTCGAGGCGTTCAGGACGATTGGCGAAGGCTTTGTGAATGTGTGCGGTCGGGCACCGTGTCGGGTGGAGTTCCAGGGAATGGTCGGAATGCCACTGTCGCGGGTGTGGTTCCTGTCGGCTGACAACCCGGACAATATCCGGGGATTTGGGTTCAAGGGATTGGTGATCGATGAGGCCGCCGCCATACCGGCGGACGTGTGGCATTACGTCTTGAGGCCCACCATCGCCCAGACCTTGGGATGGGCAGTATTCGTCAGCACGCCGAAGGGGAGGAACTGGTTCTATGACCTGTTCACTCGTGGGCTGGATCCCAGTGAGACGGATTACGCGAGTTTCAGGTTCCCGAGTAATGCCTCACCCTATTTCCCGGCGAAGGAGTGGGAGGAAGCGAAACGGACGCTGCCTTCGGATGTGTTCCGGCAGGAGTATGAGGCGGAGTTCATGGAGGATAGTGCGGGGGTTTTCCGGAATATCGACCAGTGCCTGGTGAAGGATGACACCGGAAGCCCGAAACCGGAGTATATTCGTAATGTAGTGATCGGATGTGATGTGGCGAAGCATACGGACTGGACGGTATTGATTGCGATGGATGCTGAGACCGGGCGGTGCTTCGCGATGGATCGGTTTAATCATCTGGACTGGCCGATTCAGAAGGAACGGATACTGTCGTTCGCGAGGAAATATCGGGGGCGGTTGATCCTGGATGCATCTGGTGTTGGGGACCCCATCTTTGATGATTTGAAGCGTGTCTACGTAGACATTGAGGCATTCAAGTTCACGGCCCTCTCCAAAACGGAGTTGGTGCAGCGGTTGATCGTGGCTGTGGAGCAAAGGAAGGTAGTCTGGTCAGCCGGATGGGAGGTCCTGACGGCCGAAATGAGGCGGTATGAGTATGCGATCGGGCCGTCAGGCGCGATCACATACAACGCGCCTGGCGGGTATCATGACGATTGTGTCATGGCCTTGGCGCTCGCGAACCACCGGAGGTGGGAGACGGAGAGTGTCGGGAGGATGTTGCCGGTGGCGGGAAGCGTGAGGCGGCAAGGAGTAAGGGGGCGGCGGGAGCGGGTGTT
>CAZHRU010000204.1:0-2574 GCA_964535015.1 uncultured Verrucomicrobiota bacterium | reverse complement strand
CCTCCATGAACCGCAACGCCACAAACGTCTCACCCACACTCACCGCATGAACCCAAACACGGTCGCGTCCGGCCAACTTCGCCCTCACCCCGTCATCATACACGCCCAGCCGCTGCACAAACCCCTTCCAATACCCACCCCTCCGCACCATGCGTACCAGGTAGTACGGCAACGCCAGCACAAACACCACCGGGAAGAGCAGATTATAGATAACCCAAATCATAAGATACAGGCACTCCCACCATCAACCATTACGCATCAACCATTCCCCACCCCCCTACGCCCTCGGATGCGCATCATCGTACACTTTCTTGAGTTTTTCGACAGTCACATGTGTATAGATCTGTGTCGTGGAAAGACTGGCATGCCCCAGCAACTCCTGCACACTCCGCAAATCGGCCCCCGCATCCAGCATATGCGTGGCAAAGGAGTGTCGTAACGCATGCGGAGAAATCGCCGGGTTAAGCCGCGCCTCCACCAGATATTTCTTCAACAGTCGCTCGATGGATCGGGTCGTCAGTCGTTCGCCCCGGAAATTGACAAACAGCGGCTTGATCCCGCGTCCACGCTTCGCGATCGCCGGCCACAATGCATCCCGCAAATTCACCGCCTCCTTTAACGCCCGGCACGCCGGCCGACCCAGCGCGCAGAGCCGCTCCTTCTTCCCCTTCCCACGCACCTGCACCACCCCGGTCAGCATGTCCACACCCGCCTCTGACAAACCCGCCACTTCGCTGACGCGCCCCCCCGTGCTGTACAACACCTCCAGAATCGCCGCATCCCGCTTCGCCGCGTATTCCGCCATGCGCCGCTCCCGGTCCCCCTTCGGCACCACCCGGTCGGTCCAACATTTCATCGGCGCCGCCAACAACCGGTTGACCTCGTCTACCGAAAGAAAATGCGGCAACTTGCGCGCCCGCTTCGGCGCCTTGAGTCCCGCAAACGGGTTGGCCGCCACCATCTCCTCACGTTCCATGTACCTGAAGAACGCCCGCAGACTGCTTAACTTACGCGAGGTGGTCGCCGCTTCACTGCCCCGCTTCTGGGAATCCACCAGGAATGCCCGCGCATTGAAACGATCCACCCCGCCCCACGCAAACGGCGGCACCGCATCCGCCGTCCAGGTGAACCGGGCGAATTGCGCAATGTCCAGCAGGTAACTGGAGATCGTATGCCGCGATGCATTGCGCTCATGCTCCAGGTGCGCCAGGAACTGCATCACACAGGGATCCGCATGGAGCACTTCCGCCCCTCCCGTCCCTGAACTCTTTTCCCCACCATTCACCATTACCCATTAACCATTAACCATTAACCATTAACCATTCCCCCATCGCCCCCACCCTCCGCCCCGCCCACCGCACCATACCGCTTCGCCATCCGCTTCAAGGCGGATTTCTGACGGGGCGTCAGCGACTTTCGCTGCGCATACTGCCGTGCCAGTGAATCATAGAACGCCTTGTCATCAAAGGACTTCCCGCTCTTCTTGGATATCGTCTGGTGCCAATGGGTCACCGCCTTGAGTTGCGCCAACATCGCGGCACTTTCCATGTCTTCCGCCTGCGAACTTTCCCCAAGTTGGAGTTGGTCGCGGATGGACTCAAAATCAGGGATCTGCTCGGAGTACTTGGTCACCATCCGGTCCAAGACCTGCACCTGCGCCGGCGACAACCCGCGATTCTGATCCACCCGGTGCTGCAACGACCCCACGAACGCCTTGTCGTCATACTTCCGCCCGCGCCGCTCCGTCGGCGGCGCAAAATTCACCGACTTGAGCAGTTCCAGCTTCCGGATCATCGCGGGCGTCGGCGCCTCCGGCGGCTTCTCTTCCAGCAACGCCGCCAACCCGGCATCCACCAGCGCCTTGTCCAACTCCGCAATCTGCTCGCGATACCGTAACGCCACCCGCCCCAGACTCTCCAATTGACGCTGGGAAATCGGCTTCTCCCCTCCCTCAAGTTGCTTCTTGATGGAATCCATAAACCGGCGATCCCCGTATATCCGCCGCCCCCGCTTAACCTCGGGGCCCCACTCCGTCACCCCCCCCATCACCGCCAGGATCTGCTCAACCGTACCTGTTTTCGCCGCCGGCCCCTTGGCGTTGACCATCCACACCTGGAACCGCTCATAGAAATCGCGCATCATGGTGGTCCATTCGACCTTGCCCTGCTCGATCTCATCCAGCAACTCCTCCATCCTCGCCGTGAACTTGACGTCGAACAGGTCGTTCAAATGCGTCACCAACAGCGTGCAAACCTTCATCCCAAGGTCAGTCGGCTGAATCGCCTTCTTCTCCTTGGAAATATAACGCCGGTCATACAAGGTGCCGATGATCGAGGCATAGGTACTCGGCCGACCCACCCCGTTCTCTTCCAACGCCTTGACCAGCGACGCCTCGCTAAACCGGCCCGGTGGCTGCGTCTCCTTGCGTTCATGCAACCATTCCAAACGCTCGAGGGCCTCCCCCTTCTCCACCGGCGGCAGTTGCTCAACCTCTTCCTCCTCCTCGCCCCCTTCCTTCTCCCCCGCGTCCTTCTCCTTGGCCTTCTTGGGCAATCCCGCCACCTTCATGTACCC
>CAZHRU010000203.1:0-2612 GCA_964535015.1 uncultured Verrucomicrobiota bacterium | reverse complement strand
CCATCGGCCACATCGGCAAGATCAAACTCTCCGCCAATTGGATGTGTGCCTGCGGCGAGGCTGGCGAAGATGCCGCCCTCTACGATACCGTCCGCACGGTCGGTATGGAGTTATGCCCCGCCCTCGGCATCTCCATCCCTGTCGGCAAGGACTCCCTCTCCATGCGTTCCGCCTGGCGCGATTCCAACGGCAAGGACCACCGGCAGGTCGCTCCACTCAGCCTCATCGTCAGCGCCTTTGCACCCGCTTCCGATGTCCGGCTGGCGGTCACGCCCGACCTGAAGAATGATCCCAATTCCATCCTGTTGCTCATTGACCTCGGTCGCGGCCGGAACCGGCTTGGAGCCTCGGCCCTGGCCCAGGTGTATAACCAGGTCGGCACCACGCCGCCGGACCTCGACAATCCGCGGGACCTCGTCAATTTCTTCAATGCCATCCAGGACCTCCTGTCCAACCGCTTGCTCCTCGCCTACCATGACCGTTCCGACGGTGGTCTGCTGGTCACCCTCGCCGAGATGGCGTTCGGCGCCCGCCGCGGCCTCCGGGTTCATATCGACGATCTGGGCGATGACGCCATGAGCATCCTCTTTGCCGAGGAACTCGGTGCCGTTATCCAGGTTCGTGACCGCGATATTTCCCTCGTGAATGAGATCCTTAACCGCCACGAACTGGGCACCTTGACCTCCGTCATCGGAAGCCCCGCCACCGATCAGAATTTCACCGTGGAAATGGGCGGCAATGTCATTTACACCGAAACGGTGACCACCCTGCAATCCTGCTGGTCGGAATTGACCTGCGAAATGCAGTCCCGGCGTGATAACGCCGTCTGCGTTCAGGAGGAATATGAGGCCGTCCGGAATCAGGACGATCCGGGCATGACGTTCACCCTGACCTATGACCCGGAGGCACCGTTCGCCATTGGCGGTTCCCGCCCCCGTATGGCCATTCTGCGGGAACAGGGAATCAACGGACACATGGAAATGGGCGCCGCCTTCGACCGGGCGGGCTTCCAAAGCGTGGATGTCCACATGACCGATCTTCTCACCGGCCGGGTCAATCTGGAAAACTTCAGCGGATTGGTCGCTTGCGGCGGATTCTCCTACGGGGACGTTCTTGGCGCCGGCGCCGGATGGGCCCGTTCCATTCTCTTCAACGAACGCCTGCGTACGATGTTTACGGAGTTCTTCAACCGCCCCGAGACGTTCACCCTCGGTGTCTGCAACGGTTGCCAGATGGTTTCCCTGCTCAAGGACATTATCCCCGGCGCGCAAGACTGGCCGCGATTTACCCGCAACCGCGTGGAGCAGTTTGAGGCACGCCTCGTCACGCTCGAAGTCATGCAATCTCCCTCCATCCTGCTACGGGGCATGGAAGGCTCGCGTATTCCCATCCCCGTCGCCCACGGCGAGGGCCTGGCCAATTTCCAACTGGCAGGGTCGCTTGACGCAGTGCGCGCCGGCCACCTGGCGTCCCTCCGCTATGTGGATCACCAGGGGAACCCCACCGAACGCTACCCCCTGAACCCCAACGGCTCCCCCGGCGGCTTGACGGGATTCACCACCACCGACGGGCGCGTCACAATCCTGATGCCGCATCCCGAACGCGCGTTCCGCAGCGCGCAACTGTCCTGGAAACCAGGTCACCTCTTTACGGGCGAAGCCGGACCCTGGCTCCGTATGTTCCAGAATGCACGAAGTTTCGTCGGAACCTGACGATCAAACCAACGAACGCCATCAACAGCGAACGACTTGCGAGGACCCCATGAAACCAACACCGCGACCCACCGTTGATGAACTCCTCGCCCTGGCGTTGCAGAAAGAAGAAACGGCCCGGGATTTCTACGCCAAACTCGCGCAGGGATGCCAGATTGATTTCGTTCGCGAGTTACTTGAACAACTCGCCAACGAGGAAGAAAAGCACGTTCACATGATCCGCAACATGCAGGCCAGACTGCACGTCGGCAAGAAGCCCGCCTGACCCGACTCAGCCGCCGCCGCTATACGGACAGGATCCGCTCGGGCAACTGGAGCATGCCGCCGATGGCTCATGGCCAGGCCCAGACCCGCCCGTTGCCGCGACACTAAACGCCGAAAACGCCTTGGCCAGTTTGCCCCCGCACTTCTGACACTTCACCGGAACATCGCCCTGGTTACGGATCAACACCTCGACCCGAACCCCGCACTTTGAACACTCATATTCGTAGATCGGCATTTCCCACTCCTCCCAGACAGGTGCGCCCCGCCGGGCGCGGCAAGAAAAAGGCCGCAGTTGAATTCCAACCGCGGCCCTGCACTCGCTTACGTAAGCGCTGCGTCAATTAACCCAGGATCGCATCCTTGCAGGCTTTCGCGACGCGGAACTTCACCACGCGCTTGGCCGGGATCTTGATCGTTTCGCCCGTCGCCGGATTGCGACCCATGCGCGCCTTGCGATTCACCAGGACCAGCTTGCCCAGACCGGGAACCGTGAAACCATTCTTCGCGCCCTTGTAGGCCATGGCCACCAACGCTTCAACCGCCGCCACTGCCTGCTTCTTCGTGATACCTGTCGCTTCCGCCACGCCCGCCACAATCTGACTCTTTGTCATCGCCTTAGCCATTGAGCAACTCCTT
>CAZHRU010000202.1:0-2617 GCA_964535015.1 uncultured Verrucomicrobiota bacterium | reverse complement strand
TTGCCAACACCCTGATAGACTCGTCGGGCCCCACCCTGACCCGACATATTGCCGCCAAACGAGAACTTTCATCCCGCCGCTCAGGGAACGGACACAGGGCGTAATGATGAGGCAACAGGCGGTCAAGGCCGCTGTCACTGATGCAAACGCGATAAAGAACAAAGGCATCAAACCATTGAAGGCGAGGCTGGCAGAACTCGACCGCAAGTTTGACGAGTTGTCAAAAGCTGTGAAGAACTTCATGGATGCGGTTCAGCGAGACGGAGCCAGCCGAATTGCCGACGAGATGGTTCAGGAGGCCGAGCAGTTGGCCGAGGAGAAACGGCAAGTTGGACTTGACCGCGAGAAGCTCAAGATAGATATCCAATACAAGGAGAAGGTTGTCACCGACGCCAAGATCATTGCCGACAGCCTGATCCAGTTTGAAAAAGGTTTCAAGTTCCTTCCGCCCGCGGATCAGAAGGAAGTGATCCGGCTCTTGGTGAAGGAAATCACTGTTAACCACTTTGACCCGAAGAAGGATCGCCTCCCGGCTGAACCGGGGGTATTCAAAGCCGAAATACGAACTAAATGGTATGCGGTTAACATGACGCTTTACGCAAGTGACTTATTTGCAAGGGCCAATGGCACCGAAGGGGATAAGTTCGTATTGGACCCTAATTGGCTCCGGCGACAGGGCTCGAACCTGTAACATTCTGGTTAACAGCCAGACGCTCTACCATTGAGCTACGCCGGAACAATGGCCTGAAAAATAAGGGGCGCATCATAGCAATGGACCCCGAAATGTCAATCCACCGTTTTGGGGATTTCTGCACCCATCCAATCCAGCACCGACCCGCAATCGGTCCCACCGCGCCGCAACCGTAGTTACCCTTGATTCCACCACCAACTGCCATTACAGTACCACCCATCATAGGGAGACTATATCCATGAAGAAGACGCTGGCCCTTTTGTCACTCCTCGCCACCTCGTTGTACTGCCAGGCGGTAACCCGCGAGAACCTCTCCCCGGCCGCCCGCACCCTCCTGCCCGCCGAGTCCGTCACCCTCACCCTCAAGAACGGAAACCTGGTTGCCGGCCAATTACTGCCCGGCGGTCCCGCCACCACCAATGAGATCGTCATCCAGACCGGCTCCGGCACAATCATCAACAAACAACGCGTTCCTCGCTCGGAGATCGCCAGCATCCGTCCCGAGGATATCGAGTCCATGTTTGCAAAAGCACTCAAACAGTTCCACTTGTCTCCCAACACCAACCTGCCGCCCGCCGCCTACTCCACCGCCATTCCCCTCTTTACCGAGTTCCTTGCCCTCTTCCCCAACGGATCCGATGCCCAGTGGGTCGCCGATCTGAACAGGAAATTCACCGACGAACAAACCAAAGTGTCCAAGGGCCTCGAGAAACTGGATGGCATCTGGTTGACCCCTGTGCGCGCTTCAATCAGCCGCTACAACGCCATGACGCGTATCCTCCTCAAGGGCCGCGAACAGTACCCCGGCATCGAACGGGCGGATTACAAAACCAACCCCGCCCCCAAACAGGGGTTTGACCGGGTCTTCTCCGACCGCCGCGCCGTTGCCCGCCGCCTCCCTTCCCTGATGACCGAACGCCTCCCGATCCTCCTCGCCGATAAGGATTTCGAGCAAGCCGCCGCCGAAATGGACGCCTTCCTCCTGTTCTGGGTCGAACGCGTACTGAAAAATAAGGCCGGCGGGGATCCGATCCTTTCGGGGGAAGCGGATTTCACCCGCATGGACTTCTCCGTGCTGATGGACATGGAGAAGAAGATCCTCCAGACCTACATGACCGCCCAAAGCCAGCAGACCCCCACTCCACCGCCTAACTCCAACACCAACCTGGTCTATGTCCCCGGCGGCCTCTTCCTCATGGGGCGCGAGGATGCCAAACCCTCCGACCCGGACTTCCCCATGCGCCTGATCATGGTCAACCCTTTCCTGATCTCCAGGACCGAGGTCTCCAACGCCGAGTACCGGCGCTTCGCCAACCATGTCAGGACCACCCAGGACTACAGCATGGAACATCCCGATGCACCCCCCCTCAAGAACCATCAGGCCGCCTGCTGGTCCATTCCCATCCTGAGCCGCGATGAACAACCGGTGACAGGGGTGGATTGGTACGATGCCTACGCCTACGCCAAGTGGCAGGGATTGCGCCTGCCAACCGAGGCGGAGTGGGAACTTGCCGCCCGCGGCCCGGCGGCCCGCCTCTATCCGTGGGGTTCCGAACCCCCGTCCAAAGTGTCAGTCAACAACCCCTCCGGACGAAACTGGATCGCCAGCGAAATCAACAAGAACACCCCCCCGCCCCCACCGCCCCGGCGTTTCTCCTGCAAGCGCGAACCCCCACCCCCCCCCATGTCTCTGCCCACGGAAACCTGGGCCGTTGACCAGGGTCTCGCCAAGGAAGCCGCCGGATCCCTGTTCTTTGACATGAACTCCACACTCAGTCCCTACGGCCTTCTGCACATGGCCGGCAACGCCGCCGAGTGGGTGCAGGACACCTACGACCCGGCCGCTTATTGCACCAACAACCGGCAGAACCCCTGCTTCTCATCCAAGAGCCCCAACCATGTGTTCCGCGGCGGCTCCTACCTCAG
>CAZHRU010000201.1:0-2623 GCA_964535015.1 uncultured Verrucomicrobiota bacterium | reverse complement strand
CCGGTGGTGTGGAAGGGTTACGGGGATGAGCCCCGTAACCCCATCCGATCATGTGCGGAAGGGTTGATTTGTAGAGGCGCCACGGTGTGGCGCGGGGGCGAATTCAAATGAAACAGGACATGTGTCAGGCGAACCATCCATGTCGCCCTCCCCGCCTTTATCAGGTATTTGCATCCTCTCCGCTTTACTTTGTTACTTGTTGCACTTGGAATCGTAGGCCTTTGCTGGCTAATGATGGGGTGCATCAGGCGTTTTGTCTGGCAGCCTCAAAGATCGGCAAGGCAGGGAATGCCGTGGGGCGCTATGTGATCATGCCGGATCATGTGCATGTCTTTCTGCGGGTTGGAGTAGAAGGCAAATTGGGTGTTGCCGTAAAGTGCATCAAGGACTCCATTACCAAGGCGTTGCATACTGGCGGCGTGGCGGGGCCGATTTGGCAGTCGGGGTTCTTTGATCACGTTATGAGGCATGCTGAGAGTTACTCGGAGAAATGGACGTATGTTCATGCCAATCCGGTTCGTGCCGGTTTGGTGAGTTCGGGTGAGGAATGGCCATATCAGGGTGAGGTTGTCGTGATCCGGTGGTGAAGGGGAAGAGACCGCATGCCATGCGGTCCTACATGTGCGGAGGTTTGTAGAGGCGCCACGGTGTGGCGCGAGGGGAAGAGACCGCATGCCATGCGGTCCTACACATGTGGAGGTTTGTAGAGGCGCCACGGTGTGGCGCGAGGGGAAGACGACCGCATGCCATGCGGTCCTACAGGTGAGGAAGGGGTGCGTTGGTCAGAACCTCAGACTTACGGCGGTGGTGAAGGTCAGGTCGTTGCTGCTTCTGTCGAGGGCGGGGGCGTTGTCGTAGCGTTCTTCGAGGGTGAGGTTGAGGTTCAGGTCGCGGGTGAGCATGGAGACCAGGCCGAATTCGGCATTGAGGTAGAAGACGCCTGGGTCGGCGAGTTTGGGGAGGTACTCCACACTGGCCCAGGTAAGGACATGGGCGTTGAGGATATGTTCCACGAGTCCCGCGGCGCGGCCGGCGGCGAAGGCGTCCTTGTCGGTTCCCTTTTTTTCCGCGAGATAACCGGCGCCAATTTCCATTTTGCAGACGGTGCGATCATCGCGCCAGAGATGGATGCCGGGCGAGAGGATGCCAATGACCCGGTAGTCTATGTCGGCGATGGTGTCGGTGAGCCAGTCAATGTCGCCCAGTGCATAGAAGCGGCGGTTGAGTTGCCGGTCGTAACGCAGGAGTGCGGTGGCGTTTTCGGTGTCCTTCTGCTCGTCGCTTTCGCCATAGGCGGCGCGGGCGCGGACACGGGTGGTGTCCTGTTCGCGTTCCTTGGCGGCGTCGAGGCCAAGTCCATAACGGAGGGTATCGCTATTGCCCTGGGTCATGTTCATGGCGAGGGAGAGGGCGCGGTTCCATCCGTCGGGACGTTGCCGGTTGTCTACCGCCTCAGGGGCCGGGAGTCGCAGGGTGCGACCGGGAACAACGAACTTGCCTGAAAAGGAACTGCGCACATCAGTGCCGGTGGGTATGTAGGGTGTTTTCGGGGGAATGATGGGCGGTTGATTGGTGAGGGAGGGTGGTGGCGGGGTGAGGGCGTTGGTAAAGGCGGACGGGGTGGCCGTCCATGCCGGTTGGCTGGGGATAGGTGCGGAGTTGGTGAACGCAGGGATTGGGGCGGCGAGGGCGTTCATGGCGGCGAGGACACCGATGGCGATCAGGGTGGCGAGTGAAGCGGGATGGGTGCAGGGTGACTGGTGAATGGTGTCGCGGCGCGTAGCGCCCCTCCCACGGGGCGGCGGTGTATTATGAATGGTGAATAGAGAATTCATCTTTCCTTGTTCCTGAATTCCGAACCCTGTTTCCTTTTCTCCACAGCGTCCTTACCTCGAACATTGTCGGTAGCGTTCGCGGGCGGACAGGGACCACTGTTGCATGATGTCCTGGCGTTGGCGGGAGTCTTTCCAGCGCGGGATGAGGGCGTTAAGTTCGTTTTCGGAAAGCGGGGCGGCGCACAATTCGGCGACCCGGTCGGGCGGGCCCCCGAGAGCGATGATGCGTTTCCAAGCGTGGCGGAGATCGGGGTGGGCATCGATGAGCCAGACGCCCATGAGGTCATTGAGGAGATTCCAGCGGCGGGTCCCCTTATCGTTGTCGTAGGTGAAGCCGGCGGGGAACTCGTAGGGATCGGGTTTGGGGGCGTCGGGATCGGTGTAGCGGGCCTTGACGACGGGCATGCGGTAGAGGGCATAGCGTTGTCCGTTGGTGCCGGGGGCCTGGTAGAGGAGGCGCTGGCCGGGTTCGGAGAGGGCGAAGGTGATGAAGAGACGGCATAGGTCGGGGTGAGGGCTGCCGCGGATCATGGCGATGGGGTCGGGGCCGATCATGGTGTGTTGGCGCGGGAGGACCAGTTCGAGGGCGTCGGAGCCGGTGTTGCGGATGACGGTTTGGGCGTATTGATCAATGACCATGCCGGCGGCGATGTCGCCAGCGGCGACCTCGCGGGGGACGGTGCCGCCAGCCTCGCCGAAGCCGCGGACGTTGGCGCATAGACGGGTGATTAGAGACCAGCCTTCCTCGAAGCCGTAGGCCTGCAGGATGATTTCGTAGCACATGTGGA
>CAZHRU010000200.1:0-2637 GCA_964535015.1 uncultured Verrucomicrobiota bacterium | reverse complement strand
AGATTGCGCAAGGCGTCTTCACCCACGTTCGGGATGTCCCGCGTGATTTCCTCGGGGCCAAGCTTCGTATCCCGGGCGCCCACCTCGAATTCCTGAATGTGAACCGAAGTAAATACATCATCACGGACAACTCGCTCGCTGATCAGAATCGCATCTTCAAAGTTGCATCCGCACCACGGCATAAACGCCACCAGGACATTCCGCCCCAGTGCCAGTTCGCCGCCTGCCGTTGCTGGCCCGTCCGCCAACACATCGCCACTCTTGATCTTCTGACCAACTTTGACGATCGGCTTCTGGTTAAGACAGGTTCCGGCATTCGACCGCATGAACTTTCGCAACATGTAAACGTGCTCGTCCTTCTTGGACTTGGACTTCACATCGCTGTTCACCACGATCTTCGTCGCCGAGGCGTAGGTCACGACGCCAGAGGACTCCGCAAGCGTAAGCACCCCGGAATCACGCGCAATGCGTCCTTCCAACCCGGTCGCCACAAAGGGCCGCTCGGTCTCAAGCAAGGGCACCGCCTGCCGCATCATGTTCGATCCCATCAATGCACGGTTCGCGTCGTCATGCTCGAGGAACGGAATCAGACCGGCCGCCACAGACACCACCTGCTTAGGTGAAACGTCCATGTAATCGACCTTGTCCTTGGGCACCTCAAGAAATTCCCCGCGGTTACGGACGGCAACCGAATCACGCGAAATGCGGCTCTTCGCATCCAGCGGCGTGTTGGCCTGGGCAATCACGTATTTCTCTTCGCGGTCAGCGCTGAGAAACTCCACTTCGTTGCTGACCACACCGTTTGATACCCGGCGATAGGGCGTCTCAATGAACCCGTATTCGTTCACCTTGGCGTAAATCCCCATCGACGAAATCAACCCGATGTTGGGACCTTCCGGAGTCTCAATCGGACAAATCCTGCCATAATGACTGCTGTGAACGTCACGCACCTCAAACCCGGCGCGCTCGCGACTCAATCCGCCCGGACCCAAGGCACTCAAACGACGCTTATGCGCCAGTTCGGACAGCGGATTCGTCTGGTCCATGAATTGGCTTAACTGGCTCCGACCAAAGAAATCCTTGACCACGGCGGAAAGTGTCTTTGGATTCACCAAGCGCTGCGGCGTCAGGGTTCCCGTCTGCGGATCAAAAAGCGTCATCCGCTCCCGGACCAGCCGCTCTGCCCGAGCCAGACCGATACGGCACTGGTTCTCAACAAGTTCACCAATCGTCCGTAATCGACGGCTTCCCAAATGATCGATGTCGTCAACCGTTCCCTGACCGTTGCGAATGCTGATCAAATAGCGTATCGCCGCAATAAGATCGCCACCTTCGGGAGTCAGGGTCCGCTGTTCGTCATCTACCGGCCCGCCAAACGCTTCGCGGTCTTCCGCGTCCTTGGTCTCCAAAATCGCCTTGATCAGCCCTGCGGCCTCCATGAGTTCGGCATCCAGCTTCTGGTTGATCTTATAGCGACCGACCCTCCCAAGATCATACCGGCGCGGATCAAAAAACAGTCGCTTGAGAAGTTGCCGCGCATTGGAAACAGTGGCGGGATCACCAGGACGCAAACGCAGGTAGATGTCCTTCAACGCATCATCCGTCGAGTGCGTCGGATCCTCCTTCACGCTCTTCAGCATGATTCCGCCGTCCCACGACACATCCACGACATCCGCTTCCTTGAAGCCTGCCGCTTTCATCTGGGACAGGACGTTCTCAGAGAGGGGCTCAAACTTCCGCGACAAGACCGTCTGCGAATCCACGTCGATCACATCGTCCCGGAACACAAAGTTGGCCATCGCCTCGGCGCCAATGTGTTCACTCAACTTCAGCTTTCTGAACGTGTAGAACAGGCGCAACAAATCCTCATCCGTCCCATACCCCAGGGCACGAAGGAATGTGGTAGCCAGAAATTTCCGGCGTCGGTGGCGGCGATCCAGATAGATCCACAGCAAATCGGAGGCATCAAATTGAACCTCAACCCACGATCCCCGGTCAGGAATGATCCGGAACGAATACAACATGGACCCGCTTGAGTGCACCGATTGCTCAAAGCAAATCCCCGGCGAACGATGCAACTGACTGACGATGACTCGCTCCGCACCATTGATTACAAAGGACCCCTGATCCGTCATGAGCGGAATCTCGCCCATGTAAACGCTCTCCTCGCGGACTTCGTCGCCTTCCTTCAGACGAAACGTCACCTGCAGCGTTCCAGCGTATGTCAACCCCTCGCGCAACACCTCGCAGGGATCCGTTTTTGGCATCGAGAATTCATACTTCAAGAAATCCAGCACATACCGCCCGTCATAACTCTCGATCGGGAAGACCTCCTTGAACACAGCCTGCAAGCCCATGCCTTTCCGGTTTCCCGGCGCCACGTTCAACTGGAGGAAATCCTTGTACGACGCCGTCTGAATCTCAATGAGATTCGGCGGCTCGATTACCTCTACCAATTTTCCGAAGTTTGTTCTCTCAACCATTCCAGCACCTGTATTACAGGGTTCTTACGACCACGCGGCGGCCTATGACGGCCGCCGCCCGCCGGACACCGCCCCCCAGGGGACGGTTACTTCACTTCGACTGTCGCGCCAGCCTTCTCAAGGACTTCCTTGATCTTGGCCGCTTCTTCCTTCG
>CAZHRU010000199.1:0-2648 GCA_964535015.1 uncultured Verrucomicrobiota bacterium | reverse complement strand
GGGGGGGGAACGCTGATCCGCGGCATCGACAAGGCGCTGTCGGGCGCGCCTTGTATCTTGTCCTCGCCGTGCTGGCCGGGATACCCTTGGACGCCAGCTTGGGCGGTCTGCGCGACGGGGCGGCTCGCGGAGGAGACCGCGGAATAGGCTACGGAGCGGGACGACGGGGAATCGCCGGCTCCTGTTGCCCTTCGCCGACCATCCTCTTCACGTGTTGTCCGGAGACAACCGTCCCGGCCGGCGCGGCTCACACACGGGAGGTCGCGGCCTGGCTTCCGAGCCGCAACTGGAAGTCCAGCATCTGCGCCAGTTCCGGGCTGTCCGCAACAGCCATAAGTTGCAGCGCCCCAACGAGCGAAAACGCGAACATCTTGCCGCCGGCGGGCTCGAGTTCCACCCGCATGAGCAGGCCGTTCTTGATCGCCCGCTTGCGAAACGCCCCCAGATGGTAGCTTTCGGTGTGCAGCATGTTCTCCATCGCAGGCAAGGCGGCCTCCAGATGCCTGCGCTCGCCGCTCAGCCGGTAGGCCCAGGACATGGCTTCGACGAACATCTCGCCCGCGGTAGCGACTCTGAGTGACGGCAACTCCTTGTAGTACGGCAGGCCCCACGAAGTCAGTCCGTTGGTCACGAGATCGTCGGCAATCGCCAGAACCAGTTGTTTGGCACGCGCGCTGCCAGTTTCGATCGCCCACATCGCCAGGCTCGTGGCCGTGATCGCGTTCATGAAGACGACGCGCGGCTCGCTGTGTACCGTGTAGGGCGCCAGCATGGCCCCGCCTCCCGGCCCTTCGCCCCAGTCGACAAACAGCGCCTCGATCTTCTCGCCCAGCCGCCGGTATCTGTCGTCGCCCGTCTCGCGCCAGGCGTTGAGCATGCAGCGCATCGCCCAGCCCATTTCGCGTGTGCTGCCGCTCTTAGGCTTGAGGTAGCCCAGGTTCTCGGACTGCCAGAGGACATTCTCGGCGACGCCGATGGCGAGTTCCCGCGCGTCGGGGTCGCCGGAGAAATGGTGCATATCGAACAACCCCTGCACCCACTGATGCGAAGGATAAACCATGGTTTGGGCAGCGTGTCGCCGACAGTGGGCGAGATGGCCGCCGCGCAGCCGCGGCTCCACATCGCTGTGCACGAGGTCCACGTCCATCCAGTGTCGGGCGGAGTTGAGGGCGTACTCCAGGAAGCGGCGCTCCCCCGTCCGGGCGTAGAAGAGGAACAGGTGGTGCGCCAGGTCATACTCGTTGTTGAGCCAGACTTGCCTGTCGCCTTCGTCGGCGCCTGAATCGCCGCGGCCCTGGTTGGTGTAGCCAGCCTCCGGTTCGTCGCCGAAGTTGAACACCCCCAACGCGGTCGGCCGCATGTCGGCCACGCGAGCAAAGAAAGCCAGAAGCTTTCGGCTAACGGGACCGTCGAAGATCCTCTCGGGCCAGACCCCGCTACAGCCGTAGCGCTCCGGCGACAGCGACGGCCGGTCGCCAAGTTGGAACTGCGCGGCGCGGCAGCCGAGTTCCCAATCAGGGCAGTCCGGGCCGTGGAAATGGAAGAGCAGTTCGTGCGTCTTGGCCACGCCGGCGAACCACTCCAGCGGATCGGCTTCGGTCGGCGGGTAGAGTTCGACCATCATTCTGCCGGGCTCAACCACGTAGCCTTTGGGAAAGTTCTGCGATGCGTGCCGCACGGAGACCAAGACGCCGCCGCGATCGCTCTGCCAGTCGGCCCACGTGTTGTGCGCAAAGCAATCGACCTGATGCTCGCACCCGTCGGTCCGCCACCAGTCTGAAGTGAGTCGGACGGTCACGGATTCGGTCGACTTCTGCACCCGGTCTACATAGCAGGCTTGCGAGGCGCGGAGCAGAGGCGCCTGGCCCGCCGGCTCGATGTCCAGCACCCAGCCTTGCACGTCGATCGAGCTCCCAAGCGCCCGGCTGCGATGGGTCACCGTGTAGTGCAGGGTGAACCACGGCATGCCCGCCCAGAAGCACAGCCTCGCTCGCACGCCGGGCATAGCATCGTCGCGGATGTCCACGGCATTGAGGAGCACCACGGCACACAGCGGCCCGTCTTCCTCCACGCTAAGGTGGACATCCAGATCGCGACTCCGGTGCTCGATACTACCGAACTGCGCGCGGAAGCCGCGAAATGGGTCTACGTCCCATAGGGCCTTGCCGTGGAGCCGGACGTCGTTGACCGGCCAGAGCCCCTTGGCGGGTACCACCAGACTCAGCGGCCCCGTGTCCACGCCCAGCGAGCCGTCCGCATGCCGGCTGACCGTGACCTGGGCGGGAGGATTGGCCACAGGCGGCTTGCCGGAGAATGCCATGCGCATCTCCTTGGAGGCGTTGCCCGGAAGGTCGCAGATTGCGCGGACGAATAGCCATTTCACGGAGCCGTCCGGCCATTCCCCCGTGACCCTGGCCTGGCAGGGAACCACATGGTCGCCATCGATCAGATGGAAATCGGCCGGGTCCTTCAGTTCACCCCGGGCGCAAGGTACGGCGAACCCGACGGGTTCGCGGCGATCCAGTTTGGAGATCTTCTCGAATCTCAGCGTGTTCATCAGCGCACCTCCTTATCGCCTGCTGGTTGGACGGGCACGCACCCGTTCAGGTCAGCCTGGAAGATCCTTCCCGCGGCCGGGAGTCTATCAG
>CAZHRU010000198.1:0-2674 GCA_964535015.1 uncultured Verrucomicrobiota bacterium | reverse complement strand
CCAGCCCCTCTCCACAACCTGTAGGGGTTACCCACTTAAAACCCTGAAGCCCCAACGTTTTTTCAAGGAGGAGTTCGGCGTCGAGGTCAGGAATCTCTGGTTGCCGGATGTCTTCGGTTATTCCGGCCAGTTGCCTCAAATCCTGCGCAAATCCGGAGTGCCCTATTTCCTCACCCAGAAACTGTCCTGGAACAAGGTTAACGAATTCCCCCATAACACGTTTGTCTGGCGAGGCATCGACGGCAGCGAGGTGCTATCCCATTTCCCGCCGGAAAATGACTACAACGCCCGCTGCTGGCCCGAACACCTGATCAAGGCCCAGGAGCGCCTGAAGGAACGCGGCGTCACCGATGAGGCAATCAGTCTCGTCGGCATCGGCAACGGCGGTGGCGGCCCGAAGGAGGAGTTCATCGAACGCGGATTGCGCCTCGCCAATCTCAACGGTTGCCCGCCTTTCCACTTCGGCCATGCCCAGCCGGTACTGGAACGGATGGAGTCCTACCGCGACCAACTCGAGACCTGGTCGGGTGAACTCTACCTCGAAATGCACCGCGGAACCTATACCTCCCAGACCGGCATCAAACGCGCCAACCGCCGCGCCGAAGAGGCCCTGGCCGCAGGCGAACTGCTGAATGCAGCGGCTGGCGAGCCACAGTATCCCCGCGCCGAGTTCGACCGCCTGTGGAAGACACTCCTGACAAACCAGTTCCATGACATCATCCCCGGTTCCTCCATCAATCAGGTCTATGCCGAGGCCGTTCCCCAGGACCAGGCCGTCGCCGCCGACGCCCTCCGCCTGGCCTCCTCTGCCGCCGCACGCCTGCTACGCGCCGACGCCAACTGTGCGACCGTCCTGAATCCCTCGGCAACACCCTTCGATGACCTCATCGCACTGCCCTCCACCTGGGAAGGCGCCACCCTCGATGGCAAACCCCTGCCCGCCGAACGGGAAGGTGACCGCATCCTGGTGCGCTTGGCCGTGGCTGGCCATGCCGCCGTCACCTTGCGCCGCGCCTCAAACCCGGCGCCCACCCCCTCCTCCACCAAGACAACCGGAACCGTCCTGGAGAACACCTTGGTCCGATACGCCTTCGACTCCCAGGGGCGCCTCGTCTCAATGCGCCTTAAACCCGACGGCAGGGAATTGTTGTCCGAACCGGGCAACGTGTTCACCCTCTACGAGGACCGCCCACACTGCTTCGATGCCTGGGATATTGACGAACAATACCGCCTGGCGCCCCTCGGCACCCTGACGGTTACGGGTCTTGAACGCCGCACCGGGGCACTCTTCGACGAACTGCAAGTGACCGGCACAGTCGGCGAGTCGGCCTTCAGTCAACATATCCGCCTGCGCCCCGGTTCCACCCGCCTTGACTTCATCACCACGGTGGATTGGAATGAACGCCACAAACTCCTGCGCGTCGCCTTCCCAACGGGCTTGGTCGCCCGCGACTGCGCGTACGAATTGCAGTACGGGTTCGTGCGCCGCCCAACACACCGCAATACCAGTTGGGATGCCGCGCAGTTCGAGGTCCCCGGCCATCGCTGGGCCGACCTGAGTGAACGCACACACGGCCTTGCCCTCCTGACCGACTGCAAGTACGGTTACGCCTGCCAGGACGGCGAACTCTCGCTGTCATTACTGCGCGCCCCGACCGAACCCGACCCCATCGCCGACATCGGCGTCCAGAAATTCACCTATAGCCTCCTGCCTCACGAAGGCGACCTCTTCACGGCCCCCGTGCGGACTGAAGCGGCGATGATCAACGCCGGAGTCCTGCTGCTCCCCGGTCTGGACGGTTCAACCTGGCGCCTGCCGGTACATGTTGAGGGCGAGGGACTGGAACTTGCGGTCGTCAAGGCGTCCGAGGACCCCGGCAAGGGCCTGATCGTCCGCGTCATCGAAGTGCGTGGAGCCCGCGCATGCGGCCGTGTGGTGGCCGACGGCATGCGCATCGTCCCCACCGACCTCATGGAATGGGCTGACCGCCCGACGGAATCGCGCAAAGATTCCTTCGACATCGAGGTTGGCGCCTTTGCCATCGAAACCTTCAGACTCCTTGCCGCCGAGTAATTTGCTTGATTTTATTCCCCACTCCCCTACCCTAGCACTTGCGTTATGGACCCGCACTCATCAGGAGCACATCATGTCAGCAAAAAAACATACAAAGACCACTGCCGCCAAGGCCGTGCGCAAAACCCCGCCCAAACCCGCATCACCCCAAAAGAAGCCCGTGAAACATTCTCCGGCCCCCAAGGCCGCCAACACCTCTCACGCCCCCATTGACGCACTTGTCCGCGAACTGGCGACCCTCCGCACCACCGTCGAGAAACAACTCGTCACCCCTTCGGTAACCAGTCCGATGGACGAAGTGAACGCCATTCGCCGCGTCCTGGCCGATATCCTCGAAAACCGCTCCATCCTGTTTCTCCAGAAACTCGCCTCCATCCGCCAGGCCGTCCCGCTGTCGTCCAAGGACATCCTGGACCGCATCGATGCCCTCATGGAGGACATGGGCGCCATCACCTTCGACGCGGAACGTCTGGAACACCTTGACCCCGTCATCCATACCGTGGGCCGGGAAGTGAACGATCCGCAGTTGCCCGATGGCGTCATCGTCGAAACCCTGCATCCGGGATGCCGCACCGCACGGGGCCAGGTATTGACCAAGGC
>CAZHRU010000197.1:0-2688 GCA_964535015.1 uncultured Verrucomicrobiota bacterium | reverse complement strand
CTTAAGTTGTAGAAGGCCAGATACATCGCCCGCAACTCCCCATGTAAACCTTGCTGCGTCTTTTTCACACAGCCACCCCACCCTGTCAACGCCCATTTCCAATGACTCAATCTCACTCGATTGAGATTGACGCCATCCCGCGCCCAATGTCATCATCCGGCAACACAAGTTCCAGGAAGCGGATGAAATCGCAATGGCCATGGTGACTCAGAAGGATATCGCCAGGAAACTGGGCGTCTCGGTGACGCTCGTTTCGCGCGTATTGGCAGGCAAGGCCCACATCATCGGTGCCGCCGCCACCACTGCGGAATCCATCCGGACCACCGCCGAAGCGATGGGGTATGTACCCAACGCCACCGCCTGCGTACTCAAGGGGGCGCCCAGTCGCACCCTCGGAGTCGTCGTCTATGACTTCGAAGATCCCTTTCTCGGGGCCATCACCGGCGCCCTGCACCACCTCGCCCACGCCCGCGACTACACCCTCGTCCTCGTCGGCTTCGAACAACGCCGCGTCGATGCCCAGGCACTCCGCCTCCTTTCCAAGCATGGCATCAGCGGGCTGATCGTCGTCGGCAGCGGATCGAACGATGACTGGCTGGATGTATTCCGCACCCGCTCAATACGCATGGCACGGATCGGGTCGGGACCAACCGCCAACCAGGTTGCCGTCGCCACCGACAACGCCGACGGCATGGAAAAACTGCTGGCCCATCTCCGCCACAAGGGATACCTCAGTGCCGGCTTCATCGGCAGCCAGCACCCCGCCCATCAGGAACGACTCTCCCTCTTCACGGCCATCACCACCCGACTTGGCATCTCAACCCGTCCGGAATGGCAAACCACGCTTGCAGATCCATCCACCCTGACCGGCTACAGCGCCGCACGGGAATTGTTCGCCCGCCAGCGGCTCGCACTACCCCGCGCCCTCGTCGCCGCCAACGACGCCATTGCCATAGGCGTCCTCCGCGCCGCCCAGGAACACCGCCTGCGGGTCCCGGACGACATCGCCGTCACCGGATTCGACGGCATCCCCTTCGCCGACATGATCACCCCCGCCCTGACCACCGTTAGACAACCCCTCCAGGCCATGACCAGAACCGCCTTCGAATGGGTGACCGGCGAGACAACGAGCGCCACTATCAAGGGGCCCGTCATCTTATTGCAGGGAGACCTGATCATCCGCGAATCAACGTAATGATAACTGGACGCAAAACAACACAACAACAGGAAGGACAAGGATAAGATAATGAAAATACCCGAACTGAAGAAAGATGGACTCGACCTGCTCTCGCTTGGCGCCCTGGTACACCGGCTTGACCCCGGCATCATCCCGTTCCGCAAGGCCAGGAATTTCGACGTCTGGATCAGCGGCGGCGAGTATAACGTCGCGGCCAACCTGTCAGATTGTTTCCGCCGCCGCACCGGCATCGCCACCGCCATGGTCAACTACCCCCTCGGCGACCTGATCGCCGACGGCGTGCGCGCCACCGGCGTAAAACCCTTCTACAAGATGTACGACCATGATGGCGTCACCGGCCCGAATATGGCCACCGTCTACAGCGACCGCGGCCAGGGCGTCCGCGCCCCCGTGGTGTTCTATAACCGTGGTTATGAAGCCGCCGGCTTGCTCAAGCCCGGCGATTTCGACTGGAAGGCCATCTTCGGATCAGGCGTCCGCTGGTTCCACTCGGGCGGCATCTTCGCCTCTCTTTCCGAAACCACCCCGGAAGTCATCATCGAGGGTATGCAGGCGGCCAAAGCGGCCGGAGCCATCGTCTCCTTCGATCTGAACTTCCGCGCCAAATTGTGGAAGCGCCTCGGCGGCTCCGCCCGCGCCCAGCAGGTCCTCCGCAAAATCGTCACCTACGTCGATGTACTCGTGGGTAACGAGGAGGACCTCCAACTCGGCCTCGGCATCCGCGGCCCTGAAGTGGCCGCCTCGCAATCCAAACTCGATCCGGCCGCCTTCTTCGGCATGATGAAGAACGTCACCGCCGAGTTCCCGAACGTCAAGGTCGTCGCCACCACCCTGCGCGAGGTGCACTCCACCAACCGCCACTCCTGGGGTGCCGTCCTCTGGATCGAAGGCCAGACCTTCGTCAGTCCAACCTGTGAACTCGACGTGGTCTGCCGTATCGGCGGCGGCGACGGTTTTGCCGGCGGCCTTTTCTACGGACTCCTGGCCGGATTAGCGCCCGAACAGGCCCTCCGTCTGGGCTGGGCCCATGGCGCCATGCTGACCACCACGCCGGGCGACACCAGCATGGTGACCCTGGACCAGGTGCAGTCGTTCGCCGAAGGCGGCTCCGCCCGAGTCCAACGTTGATTCAAACCAAAACCCGGTAAGACACGACAGCCGCTGCCCTCAGCGGCTGTCCTTTTTCGATCGTCCAAGGCATGAGGACGGTCCTCAGAATAACCCTTTTACAGCATTGCGCTTCTGGACAGGGCCAACCGTCCCGGTGATCCTGCCCGCTCCCACCGTAGCGGAATCCCTTAGGATTCCGACACACAGCGCATCAGCATCCATTCTGATCCCGCTCCCACCGTAGCGCGGCCATCAGGGTCCCGCCATCAGGGTCTCCCGCCAGGGCCATCAGCAGGTCCGGCCATCAGGGTCAACCCTTAAGAATTTGATTCCGCTGAAAAACCCTCGGTCTGGAATGTGTCTGAGGCAGTGGGTTGAGC
>CAZHRU010000196.1:0-2707 GCA_964535015.1 uncultured Verrucomicrobiota bacterium | reverse complement strand
TTCTGGCTGTTGAACTCGCGGTCGGTGACCCGCTGGCTGTGGGCGTACCAACTCCACGAGCCGCCGCGGATCGAGCGGTAGTTGCCCGGGTTCTGGTTGCAGGGATCGGTCTGCGATTCAGCGGGATACGGATAGGTGTACCAGTCGGTGCACCACTCGGCGACGTTGCCGGCCAGGTCCATGACGCCGTCGCGGCTGGCACCGGCCGGGTAGGACCCGACGACGACCGCGCCATCGTCCTCGGTGGCAGCTCGCGGCAGGCGCGAGCCCAGAGCAGCCTTGAGCTGGAAGCGACCGTGCACGCCCGGCACCGGCTCATCGTTGCCCCAGGGATACTTGCGGCCTTCGCCGCGACCGGTGGCCACGTATTCCCACTCGGCCTCGGTGGGCAGGCGGAAACCGTTGGCATTCATGTCAGCCACCCACTGCTTCGACTTGCGGGTGTTCTTCTTCTCGTTGCCCTTGGCGTCCTTGGTGACGGTGTCCTCGGAAAACTCCTTCTCCTCGTAGACCGGTGTCAGGCCGGCCTGCTGGCTGAGCCAGTTGCAGTACTTGGCCGCGTCCACCCAGGACACCGCCACCACCGGCTCGCGATTGCGCCAGGAGTTGCCGTTGCGCACCGCGCGGTGCGTCGGATCGAACCGCTCAAACTCCTCGTTGGTCACTTCGTACTTGCCCAGCGCAAAGCCGGAGACCTTCACCTCGTGGCGAGGCTTCTCATCCGGCTCGCCTTGCTCAGAGCCCATAGTGAACTTGCCCCCGGGGATTTGCACCAGCTCGGGCAGGATCGACGCCTCGACCTTAGGCAGGACCACCGGCTCGACCTTGACCAGCTCGATGGCGTCGATCAGGGCGCTGCCGTAGTCGTCGTCGACGGGGTCAGGCTTGCCGGACTTGCCGCCTGGCAACCACTGTAGCTTGAGCGTCCGCGTGCCGCTGTAGAGCGAGAAGAAGAACGAGGCCGTCTCGAATTTGTCGCCTTCCGTCGGCGGCAGCCAGACCGGGATGAAGTACGGATAGTCATCCTTGCCCAGTCCCGCGCCGTCGGCGAAAAACGTCAGCCGCGCCTCGCCGGGGCCACCATTGCGGTAGATGATGCGGATGTTGTATGTGCCCGTCGCCAGCCCCTCGATCGGCAGCGTGACGCCGCTGTCCTTCACCGGGGCCGGCTTGACCGCCTTGACCTTGCCCTCATCGACGACGACGGCCTCCGGTCCCAGCGTGCCGGCCTCCGCCTCCAGCCGCTTGACGACCGGCCCGACGGCCGTGCCGCCAGCCCAGGTGCGGAAGATGTGGTGGTAGCCCAGGAAGCTGTTGCGCTCGTTCAGATCGTCCGGCCCCAAGATCTGACGCCGGCCGACCGTCGAGGCCAGGACCTTGCCGCCGCGTTCGAGCGTGAGCCGCGGCGTGCCGGGAACCAGCGGCACCGACGCGTGGCCAACCCCCGCCGGCATGTCGAACTTGTGCTCCTTGCCGCCCATCCGCACGGTCAGCGACGCCGGCGCGGTAAGGAACGTGTCCACGTAGACCAGGTCCGCGTTGTCGTCGTGAATCTGGTCGAACCCGCCGTTCTTCGGCGGGAAGTTCAGACATGCGTCCACCCACTGATTGCCGTCCCATGCCTTGCGCAGCCAAGTGCTGCGGTTGCGGTAGGTCACAAAGAAGCGGTCTTGCGTGATCGCCGGCCTCTGCCCTGTCTTGAACCAGGCGCTCGCGTAGGCCGTCGTGTGCAGGTAGCTCTCGTCGCGGCTGAACTGGTACCGCTCGGAGCCCCACGGCCACCGGCCGGGCATCAGGGCCGAGTCCTCGTTGTAGTCGTTCCAAATGACCAGGCTGATCCAGTCGGCCCCGTCGTTGATCGCGCCTTGCCACTGGTCGAGATACCCGCTCATCCCGCGGTAGTCCTGGAGGTTGGCGCTGTTGTAGTTGGGGATGACGCCGGCGGCGAAGAGCTTGCCGAGCTTCTGCGTCACGCGCCGGCCCATGGCGTTGCGGCTGATGTTGTTGCCGAGCTGCTCGGCATTGAAGATCATCAGGCCGTCGAGAGACGGCATGGTGGTGAGAAGATCGGCGAATGACTCGTACTGCGGGTTGTAGTGGGAGCGCGGCAGGAACAGGTCGGGCACGAGACAGACCTTCTCGCCCTTGGCTTCGATCGCGGCGACGGCAGGCGGCAACTGATTGATTGAGCCATAAAAGGACAAGACCGGCTTGCCGTCGTGCTTGAGGTGGTTGGGATGGTCCTTGAATTTCAGCACCATGTCGCATACCTCTTCAGGGAAGGGCTGGACGCTGTATTCCGGGGCCATGGCCAGCCTGAAGCCCGTGCCGAGCTGCTTGGCGGCCTCGAACATCCGCTCGGTCGAGATGACGTAGTTCTTGTTGGAGTTCCATGCTCCCACGTCGAGCAGGAAGCCGTCGATACCATGGCGCTGGGCCAGTTCGATCTCCTGCTTGTACCGCTCGACTGAGTTGCCGAAACAGACCATGTACCAGCAGAGCACCAGCCGCTCCGGTGCCTTGGCCGCCGCCGGCCCGGTCGCCGGCTGCGAGGCCGCCTGCCCCATCGCCGCGGTCGAAATCGCGCCGACCGCCAATACCGCCAGAACCACCGCTGCCGCTGTCTTCCGAATCATGTGTCGCTCCTATTCGCAAAGGTGAATCGGGATCTCATTCTCATGCATCTGATCGTCTTGGCTGGCCTGCG
>CAZHRU010000195.1:0-2717 GCA_964535015.1 uncultured Verrucomicrobiota bacterium | reverse complement strand
CCCTCTCTCCCTCACCCCCTTGAACCCTGAACCCAGAACCCTGAACCCTCCCCCGCCCCCCTCCCCCCTCCCCGTCGCACTGACCATCGCGGGCTCCGATAGCGGCGGTGGCGCCGGCATCCAGGCGGATCTCAAAACCTTCACCGCCATGAGGGTCTTCGGGACCTCGGCCATTACCTGCCTGACCGCCCAGAACCCCGATGGCGTCTCCGGCATCCTGGCCGTAACCCCCGCCATGGTCACCCGCCAGATTCGCGCCGTCACCGATGGATTCCCCGTCGCCGCCGCCAAGACCGGCATGCTCTTCTCCGCACCCATCATCCGTGCCGTCGTCAGGGAACTCCAACGGGGCCCCTCCTTCCCCCTCGTGGTGGACCCTGTCATGGTCGCCACCTCCGGCGCCAGACTCCTCCGCCAGGACGCCATGCAAACCCTCTGCCGCCTCCTCCTTCCCATGGCCACCGTCATCACCCCGAACCTCCAGGAAGCGGAAATCCTCGCCGATTGCCACATCAGAAAACTCTCCGACCTGACGGCCGCCGCCCGCCGCATCGCCCACCGCTTTTCCACCGCCTGCCTTGCCAAAGGCGGCCACCTGGACGGCAAACAGGTCGTCGATGTGCTTTGCGTCGAAGACACGATCACCCTCTACACCCTTCCCCGCGCCCGCGTGGCCGAAACCCATGGAACCGGCTGCACCTTTTCCGCCGCCCTGACCGCCGCCCTGGCCTCAGGCAACGAACTGCACGAGGCCGTGGCCATCGCCAAGGCCTTCGTCACCACCGCACTCCGCACCGGGAAACCCACCGGCCGCCACACCCCGTTGAATTTCTTCCGACCGTAACTGGATGAACCTTCTCGCGTTCCTCGCCTGTCGCACCTAACACTGGATTGAATGTCGTGAATCAACTTCCCGGACGCCCTCTGGCTGGCATCGCCCTCTTCTTCACCGCGGGAATCTACCTCGGCCTCACTTATCCAACCCCATCGGTCGTTCCACTTGCCATAGGCGCCATCCTCATGCCGACATGCCTGGTCTGTTCCTGTCTGCGTCCGCCTACCGCCCCCCGTCTTGCCACAGCCACCCTCCTTCTGGCCATCACCTGCATAGGCTGGACCCATGCCGCCATGCAGGCGGAATCCCGCCCCGGCCTCGTCGCCCACATCCTATCCGCTCCAACCGCTGGCGTCGGCGTCATCGGCGTACTCGACGATAACGCCGTGCCCATGGAGACCAAAACCAATGGCATTGCATGGAAAGCCCCCATCACCCTTGAACAAATGCGTCTATCAACCGAATCACCCTGGCAACCCGTGACAGGCCCCGCCTGGGTCCGGTTCCAGTTGCCGACCCGGTTCCGCCCCCCGCAGTACGGCGAACGCTGGGCCTTCTCCGGCTACCTGAACCCCGGAACCAACGCACCGCCCTGCCGTGCGCCTCCCCGGCCGGTCTTCATGTCCGCCGGACGCTCGGCCCACTGGATCGTCTCGGGACAGGGAAACGCCATTGTCCAGTTCGCCCTGGACGCACGCTCCAAGGCCTTGATACTCCTGACTCACGGAATCACCCGGTTCCAGAAGGAATCCGCCATCCTGAACTCCCTGCTTCTCGGCGTACGCGGCCAGATGCCAAAGGAACTCTACCAGGCCTTCGCCAACACCAGCACCCTGCATGTCTTCGCGATCAGCGGCTCCCATGTCGTCATTCTCGCTGGCGTCCTGGTGCTCGCCCTGTCCGCCGCCAACATTCCGCGCACCCGCTGGATCCTCGTCCTCGCCCCCGTACTGCTGCTCTACACCATCATGACCGGCCTGCAATCGAGCGCCACCCGCGCCTGTATCATGGGGATCCTCTTCTGGTCCGCCCCCCTGTTGGGCCGCAAACCGGACCTTCATTCCTCCCTCGGAGCCGCCGCCATCCTCCTGCTGGCCTGGTCGCCCGATAACCTGACCGATGCCGGGTTCCTGTTGTCCTTCGTCGCCGTGCTCGGCCTCGGCCTCTTTACCCCTGTCTTTTCAGAACCGCTCCAACGACACTTCAGAAAAGACCCCCTCCAACTCCAACCCGACCCGGCCTGGAAGAACACGTTGCGCGAGTTCGCCCTGGCCTTCGCCAGTCTCACAGCCATGACCCTGGCCGCCGCCCTTGTCACCGCCCCCCTGACGGCCCTCTACTTCGGATCTATCGCCCCGATCGGCCTTCTCGGCAACCTTCTGGCGGTGCCGCTCTCCTCACTGATCATCGTCACCGGCGCACTCTCCCTCACCCTGGGTTCCTGCGCCCTGGTCTTCGCCGACATCTTCAACCACGCCAACGTGGCCCTCGCCTTCATCCTCAATCACTTCATCGCCTTCCTGTCCGCCGTCCCCGGCGGCCACTGGACCGTCGCCCCGCCTCCCCTCTGGTTAATCCTGCTTCTATACGCCATCATGCTGGTCACCCGCTTCGCCATCTGGGTCCGGGCGTCGCCCCATTCTTGACAACGCCGTTCTCGCCCCTGGGACATCAGCCGCCCACCGGGCTCGTCCCGGTGGAGGCAAACGTTGGACATCAGCCGCCCACCGGGCTCGTCCCGGTGGAGGTAAACGTTGGACATCAGCCGCCCACCGGGCTCGTCCCGGTGGAGGTAAACGTTGGACATCAGCCGCCCACCGGGCTCGTCCCGGTGGAGGTAAACGTTGGACATCAGCCGCCCACCGGGCTCGTCCCGGTGGAG
>CAZHRU010000194.1:0-2736 GCA_964535015.1 uncultured Verrucomicrobiota bacterium | reverse complement strand
CCCATCCCCAACCGTGTATACTCGCCGCACGAGGGATAAAACGCTATTCGTTCGGTCTGGGAGATGAAATGAAACTGAAATACGGTCTACTGACGACATCCGTTCTTCTGATTGCCGCCACGACTCTGGCGCAATCCATTGACGAGACTCGGACGACACAACTGCGGCAAGAACTCGACCGATCAGGGGTCAAGTACTCGAAGGCCGTCTGTTATGCGCCGCCAAGTCAGACAGAACTGTCGCAGATGCCGCCGGTTTATCGCGGGTTCCTGACAAATGGCATGACGGTCTTGGATATGCGCAACCAGAAGGGAATTGACCTCAAACTAATCGGGAGTCTGCCCATCACACACCTTTCTTTGGAAAGAACCGATGTTGCGGACTTGTCTCCCCTTAAGAACCTTCCCTTAGTTCAAGTGGGGCTTCGTTGTGCGCCAGTGAGGGACATTTCGGTCTTGCGCGGGAAACAACTCTATCAGGTGGATCTCCGGGAAACGAAGGTGACGGATATTTCCCCGCTGGAGGGGATGCCAATTGAACAGCTGGACCTTACCTTCACCGCCGTCTCCAACGTGGAGGTAATCGCGAAAATGCCGAGGTTGAACACACTCTTCTTGTCCTACACCATGGTCAAGGATCTACAACCTTTGAAGACGGTCAAGCAACTGAGGCGTCTCTATCTGCCGGACGAGATTGATTCTGGGCTCGACGATGTGAGACAGATGACATGGCTCACCCACCTTGCTTATGGCGACAGTGATTTCCTTCCGGTGCAGGATTTCTGGAAGAAGTACGACGCCGGGCAACTCAAACCTTCCGGAAGGAAATGGGCACCGAAGACCGAACCAAGCGCGGCACCGCTACCTTCGGCCCCGCAGACGGGGCCTTCGGAGGGTGCGCGCTGACGTTCGACAAGACCAAGACAGAAAGGAACTAACACGATGACTATCCGGCGCATGAACGTCAGCAAACAGGTCAGTTTAGTGGTGGTTGTGGGAGCAGTGGCGCTCGGCTTTGCCGTCACCGGCGATGCGTCCGCAGCAAACCCGAACGGCACCAAGGTCAAAAAGATACCTTCAATCGCTCCGGCGGAGTTGAAGCCTGGGCAGACCGAAACTTTCACCGCGCAAGGGGAAACGAAAACGACCTACCACGTTTACACGCCAACCACCTATCAGACCAATGCGCCAATGCTGGTGTTGTTCAGTCCGGGTGGTGACGGAAACGGCATGGTCGCCGCTTTCAAGGAATCGGTTGAAGCGGCCGGATGGATCGTGGTGGGGTGCGACAAGTTGAGCAACGGATTCGAGGGTAATTCGCTGGAGCACCAGGTCGAAAACGAACTGCTGGACGATATCCTGGCCCGTATTCCTCATGCGGCCGTGAGATTGTTCTTCGGCGGCTTCTCGGGGGGTGCCGAACGCGCCTACCACTTGTCGGCGCGCCGGAAGGAGAAGATCGCGGGGATCATTGCCATGGGGGGATGGCTTGGCGGCGACGAGTATCGGAAACTACTCTATTGCCAGCACATGGCCGTTGCCATGGTGAACGGCAAAAAAGATGCGGCGGCTGCATCCTGGGTGACCAAGGACAGCGCCGTGCTTCGGAAACGGTCATGCACCATTAAACTCTTCCAGTTCGAGGGCGGTCATGCAATGCCGCCAGAGGCAATCAAGAAAGATGTCATTGCTTGGCTAATCCAACAGACGGGGGGGATTGCTGGCACAGGAGGCAAGCCGCCTGCGAAATAGCAGAGGACCTTTCCTGCAGACTGTCAGTCATGGAACGCACCGACAACGGGGTGCCAGATAACCCCGTCGAACTATGGCCTGCATGCGACGTCGCTACCCGCGCCGCCGCATGATGGATGACGTTCGGCAGAAATATGAAGGCGTTTCTGAAGCATGACTGGCCGTAGGTCTTAACCGTGCGTCGTTCAGACCCCATTGCGTTGCCATCGCGTGGGAGAGGCGCCAGTAACCCCGCCTTTTGCCGCCACGGCGGATCAGCCTGTGACTGATCCCTGCCCTACATCAGTCGGACTTCGCTCGTGTTGTGCCTGCTCGTCCTCGGACTAAACCTTGTATGGCGTTTCTGTCCTGTGTCGCCGTAGCATCTGCGCGAAGGCCCATCGTGAGTTCGCGGATTTGCTCCAGCCTTCCTTCAACCGGATCCTCGCGGTTCCAATCTTGTCCTTCGCTAACCGTTCATATATTCTGACCACTTGTAGGGGACTTGAATCCCATAACTTTGCAGCCATGCGAGGCGTCCACAAAGCGCCGCACCGCTACCTCGTGCCCCTGCAAGGCACTCGGAGGGTGCGCGCTAACGTTCGACGAGGAGATAAACAATGCTTGATGCTCTATTCACAGGTTACGCAGCGCGCCAAAGTATCGCGGCGCAGCAAGCCGGCATGACGGCAGAACGCGCCGCGGCAACTGCAACGCAGGCTCGGTCACAAGTTGAATTGATGCAGATGGATGTCGAACGCCTGCTGATGATTACGGAGGCCCTCTGGACGATGTTGAGGGATGAGCACGGATACGCGGACGAGCAACTGATCCGGAAAGTCCAAGAAATCGACTTGCGGGACGGACGGCTTGACGGCAAGGTAGCGAAGCAGCCGCCATCAAAATGCCCGAAATGCGGAAGGGCGATTTCAGCCCGACGGCCAATATGTGTGTGCCGCTTCCGGGTTTTGTGTGGGTAGCCCCCATATGTAGTGGTGTCAACATG
>CAZHRU010000193.1:0-2755 GCA_964535015.1 uncultured Verrucomicrobiota bacterium | reverse complement strand
TGTCGTCAACGTTTGCCTCCACCGGGACAAGCCCGGTGGGCGGCTGTCGTCGTGGTTTGCCTCCACCGGGACGAGCCCGGTGGGCGGCTGTCGTCGTGGTTTGCCTCCACCGGGACGAGCCCGGTGGGCGGCTGATGTTGTGTCATCAAAACTCGGAGATGCGCCCCGTTTGACTGTCGTAACGGGGTTGTCCCATACTCGACGTGGGCGCTCGGATTCCCACGCAAGGATGGGGGTGGGGATCACGGGTTGCGCCTGGGTGGAGGTTGTGGTATGTAGACGCCTCCGCTGGGGAGGCCGCGGTGCAGAGAGGTGTGGAACGTGGACGCGAGACAGGCATATATCGTTTTGAATATGATGCAGGGCATCGGGCCGGTGACGGTCCGGAAGTTGATGGACGCCCTTGGATCGGTCGAGGCGATTCTGGAGGCGGATGGTGACACGTTGAAGCGGGTTTCCGGGGTGGGGAATGAGATGGTGGCGCGGATTCTTGACCAGAAGGGCCGGTTGGACCCGCAGTCGGAGGAGGAGAAGGCGGAGGGCAGTGGGGCGCGGATCGTGACCCGGGCGGATGCGGAGTATCCCAAGCGGCTTTTGCAGATCTACGATCCACCGCTGGCGTTGTATGTGAAGGGGACGTTGCAGTCGCGGGATGAGTGTGGGATCGCCCTGGTGGGGTCGCGGCGGACCAGTCATTACGGATTGGAGACCTCGGAGCGGTTGGCATTTCTGCTGGCGCAGAACGGGGTGACGGTGATCAGCGGGTTGGCGCGTGGAATTGACACGGCGGCGCATCGGGGGGCCTTGAAGGGACGCGGGCGGACCTTGGCGGTGTTGGGGGGCGGGATGGACTGTCTGTTTCCGCCGGAGAATGCCGGCCTGGCGGAGGAGATTGCGCAGTCGGGTGCGGTGATGACGGAGTATCCGTTCGGGCGGCAGCCGGACAAGACGACGTTTCCGGTGCGGAACCGGATTGTCAGTGGGATTTCACAAGGGGTTGTGGTGGTTGAGGCCGATGTGTCGAGCGGGGCGATGATTACGGCCAATCAGGCGATGGAGCAGGGGCGGACGGTGTTTGCAGTGCCCGGACGCGTGGACGCGGCGGGGTCGCGGGGGCCCCACCGGTTGATCAAGCAGGGGGCGCGGCTGGTGGAGGGGGTGGAGGACATTCTGGACGAGTTGCAGACGTTGCTGCCGATGCCGGCGAGTGCGCCGAAGGAAGCGGCTCGCAAGGTGTCGTTGACGGAGGCGGAGCGGGATATTCTGGGGTTGTTGGAGGCGGATGGCGAGGCGGACGTGGATACGTTGATCCGCAAGTCGGGGCGCCGGGCGGCGGAGATCAGCGCCTTGGTGATGGGGTTGGAAATCAAACGGATGGTAAAGATGCTGCCCGGCCAGCGCGTGGGCTTGAGAAGGCAATAAGGAGTGAACATGGCAAAGAACCTGGTTATCGTCGAATCGCCGGCCAAGGCGAAAACAATCAACAAGATCTTGGGTGCGGATTATGTCGTTAAGGCGTCGATGGGGCATGTGCGAGATTTGCCGGTGAAGAAACTCGGGGTGGATCTCGAGAACGGGTTTTTGCCCGAGTACGTGGTTGCCGAGGAGCGCAAGAAGGTTGCCAAGGAGTTGCTGGAGGCGGCGGCGACGTGTGCGGCGGTTTATCTGGCGCCTGACCCGGATCGCGAGGGGGAGGCGATTGCCTGGCACTTGAAGGCGCTATTGGCCAAGGCGGTGCCGGAGGATCAGTTCTTCCGGGTTACTTACAATGAGATCACCGCCCGTGCGGTGAAGGAGGCCTTTGAGCACCCGCGGCAGATAGACCAGAATCTGGTGGATGCCCAGCAGGCGCGGCGTGTGCTCGATCGGATTGTGGGGTACAAGGTCAGTCCGATGTTGTGGAGCCGGATTTCGCGGGGGCTGAGTGCCGGGCGGGTGCAGTCGGTGGCGTTGCGGTTGGTGTGCGAGCGGGAGACGGCGATCCGGAGTTTTGTCCCGGAGGCCTTCTGGTTGTTCGGGGCGACGGTACGCAAGTTGGTGGATCCGCGCGATCCGTTTGCGTTGCGGCTGGCGCGGATCAAGGGTGAAAAGGCCGAGGTCAAGAGTCCGGAGCAGGCGGAAGCCATTTTGAAGGATCTGGAGACGCGATCGTTGCGGGTACGCGACATCGTCCGGCGCGAACTCAGCCGGCGGGCGTTTCCGCCCTTTATCACCAGTTCGTTGCAGCAGGCGGCGTCGCGGGTGTACGACCTGTCGCCCAGCCGGACGATGAAGATTGCGCAGAAGTTATACGAGGGCGAGGATCTGGGGGATGGTCCGGTTGGATTGATTACCTACATGCGTACGGACTCCTTCAATCTGTCGCGGGACGCGGTGGAGTCCTGTCGGCAGTTTATCGGGGCGAACTACGGGGACGCGTACGTGCCTGAGAAGCCCAACTACTTCAAGAGCCGGAGTTCGGCGCAGGAAGCACATGAGGCGATCCGTCCGACGGATGTGACGCGCACGCCGGAGCGACTGGCGTCCATCCTGAGTCCGGAGCAACTCAAGTTATACACGTTGATCTGGCAGCGGTTTGTGGCCTGCCAGATGGCGCCGGCGAAGATTGAGCAGCGCACGGTTGAGGTGGAGACCACCGGGTCGGCTGGGGATGTGCCGGATTATCTTTTCCGTGCGACGGCCTCGCAGGTGTCGTTTCCGGGGTACATGAAGGTGGCGGGATTGCCCAAGAAGGCCAAGGAGAAGGACGCGGGGG
>CAZHRU010000192.1:0-2770 GCA_964535015.1 uncultured Verrucomicrobiota bacterium | reverse complement strand
ACTTGCGGCAGCCGGTACACTTCTTCTCATCCACCACCGGCACGGGAATCCCCACGGATTCGGTTGCGGTGATCTTGGGCTTGAGGAAGATGTGGCCGTTCGGCTCCTCGACATCACAATCCAGGTACTGAACCTTCTGGCCGGTATCCGCCAGAACACATGCAAGGTTCACCGCAATGGTGGTTTTGCCTGTACCCCCCTTTCCGCTGGCAATGGCTATTTTCATGGCTTCAATAGGTAGTCCGCGATAGCCCGATAAAACGTTGTTACGGCCAGAATTGCGCAGTGCCTTCCTTCCGCCGTTTTACATTCCCCCGATCGAATAATCTCACCCGCGCTGATGGACAGAGCATCTGTGACGTTTTGACCCTTCGCACGTCGCGCTACAGCGTGGCCGCATGAGCGGGTATTGTCACAGCCATTTGTGTAGTACCGAACGTCTTCAATTCGGTCATTCTTAATGACCAGATGGAATTCCATTGCGTCGCCGCACAAACCCGTGATCGAGGCTGATGCGGTGGGGTCGTTCATCCGGCCGAAGAACTCATCGCTTTGCGGATCCTGCATTTGCTTCTTCTCCAACATGTTTCTTGAGAGCTTCGATCAGCGTCGCTTCTTGTTGAATACCGGAAAATCGCTCGACCTCCTTGCCATCCTTCAGAATGACCAAGGTCGGGATACCCTTGACATCAAATCGCGCGGCTGCCTCAGGTGCTTTGTCCACATCGCATTTACCGACCTTCGCCAGCCCGGCCATGGCTGCGGCCACCTTCTCGATAATGGGACTTTGCCGGATGCAGGGACCACACCATGGTGCCCAAAAATCGACCAGGACCACACCCGTGCCGGTTTCCGTGGCGATATTAGCGTCCGTCAGTGTCAGTTCAGGTGTCTTTGTCATGGTCATCTCTTCCTCATATACAACTGAATGGCTTCGTACTCGGCGACCACCATGAAACGAATGGCCCTTATGAGTTCAGCCTCTGTGAGTTTTCTGTCTTGTGCCAGCCCTGAAAAGGGCGATCCGAATTCCGGCATTGTTGTTCTCCTCCTTCCTTGATAAGGCAAAGCCTACGGCACGCGAATCGCATCGTTGGGGCATTGCTCCACACATAGTCTGCAGTCTACACATTTCTCGCCATCTATCGTTGCCTTATCATTTTCCAAACTGATCGCCCCAACCGGACACGCGTTCACGCACAGCCCGCAACCGGTACACATGCCTCCATTCACCTGCGCTGCCATAATCTCTTTCTCCTTTTCCGCATCTCAGTTTCTTCCAACTTCAGCGGGAACATAGTACACTTCTTTACCGCTACCCTGAGTTTGTATCCGGCCCGTCCCCAACAACATTCCAAGATACTTCGACACTTCGTTAAGGTGCATGCCAAACACCTCAGCAATTTGCTCTGCCGTGCAGGGACGCCGCTTGAGCATGGCCAGGATGGTGGCGTCATTTGCCACAACCTCAGCGGACTTGTCCGACGGAAATTCGGCAATCACCTTCGCCGTAGGCCGAAAGAGCCCTGTCAGAGCCTCCATTCCCATGCTTGGCATTGCGATCGCCCACTCCTCGGCCGGCGGTCGCACTGCGGTGTTTAGATGGATCTCGTCGGGGCCAATGGCGTCAACAAGCACGGCGATCTTCTCCACATCCCCCCGCAAGGAATTCACGCCCGGGACGAGAAACACCTCAATCCAGAGTTTGCCCTGGAAATCGGCACGAAAGGAGCGATAGCCCTCCATGATTTTCCGGAAATTAAGATCGGAATGTGGCCTGTTGACGTTCTCGAATGAGTGCTGATCCCAGGCACTGAGCGATACTTTGACGATGTCGACCAATTTCGCCGCTTCCCGCACCTCGGGTAGCCAGAACAGCGTGCCGTTCGACAGCAACGCGGTCGGAATAGCGGTCCGCTCACGAACGAACTGCAACACCTCGCCGAACCGGGTGTGCAACGTCGGCTCTCCGGACCCTGAAAGCGTGATGTAATCCGCCTTGCCTCCTTCCTTGATCCACGTCTCAAGTTCGACCTCAACGTCCGCTACTGGCACATACTCCTTACGATCCAGCGTCTGGTGCGTGGTGCGGCCCAACTGACAGAAAATGCAGTCCAGAGTGCAGGTCTTGAACGGCGTCAAATCCACGCCCAGCGACCGCCCGAGACGCCGGGAGGGCACAGGGCCAAAGAGATGACGATAGTCTTTCATGCCTGTCTTCACTCAAAGAGACTGGGCGGGGAGGCCCGGTTGGGACTGCCCACCACCGCGTTAGTTTCAGTCGGTCCTTACTTCTCAACCGGCTGGGACTCGAGCTCCTGAACACGTTTCCGAATATCCTCGAGCGCATGGCCGAGGGACTCGGCCTGCTGTTTCAGAACATCGAGTTCCTGTGCCGGTGCAAGTGTGGCTGGCACACCTCCGCGCGCCCACCCCGGAAGCCCGGTGGCGTGAAACATGTTCCGCCATCCGCGGCCGCCGCCGCGTCCTCCAAAGCCGCACCCTCGACTCGTACCAGGATTCACGTATCCGGGTACTCCGAACCCTGCGCAGAACCCCGCCGTGCGGCCTGTCATCGGCCCCATTCCTCTCGGTCCCATTCCATTTCCTTCTGGCATAATGAACTCCTTTCTTATGGTTACGATTTAGCGACCACCACCAACGCCACCACCCCTGCCGCCGCTGCCTCTGCCACCGCGGCCCAAGCCTTGGCCACGCCCTCGGCCCTGTCCCCGGCCCGCGCCTGCCGCCGGTCCCCTGCGTTGGCCGC
>CAZHRU010000191.1:1904-2798 GCA_964535015.1 uncultured Verrucomicrobiota bacterium | reverse complement strand
TTGTGATTCTTGTCAAACGTGAACGGCGACGCACTGGCATTGACAAAGAAATCCGCCCCCTTGCCCGCCAGGATACGCAAAGGCGACAGCAGGTAATCCGCATCCCATCCGTCCTCGCACAACACCGCCCCCACCTGCCACCCGCCGACATGGACCGGCCCCACCAACGCTTCCGCCGGGCACCCCAACTCCAACGCCAGTTTCCGGTTATCGTAGAAATGCCGGCTGTCATCAAACTCCCGGTAATTCGGCATCAGGGTCTTGATCACGAACGGATACGGACTCCCCGCCGGCCCGGTGAACCACTGATCCGCCGCAACAAACAAGGCGTTGTACTTCCGGACCCGGCCATCCTCGTTGTGTTTGTGCCAGTCCACTCCGACATTCCCGAACAGCACCACGATTCCACGCGCCGCCTCGCGCAATTCCTCCCCGCATGCCTCACACTCACGCAAAAATGCCGGCCGTTCCCATTCATCCCCCACCAGATATCCCGGAATCGCCATCTCCGGAAACACCACCATCTCCATCCCCGCCCCCCGCGCCAACGCCACCTGCTCCAGCATGCGCCGGGTGTTCTCCCGCGGCCGCCCGGGATAAACCTCCATCTGGACCAGCCGAAGACGGATAGATCGCGATTTTACCGTGGTATTCATGTGCAGAAACTCTACCCCCATCCCCAAACCCCTGTCGAGACCGTATATTCCAAGCCGATTTTCAACCTGACCCCGTCACAGAAAACTCTTCCCTTCCCTCCCTCCCCCCGCCTCCTCTGTAGCACCGCATGGCATACGGCCTCTTCCCACCTTCCGCACATGTAGCACCGCATGGCATGCGGTCTCTTCCCACCTTCCGCACATGTAGCACCGCATGGCATGCGGTCTCTTCCCACCT
>CAZHRU010000191.1:0-1804 GCA_964535015.1 uncultured Verrucomicrobiota bacterium | reverse complement strand
TCCGCACATGTAGCACCTCACAACTCATCCAGCGGACTTTCCGCCGTCGAATCCATCCCCCTGATCACATGCGTGTAAATCATCGTCGTCTCCACACTCTCGTGCCCCAGATACTTCTGCACCTCCCGGATATTTACCCCCTTCAGGAGCAAATGCGTGGCAAACGAATGCCTCAACGTATGGACCGTCGCCGGCTTGACTATCCCCACCTTTTGCACTGCCGCCCTCATGGCACGCTGGAGGACCTCATCCCCTATGTGGTGCCGACGCACGACCCCGCTTCGGGGATCGACAGCCAAGTCTCGCGCAGGAAATACGTATTGCCATCCATACTCACGACTCGCATTGACATACTTCCGATCCAAGGCGTACGGCAGATATACGGACCCGTGCCCCATCGCCAAATCCCGGTCATGGATCGCTTTAACTGCCTCCTGTTGACGCCTCAAGGGTTCAATGAGCCGCCGCGGCAACAACGAACTGCGATCCTTGTCCCCCTTGCCAGCCCTCACGAAGACCAACCGGTTGTCAAAGTCGAGATCCTTCACCCGCATTCGCACAGTTTCCGACACCCGCAACCCTGCACCATACGTCAGTTCCAACATCAACTTCACGTCGCCATCCGCCGCCTTGAGGACTGCGGCGACCTCTTGCACAGTCAACACCACGGGCAACTTGGACCCGCGTTTGGCGCGAACACCGCCAATATCCCCCACCACCGTCCCAAGTACCTCCCTCTGTAGAAACAACAACGCATTGAAAGCCTGGTTCTGCGTCGAAGCCGCCACATTCAACGCCGTTGCCAAATACGACAAGTAACTGCGCACCGCCTCCTCCTTGCTCCAGTCCAAGTTATGCAACGTGGCATACGCAATGAACTTTCTCGTCCAATCCAAATACGTCTGTTCCGAACGATACGCATAATGCCGAATCCTCATCAACTCCCTCATCCGACGATAAGCCGCCTCCGCATCCGTAACCTTTTCTTCAGAAGCCGCCTCCGCCTCGACACTTTTCCCAACCTCCTTAAGAAAGATTCGCTGATAGAGATCCACCGCCCGCGCCGCCTGTTGAAGTTGCCATTCCGACACCCTCACATCCCGCCCCAACTGATCGATATACGCCTTCAACCGATCATCCGGCGTGACCGCCGACGGCGGTAACGAGGCCTGCAAGAATTTACGCACCCAGGATAAGTAGTACGGCAGATTCTTTTCCGGCACCAAACCGCGCTCCTTAATGAAAGTCTCAAACGCTTGCAACTCAATCACTTCCACAATCAACCACCTTTCATCGCCTGCTTATTAGCGGGATAGAGGACTAGTCCTCTATTATCCTAATACCTAGTATTAACGACAAGCAAGTCCCATTTATTGCGATCGGGGTTCCGGAAATCACGACTGGTCCCCTATCATCCCAATAGCGGGCTTTTAGGACAGCGGTAGGAAACGGCTTCCGACTCCAAATGCATGACTTACCGTGATCGCCTCGCGCCATCCGCCAAACCACCCGAATCATTTCTCAAACACATCCACCAGGAATCCCTCCGCAACCAGCACACTGCCAGTGCATTACACATCCAACACATTTCTCAACATCGTGGTTGACGCCTGAAGTCTGGCGGCGTAATTTTCAACAAGTGGGCCAGACAGCCGGCCGAAGTAAGGCTTTCAAGTAGAAGCAACATTGACATGGCCCGAGTGAAACTTAGGACTCTTCCCGTGAAAAGGAACTGGTCCCTCAATATATGTTGGCCGCTTCCGGGTTTTGTGTGGGTAGCCCCCATATGTAGTGGTGTCAACAT
>CAZHRU010000190.1:0-2826 GCA_964535015.1 uncultured Verrucomicrobiota bacterium | reverse complement strand
CACCCCCACCCCCGACCGCACACCGTGCGGTCCTACACCTTCGGCATTCCCCACCCCCGACCGCACACCGTGCGGTCCTACACCTTCGGCATTCCCCACCATCTCCAGCAATTTAGCCGTTTGGCAGGATCAAACGCGCCTGCGTGCCTCCGCCGGGGCGGGAAATAAGGCCGAGTTCGCCGCCAAACACCTCCGCGCGGTCGCGAATGCGGGACAGACCCGTTCCGTAGTGTCCTGGCGTGGCTTTGAACCCCCTGCCCTTGTCGGCCACCACGATGATGATGCGACCGGTTCCCAAACGTTTAAGTGTCAATTGGGCCTTGTGGGTGCCCGCATGTTTGATGACGTTAAAGAGCAGTTCGCGTACCGCATTGACGGCGAATGTGCGCACGGTATGCGATACCAGCCTGGCCTTGGCGTCGAGTTTGATCCCTACGGCAAACCCGAAATTCTCCCGCATGTCATGCGCGAGCCCTTTCAGTCCGGACGCAAGGGTTTGACCGCGGTACACCAGCGGCATGAGGTCGTGCGTCAGAACACGCGCAACCTGAATGGCCTTGTCCAGTATGCCGAGGATCCGGAGCACGCTCGCCTTGTGTTGGGCATCTGCCCCGGCCTGAGGCATGGCGGCAATGTGGCATTGTGCGGCCACCAGCAGTTGCTGCAGGTCGTCGTGGATGACTTGCCCGATTTGTTCCCGCTCCGCCTGCTCAACGCGAATCAGTTCCGACGTCAATGCCTGAAGTTGCGCTGTACGCTCCATGACCTTTGCCTCAAGGTTTTCAAGCGCATGGAGGAGTTCCACCTCGATCTTCTTGCGATCGGTGATGTCCCGCCAACACCCTTGAATCACGACCTCCCCCCCCAGGCGAATGGCTTTGGATCGGACTTCAATATCCAGGAGAACGCCACGCTTGGTTCGTTGTTTCGTCTCAAACACGGCAACGTCATTGAGGATGACCCGCTTGGCATGGCGTCGCACCGACGCGGCGGACTCGACCACATCAATGTCAGAGATCTTCAGTTCGGCGAATTCCCTGCGGCTGTAACCGAGACGGCGGCAGGCTTCATCATTGAAATCCAGAATAGCCAAGGTCTTCGGGTCGAAGACCACGATGGCGTCTGCCGATTGCGCGAACAGGCCTCGATAACGCCCCTCCGACTCCTGCAACGCCGCCTCGGCCGCCCGACACATATCGGTGATCTCCACGCCGACAACACCAAGCCCGCGTTTTCCGCCAGGGAGCCGAACGGGAAAGTATGAAGCGCGCCAACGGGCGACTTCTCCTGGGCGCGCCGACACGGGGGCTTCCACGGCCACGTTCATCACAGGCTTACCGGTCTCGGTCACTTGCCGCATCATGGCCGCATAGCGACGGTAAAACACGGGCGCGAGTGTCTTGACCGATTTGCCGACAATACGTTGGCGGTCGATCCCGAAATAGGTCGGGGTCAGAGGGTCCGTCTTCAGGTAATTGAACTTGGCGTCAGTAATGTTGAGAATGCCGGGGGACGCATCAAAGAATGCCTCGAATAGTGCAATCTCCCGGCGGAGCGCCTCGGTCCGTCGCGTTTGCTCCGCAAGGGTGGTCTCCAACGTGGCAATACGTTGACGGAGTCTTCTGGTCTCACTCATGGCAGATGTGTTCATGGGACCTCCTTATGGGCCGCCGATCCGGAATGCAACGCGGTCGTGCCCCGATCATAAGAGGGTGCGTCATGCCCCGCAAGATAATTTCAGTACTAGTTTGTAGAAATGCCGATCTCCTCCCCCTCTATTATTCCTTCCAACGGCGCGGCATTCGAAAGAATGCCGCTACCGACCATACAGCCCTCGTTGAGGATATCTTCAACCAGGCGGTACGCCTCAGGAATCCTACCGCTGTTGCCCATTACATCAACAAACTGGGGGGGCGGACCCGGAAACGCACCTTGGTCAGACGGGATGGCACTACCCGAACCGTCGGGGAAAAGCGATTCACCGGATACCGGGTGTTCGCCCTCATCTCAAACCCCCTTTACAAGGGAATGATTGAGCATAACGGCCAGGAATACCCGGCAGTCGCTTCTGTCAGCGTATACCCCAGGAACTCACGAAGCCCCAGCGAGTCGGCGCAGCGCCAGGCAATGCCCCGCTCGGAATCGATCCCTTCCATGTAACCCACCAGCAGCATCCGGAAATAGATGCCCGGAGCGATGCCCGGCCGGCCTTTACCGTCCGCGTAGAACTTCTCGCAAAGGTCTTCCGCAAACGGATCAAACCCATTCTTGGCCAGAACGGCATTCAGCCGCTTGTAGAACGGGTTCCCCGGTCCGGTCGCCACCTTCCCAGCAGCAATCCACAGGTCGGACTGGCTCTCTTTCTCGCGTCGCATCATAGACATATCTCATTGCACCTCAATGTGTTGCGGCGATTATACATACCGCGATTTAGGGAGGCAACAGGAAAAATGATGTCTATGAGTTTTTCACCAGGCTGCTAAATGAATGTGCGAAAAGGAAATAAGGGACACCCACACAATCTATCCGCACAACCAGAATCTTAGCACCTTGCGAAACACGTGGCTTTGCGTGGCAGGGTTGATTCGCAGCGCTGATCCCTTGCCGAAAGCACCTTGGAGACGGTCGCCTTACTGACTCCCGCCGTCCTGGTCACATCTCTCATCGAAACCATCGACATCGTGCGAAACACACATAAATCTGATATTGTCCTCGTAATCTTAATCATAATCTTAATCGTAATCTTCCGGGGCAGGCGATTACGATTACGAGTAAGATGACGATCAGGATTTCTGAGAGGTTTTTCAGGGACTGTCCCCGTCACCC
>CAZHRU010000189.1:0-2829 GCA_964535015.1 uncultured Verrucomicrobiota bacterium | reverse complement strand
TTCATGGAACGAAGTCCGGGATCGCGCCATCAAGTTCACCCGCCAGTGGGCCGGCGAAACCAGCGAACGCGCCGAGGCCAAAACCTTTTGGGACGAGTTTTTCGATGTCTTCGGCCTCCAACGCCGAACCGTCGCCTCGTTCGAGGAACCCGTCCGCAACCTGAAGGGCCAGTACGGTTTCATTGACCTCTTCTGGAGTGGCAAACTTCTGGTCGAACATAAGTCCCTGGGTCAGGATCTCAGCAAGGCCGGGTCCCAGGCCTTCCGTTACATCCGGGATCTCGCCCGCGACGGCCGCGCCGTGGAAATCCCCCGTTACGTGATCCTCTCCGATTTCGCCCGCATCGTCCTGCATGATCTTGAACCGGATGACCCGAAGGACCTGCCTTTGTTCGACAAGTGGCGCGTCCGCACCCTTGATATCCCCGTGGCCGAACTCCATAAACACGTCCGCGAATTCGCCTTCATCAAAGGCGAAAAACCCGTCCGACTTGACCCGGAGGATCCCGCCAACTTCAAGGCGGCGGAAATGATGGCCAACCTTCACGATACCCTGAAGGCAGGCGGTTATTCCGGGCATGACCTGGAACGGTTTTTGGTCCGGATTCTTTTTTGCCTCTTCGCCGACGATACCGGCATCTTCGACCAACCCCACCTTTTCCAGAACTACATCCGGACGAACACCCGCGAGGACGGCATGGATCTGGGTATCCATCTGGCCCAGATATTCGAGGTGCTCGATACCCCGCCGCAGAAACGTCAGAAGAATCTCGACGAAGACCTCGCCCTGTTCCCCTATGTCAACGGCGGCCTGTTCCAGGAACGCCTGCCTTTCGCCCAGTTCAACCGCGACATGCGCAACGCCCTGCTGGCCTGTTCGTCCTTTAACTGGAGCAAAATCTCCCCCGCCGTCTTTGGGTCCCTCTTTCAGTCCGTCATGGACCCCAAGGAACGGCGTCAATCCGGCGGTCACTACACCAGCGAACGGGACATCATGAAGGTGATCCGGTCCCTGTTTTTGGACGACTTCAAGGCCGAGTTCGCCCAAATCCAGGCGGACCGTTCCAACAAACGCAAGTCGCGGTTGGACGAGTTTCACAAGAAACTGGCCGGACTTCGTTTCTTTGACCCCGCCTGCGGGTGCGGCAACTTCCTGGTTATCACCTACCGCGAACTGCGTCTGCTCGAAGTCGAGGTCCTCAAGGCCATCCATGGCGGCCAACAAGTCACCGATATCCAACACCTATCCCGACTCGACGTGGATCAGATGTATGGAATCGAGATCAGTGAGTGGCCAGTCCGCATTGCCGAAGTCGCCCTCTGGTTACTCGACCACCAGATGAACCAGCAACTCAGCGAGGCGTTCGGTCAGTATTACGTCAAACTGCCCCTATGTGCCGCCCCGCACATCGTTTGCGGCAATGCCCTGCGTCTGGACTGGAAGGAAGTACTGCCGCCCGAAAAATGCAACTACGTCCTCGGAAACCCGCCGTTCGTGGGCGCGAAGTTCCAGTCACCAGAACAAAGGACTGACATTCAATCCGTGGCCGGTGACGTCGAAAACGTCGGCCTGTTGGACTATGTAACCGGCTGGTATTTCAAAGCCGCAAACTACATCAAGGGCACTGGTATTGTAGTGGGTTTTGTCTCCACCAATTCGATCACCCAGGGCGAACAAGTTGGCGTCCTTTGGAATGCCCTCTTCCAACGGCACGGGATCAAAATCCTTTTCGGACACCGCACCTTCCCATGGGCCAGCGAGGCGCGCGGTAAAGCCCATGTCCATGTGGTCATCATCGGGTTCGCCAATTTCGACATGATGGCCAAGACAATTTACGATTACGAAGGTGATAAGGAACAGGCGACCCTTACAACGGCAAGGAACATCAGTCCATATCTAATCGACGGGCCGGACCGGACGATTATCAATCGATCAAAACCCATATGCACAATTCCACCAATGAAATTCGGCAATCAACCGATTGATGGTGGCAACTTTCTCTTAAATGCTAGCGAGAAGAATGAATTGCTCGCAAAAGAACCACAAGCATCCCAATATTTGCGACCATTTATTGGTTCCCAAGAATTCCTAAATGGCGGAGAACGATGGTGCCTTTGGTTGCATGACATAGACCCACGCCACTTGCGGCAAATGCCAGAAGTCATGCGCCGCGTTGAAGGTGTGCAACAGTTCCGACTAAGCAGTCAACGACAAGCAACCCGCGATCTAGCCACAACACCAACTCAATTTGCTTTCGTGAGTCATGCGGAACAAAATTATTTGCTTGTTCCATCTGTATCATCAGAACGTCGCAAATATATACCCATGGCTTTCATGCCCAGCAAAGTCATCGCCAGTAATTTGGCACTCATCATTCCTAATGCAACATTGTTCCATTTCGGAATCCTTTCATCCGCAATACACATGGCCTGGGTGCGTCAGGTATGCGGACGTCTGGAATCCCGATATCGTTATTCCGCAAAACTCGTCTACAACAACTTTCCCTGGCCGCAGGCGGTGACAGAAAAGCAGAAGGCGGCGGTGGAGGTTGCGGCGCAGAAGGTATTGGATACCCGGAAGGAATTTCCGGACGCGACCTTGGCGGACTTATACGATCCGGTGGCGATGCCGCCCAAACTGGTAAAGGCCCACGCCGAACTGGATCGCGCCGTGGACCGTTGTTACCGGGCAGAACCCTTTCCCACTGACCGCCATCGTGTGGAGTACTTGTTCGGTCTCTATGAACAACTCACCGCGCCCCTGATTCCCCAAACCAAACCCAAACGCCGCAAGACCTCAACACCGTTGTGAACGCCTGCGGACGGCCA
>CAZHRU010000188.1:0-2857 GCA_964535015.1 uncultured Verrucomicrobiota bacterium | reverse complement strand
TAGCATGCCCGCCGCAGTCCCGCGTCTGCGGGACGAAGGAGGGTGGTGAAGTCTTCTTCGGATCTTATCCTGTTCATCCTGTCTCGCCCGCCGTAATGCCTCACCAGAGGCTGTAGGCTGGGTCCATCGATGTAGAAACTCTCCGGGTGATGGGGGTGCGGAAAAGAAGTTAACATGGATATGCAGGATAGACAGGATGGGGATGGGACTTCACCACTGATTTTCACTGATTCGCGTTAATCGGGAGATCGGGGAGTGTTTTACAGCCTGAATTTTGCGCGGGTTAGCGCAAAATTCACCCGAAGGGCCGTGATACGCCCGTTCCCACGGGCGTAAACGGGGTTAACCACGTTCGTTTTGTGAATAACCTGTTTGGTTATCCACAAAACGTCACGTCTTTGCGACTGCAGACGCCCAGACTGCTGTCGCAAAGTGGATTTTGCACCAAGTCGGTGCAAAATCCAGGTACAGGAAGTCGCGAAGTTCGCGAAGGGGCGGACCAGAAATGGTTGGCGAGTTTTATGCCTGGCGGGTACCCCAGCCATAAAATTCGCCAAACGGTTCCCGAAGAATGGGGAGTAATGAAAAGGAGCGAAGTACAATTGGAATGGCCTGAACATTTTCCTCAATTTCCCCTTGAAGGTTCGTTGCGGGAATTTTCTGCGACGTGTACTTGCGGCGCATAAAACTCCCGCAACATTCTCCCTGCCCTGAGCGGCGTCGAAGGGTTTTCTTCGCGGCTTCGCGACTTTTGTTCAAAATCCCCACCTGGATTCCCCGCATCTTTTCCATTTCTCCTCTCCCCATCAGTGCGAATGAGTGCAGATCAGCGGTGAAGTCCCTCTTCCCCAAGGGAAAAGGGGGGACTGAAAAGTTGATTAGGTTGACACGGTAAGTAGGAATTCCTACCATAAGAGTATGAAAACGGTTGTTTCTGAAAAGGGGCAGGTGACCATACCGAAGGCGTTACGGGATGCGCTGGGTTTGGTTCCCGGGGTGATTCTGCACTTGGATCTCTCGGGGCAGAAGTTGGTCGGGCATAAGGAAGTGGTTCTTGATCCGATTCGAAAATGGAGGGGACGTGGGTGTTTACCCGGCAGGATGCGCACTGATGACTATTTAGCCAAGGTGCGCGGATGATTACGGCGATTGATTCATCGGTTCTGTTGGATGTGTTATGTGATGATCTGGATCATGCCGACAGTTCCAGTGAGGCGCTCTATAAGGCAATGGGAGAGGGGCGACTGATTCTTTGTGAATGTGTGCTTGCTGAAATCAGGCCTGCCTTAAGCGAGAGTGATCTGCGGTCATTCTTGAAGGATTGGAATATGGGTTTTATTCCTTCCTCAATGGAATCAGCGATGCTGGCCGGAAAGCATTTCGACCACTATCTAAAACGGGGTGGGCGTGAAGGCCGCGTCATGCCCGATTTCCTGATTGGCGCTCATGCCCAGATCCACGCAGATCGTTTATTGGCTCGTGATCGCGGCTATCTGCGGGATTATTTCAAGGGATTGAAATTAATCATTCCCGAGAAGCAACCCCATGAATCCTGATACCTGAATTTTGCGCGGGTTAGCGCAAAATCCAGGTGATAATTGTAATTCACAGTCTGGCCCCACGCGACCGAAGGCGAAGGTCAACAAGACATGGAATAATCCGCTGGTGAAGATGATGCTGAAGTAGGGGGGTGGGGATGGGGTGGGGAAGGGGAGAGACTACGGACAACATCAGACATTAGACTTCAGACAAGCGTGACAAGAAGACTTCACCACTGATTTTCACTGATTCGCACTGATGGGGAGGTCAGGGCAAGGGACAGCCCTTCGACAATGCTCAGGGCAGGGGGGCGGGGGAATGTGTTGCGATTTGTGCTGGCGTGACATACACGCCATCAAAAATCGCAACACGACTTCCATGGGGGATAATCGAGGAGGCAATTTCCTGAGATGTCTTAACACACCGTTGCGGGATTTATGGGCGGTGTATCTTCGCCGCCCGGAAATACCGCAACATGTTGGACAATGTTGGTCTGTTCCCCTGTTAATCAGTGTCAATCAGTGCAGATTAGCATGCCCGCCGCAGTCCCGCGTCTGCGGGACGAAGGAGGGTGGTGAAGTCTTTTTCTGAATTATCCTGTTTATCCTGACCATCCATGTAGGACCTCCCCGGACTCTTCCATGAACTATAAAAAGTTACTTGTTACGATGTGACCCCTTGTGCCACACTAATCGGGAGATCGGGGAGTATTTCACAGGAAGTCGCGAAGTTCGCGAAGGGGCGGACCAGAAATGGTTGGCGAGTTTTATGCCTGGCGGGTGCCCCAGTCATAAAATTCGCCAAACGGTTCCCGAAGAATGGGGAAGCAATGAAGAAGACTTCACCACTGATTTTCACTGATTCGCACTGATGGGGAGGTCAGGGCAAGGGACAGCCCTTCGACAATGCTCAGGGCAGGGGGGCGGGGGAATGTGTTGCGATTTGTGCTGGCGTGACATACACGCCATCAAAAATCGCAACACGACTTCCATGGGGGATAATCGAGGAGGCAATTTCCTGAGATGTCTTAACACACCGTTGCGGGATTTATGGGCGGTGTATCTTCGCCGCCCGGAAATACCGCAACATGTTGGACAATGTTGGTCTGTTCCCCTGTTAATCAGTGTCAATCAGTGCAGATTAGCATGCCCGCCGCAGTCCCGCGTCTGCGGGACGAAGGAGGGTGGTGAAGTCTTTTTCTGAATTATCCTGTTTATCCTGTCTCGCCCGCCGTAATGCCTCACCAGAGGCTGTAGGCTGGGTCCATCCATGTAGGACCTCCCCGGACTCTTCCATGAACTATAAAAAGTTACTTGTT
>CAZHRU010000187.1:0-2860 GCA_964535015.1 uncultured Verrucomicrobiota bacterium | reverse complement strand
AGCCCCTCTCCACAACCTGTAGGGGTTACCCACTTAAAACCCTGAAGCCCCACTTTTTTCACAAGGCCGCGGGGATCGCCAAAACTCTCTGTTGGGTTTCCGGTCGCCGACGGGATACATTTTGAAGACGTGAACCCTAAAGGAACGGATCACGGGCGGAAGGTACGTCGATGGGCTCTTGGATGCCTGCGTTAGGGGTGGTTTGTCGAGGGAGGAACTGACGATGTTGAGTCAAATGTTTCGATACTGTCCGCAGGTCCGTGAGGTTGCTAGAATACGTGGGCAGGCCGTCGGCGATATGTCTCATGTGAGACGCGCGGCGGTTGCGATGCCGTCGCGGGGGGAACAGAGGGCGATGTGATGGATAGACGTGACTTCATCGGGAAGTTCGCGACCGTTGAACGGTCCGTTCGCGCATACTTGCATGCGTCGTGCCGCAATTTCACCGACGCGGAGGATCTCCTGCAGAACGTTTGGCGGACAGTCTGGGACAAACTGGACGCCTACGACGACAGCCGTCCGTTCGAGGCGTGGGTCATCGGAATAGCGCGCATGGAAGCGCTCAAGTGGCGGGAACGTCAGGCCAAAAACCGCCTCATCCTTTCGGAAGACATCGTGTCGCGACTCGCCGAAACCGCGGCAGAGGAGACGGAGGATCTCCCGGTGCGGCACAAGTTCATGATGGAGTGTCTGGAACAACTCCAGGGATCGGCGCGCCGGCTGGTGAATCTGAAGTACTTCGAGAGGAAGAAGACTAGGGAGATCGCCGAGAACCAGCAACGGAACGTGGCGGCGGTCGAAATGCAACTCGTTCGCGTTCGACGATTGTTGAGGGACTGCATCGAGAGAAAAATGACGATGGCGGAATCACGACAATGACCGAAGACTTGGACAAACTGATCTGGGCCTATCTGGATGGCGATGCGAATCGCGACCAGGTGGAACAACTCGAAACGATCCTGCGCGACGACGCGGCCGCGCGAACCGAGTTCTTCCGCGCCGCATCCCTAGATTACGAACTGACTCGCGTATTCGCCGTGCGTCTTTCCGAGGAGTCTCCGTCCGCCGAAGGGGCCGCCACCAACGTCTGGATTGCCGGCGATCATTCATTGGCGCCGACCCATGGCGTCCTGGAAATGCCAAGACCGGGACGCAGTCGCCGGCGACGGGTCTTCCTCTGGGGTTCGGCGGCGGCCGCCGCGGGTTTGGTGATTACCCTGGGTGTCTGGCGTTTCGCCCTGCCGCATGGCGTCGGATCCGACGACACAACCGGGACGGTCGTGGAGATGCGCGGAACGGTCAACATGGAGAGGACCGCGATTCGCGCAAGGGAAGGAGATGCCCTGCGAGTTGGAGATGGCATGGTCGTCGGAGACGACGGCCTGTGCAGGTTCCGCTATGCCGACGGTTCCGTCATCGTGGTCCACTCCAATTCCGTGTTTCGCCTGATCGAAGGTGTGACCCCCTCCGCCAAGTCGGTCTTTCTGGAGAAAGGAATGCTGATGGCTGACGCGCGGAAACAGAGGGACGACGCGCGCATGACGTTCAAGACGCCGCATGCGTCGGCAACCATTGTCGGCACGCAACTGAGTCTGACGGCAGGAGACATGGGAACGGCGTTGAACGTGATCTCCGGCGCCGTCGAGTTCGCAGGCGCCGGCAAACGGGAGATGGTCGCATCGGGCGAGTCGGCGACGGTGCGGGACGGCGTGCTCCTCAAGTTCACGGCGAAGGGAGTTGCCGGCGCGACCACGGCGATCCGCGAGGATGGACAAGTCCTCTTCCGGGACTCTTTCGGCAACGGGTTGACGAACTGGATGCTCTACACGAGGCGCGGCAATGGCGGGACCCGTCCGACAACGGAGGAAGACTGTCCGGACATACGTATCGTCAGGTCGGACCGCGACGGCGCCTCGATCGCGACCGCGGCGATCCGCGAGGATGGACAAGTCCTCTTCCGGGACTCTTTCGGCAACGGGTTGACGAACTGGATGCTCTACACGAGGCGCGGCAATGGCGGGACCCGTCCGACAACGGAGGAAGACTGTCCGGACATACGTATCGTCAGGGCGGACCGCGACGGCGCCTCGATCTCCGCGGTTGAACTCGTCGGAAGGGCGCCGGACGGCACGCGAGTGGGAATCGTGACCAAACCCATCGAAGCACGGACCGACGCATACAGTCTGTCGTATGAGTACACGTTCGATGACCGGCCTCGGAACGCCATGGAGGGGTTGGAGATCCACATGGGGCGCGAGTTCCCGCAGAAGGCTCTTGGACCGGGTCTATGGAACAAGGTGCGATGGGAATGCGTTCGCAAGAGAGATGCGCGGGGGAAACCGTACCTCGACGCCTCGTTGTTCTTCAACGGCGAACTCATCGGAAGGACTGAGTATGCATTGACCGGTGAAGGCATCGACTTGGTACTGGAAGTCGTCGAAGGCCGGTTCCGATTCGCCAACGTGGAAATCCGGGAAATGCCGAAGGCGCGCGGGGATTGAACGGCGCGGGCACTTGTCAGGTTTGTGAAGTTCATGGAACATACATTTGACGATGCGACTCTCTTCCGGCGAAGACTTCGATGTGGCGTCGGAAGTCGTGTGGTGGACTGACAGACAAACGTAACTGGAGCAAGGACTTATGAAAGAGACAACACTTCGCGCCAATTGGGTGGTTTCGGCGGTCGCGGCGGGGTCCGTCTGCGCGACGATCGCCCTGGCGGACTTGCCGGTTGAAGACTGGAAGGCCGTCGGGCCGGGGAAGGCGAGTTTTCTGGGAACGATCAGCGACTCCACGAACGCGCTGCATATCCTGGGTGTCGGAGGCGGTTATTGCTTTGAGACAACCGATGGCGGTTCGT
>CAZHRU010000186.1:0-2878 GCA_964535015.1 uncultured Verrucomicrobiota bacterium | reverse complement strand
ACTCGTAGAGCACCGGCGAACAGTGCGCGGAAAGAAACGCGTCGGTATTCAGGAGATTCTGAACAATGACGCGCTCGTCTTCGAGTTCTTTCTGCGTCGAACTGACAAAAACGTTCAACTTTCCACTCATTAACGTTCTTTCAAAAATGCAGCTAAAGATTGCCTCACTTGCGCCGAACTTGCAAGCCATGTCGCCAATGCACCAGGCACATCCGTTTGTCCGTAACCAGCCCCTTCTTCGCGCACCATGCCCGCTCCTGCCGCCGGCGCAACGTACATGGGGATGCTCAGATTACCATCCTTGGCGCGAATCTCCTCCAACGTAACGACACTGGCAAAACCCGACTCCTCCTTGAACCGCACATAGGCCTTCACGACACGTTCAATATGCTCGTCGGTCAAAAAACTCTGGGCGCGCTCGCGGGTAACCTCGTTGACGGCGTTGATGAAAAGGATTCTGCCCTTCCGCGCTTTTGGCTTGGCCGTACGACAGATCACCACGCAGGCTTCCATCGGCGAGTTGTAAAACAGATTCGGCCCGAGCCCGAGCACGCACTCAATGGCGTCGGCATCGATCAACTTGCGCCGCATCTCCGCCTCTTCCTTCCGGAACAAAACCCCGTGCGGGAAAAGGATGGCGCACCGGCCAGTCTTCGGGTTCAGACCGCACTGAATGTGCTGCCAGAAGGCATAATCGGCCCTCCCCTGGGGCGGCGTGCCGAACAGGTTGCGCCCCCACGGATCGGCGCCGAAAGCCTCCCGGTCCCATTGCTTGATGGAGTAGGGCGGGTTGGCCAACACCACGTCGAACCGCTGGAGCCGGTCGCCCTGCACGAACTTCGGGTCCGACAGCGTGTCGCCGCGTTCGATGCGGAAATCCTCGACCCCGTGCAGGAAGCAGTTCATCCGGGCAATGGAGGAGGTCATCAGGTTCCGTTCCTGCCCGAAAAGTTTTACGTTCCGCCATTCCTTGCCCTGCCGGCGTAGGTGCGTGATACAGGAGAGCAGCATGCCGCCGGACCCGCAGGTCGGATCGTAGATCGATTCCCCCGGCTGCGGTTCAAGCATCTCGGTCATCAGATGCACGACCGTGCGGTTCGTGTAGAACTCGGCCGCCGTGTGCCCCGCGTCATCCGCGAACTTCTTGATCAGGTACTCGTACCCCTGGCCCAGTTCATCCTCGGGCAGATTCGCTACGGACAACTCCAGGGAACTGAAATGCTCCACCAGGTCGCGCAACATCGCGTCCGCCAACCGGTCCTTATTGGTCCATTGCGCGTCGCCAAAGATGCCATACAACTTGTCCGGGTTGGCCGTCTCGATGGCGCGCATACCGGCTTGGATTGCCTGCCCTACGTTCTTCGCGACCTGCCGCATCTCCCGCCAGTGCGCGTCAGACGGCACCTGGAATCGGTGATTCTCCCGATACGAGGCGAACGCCTTGTCCCCGCCGGATTCCTTGAGCGCGGCCGCGGTCTCCTCGTCGAACACGTCGCACAACCGCTTGTAGAACAGCAACGGGAAGATGAACTGCTTGTAGTCCCCGGCGTCAATGGTCCCCCGCAGGAGCGTCGCCGCCCCCCAGAGGTAGGATTCGAGTTGCTGTTGGGTGATACGGGTCATGCGTTATCGCTACCGAGCTTCTCCCAATCGGAGTCGTCCCTCTCGGCGTCCCAGTCGATTTCTGATTCGGATTCAAGGTCGGAGATTTCGAGCGTCTGGTTTGGATCGTCCACGCGAAGGGCGAATTCCTCGGCCCAGTCTGAAAACGCAGTGGGATGCAGCAATTCGCGATAACCCCCGACCTCGACCTCTAAAACGTTGTCGCTCTTGCTGTCACCCCCCATTGACGGGTCGATGATGATCCACGCCACTCTCCCGACGCGGAACGAACTCTCATTCATGTGGAGTTCCTGACAACTCATCTCACCGTTCGCGTCGTCCTGACCCAGCGAGAGTTCCAAAGTGAACCCGGTGGTTGGCCGGGGAAATCGATCCAACGCAAGAAGCAACTTCGCCAGGTGGTAGATTTGCTCAGGCGTGGAAGTCGTGCGGCCAACAAGCTTCCGGACGGCTTCTTTGAATACCAAAAGCGGATGCCGGTCTTCGACTAAGAAACCGAGAAACGCATCTTTGGTATCATCTTCGGAATCTTGTTCAGGCAACTCTGTGTCGTCTGTCATTGGAGTAGATGTTCCTTCTTGAGCATCCCGACTAACCGGTCTTCCGCCGCAAACGCCGCCTCCGCGCTCTTCCGCAACCGCTTCATCGCCTCATCCACAGAGACCACATCCTGATCAACCTTCGGTTCGACATACCGCGGGATGTTCAGGTTGTGGTCATTGGCAACGATGTCGTCCAACGTGACTACACGCGCCACGCCCTCCACGTCCTTGTAACCGCGATACCAACCGTAGATGCGCTCGACATGCGAGGGCAACAATTCGTTCTGTGCCCGGCCAGATTTGAACTCCTTCGATGCGTCAATGATCAGGACCTTGTTCTTGCGGTCCCGGGTCTTGCGCTGGCGAAACACCAGGATGCAGGCGGCGAGCCCGGTGCCGTAGAACAGGTTCGGCCCCATCCCGATCACGGCCTCCAGCAGATCCATCCCCAGGATCTTCTTCCGGATCGCCCCTTCCTTGCCCATGCGGAACAGGGCGCCGTGGGGGAGCACCACCGCCATGCGGCCGGTCTTCGGCGCCATACTCTTGATCATGTGCTGGACCCAGGCATAATCACCGGTCTTGCCCGGCGGCATGCCGGCGAAGTTTCGGCCGAACGGATCGCTGGACCAGACCTCCTCGCCCCACTTTTCCAACGAGAATGGCGGATTGGCGATGACGCAGTCGAAGGTGGCGAGGTTGTCCCCGGAGAA
>CAZHRU010000185.1:0-2884 GCA_964535015.1 uncultured Verrucomicrobiota bacterium | reverse complement strand
GCATGGTCAGCCGCATGACGGGCATGACCGTCCAGCGCAACAAGGCCATCGTCGGCGCCAACGCCTTCGCCCATGAGTCGGGCGTCCACCAGGACGGCATCCTCAAGGAACGCACCACCTACGAAATCATGCGCCCCGAGGATATCGGCATCGACGGCTCCGACCTCGTCCTCGGTAAACACTCCGGCCGACACGCCTTCCGCGACAAACTGGCCAAAATGGGCATGAAACTGACCGACGAGGAAACCGAACGCGCCTACCACCGCTTTATCGAGTTGGCCGACAAGAAGAAACACGTCTACGATGATGACATCATCTCCATCGCACGCGATCAGATGGATGTCGTCGAAAATGTCTATAGTCTGGACTACCTCCAGGTCTCCGCAGGCACCGCCACCGTCCCCACCGCCACACTCCGCCTGAAACGCGGCAATGAGGTCTTCCAGGACGCCGGTTGCGGCGATGGCCCGGTGGATGCCGCCTTGAAAACCATCGATCGCATCACCAAAATCAAGGGCCGCCTCCTCGACTTCTCCCTTCAGGCCATCACCGTCGGCAAAGACGCCATGGGCGAAGTCACCGTACGGGTGGCCTTCGGCAAGGACGTCGTCAGCGCCAAGGCCGCCAGCACCGACATCGTCGAGGCAGGCGCCAAGGCCTATCTGTCCTGCGTGAACCGCCTCCTCTTCGATCGCGCCGCACGCCGAAAAACCAAGCGCGTCGGGGGCTCCCCCTTATGAAGGCACTGTCCGGCCACACAAAACCTTTCGCCGTGCTCGGCCACCCCATCGGACACACCCTCTCGCCGGTCATGCACAACGCCGCCATCGAGGCCTTGGGACTCGATGGCATCTATCTGGCCTTCGACGTGCACCCCGATCACCTTATGACCGTGCTACCCGCCATGGCCAACATGGGCTTCGGCGGCGTGAACCTCACCGTCCCCCTGAAGGAAGTCGCCTTCCGCGGCCTGACCAACCTCGATGAATCCGCCCGCCGCCTTGGCGCCGTCAACACCGTGCAAATCACCCCCGCCGGACTCTGCGGCCACAACACCGATGGCAAAGGGTTCCTTCGCGCCATCCAGGAGGCCTTCGGCGCTTCCACGCAGGGCCATTCTGTCTTTGTCCTCGGCTGCGGCGGCGCCGGCCGTGCCGTGGCCATCACCTCCGCCGTCGAGGGATGCGAACGGATCCTCCTCGCCGATCTCGACTCCTCGCGCTGCGAAGCCGTCGCCCGCGATATCCAGACCTTCGCCCCCCGCATCCCCGTGCAGATCATTGGCAACGACCGCTCCCTCTGGATCGCGGCGGCCCGTTCCGCAACCCTGGTCGTCCAGGCCTCGCCGGTCGGGATGAAACCCGATGACCCGTCCCCCCTCCCCCCCGCTGCGTTCGGCACAAACCAATTGGCCTTTGATCTCGTCTATAATCTCCCGGATACTTCGTTCACCCGCACTGCCACCCAGGCTGGCGCCCATACCGCCAACGGTCTGGGTATGCTCCTGCATCAGGGCGCCGAAGCCCTGACCCTCTGGACCGGCAAACCGGCCCCTGTCGACATCATGCGTCAGGCCCTCGAAGGCGCCCTGTACCGTCACTAACCCCTATGTTTATCCTATTCCTGATCGGCGCGATCTCACTCTATGCCGCCCTGCATACCTATGTGTACCGGCGCATCAATGCCGTATGGAAACTCCCGCTCCAAACAAGACTTCTGCTGATATCCCTGTTCCTGCTCCTCATTATCCTGCCGTTCGCAGGTCGCCTCCTCGATCACAACGGCCACCCCTTGCTGGCCCGCATCGTCAACCTGACGGCCTTCCTCTGGATGGTCTGGGTCTTCTGGTTCTGTATGGCCGGATGGACCCTGGGCCTCTGGAACCTGGTGTTCCGCCGCTTCCGTCTTTCGCCGCACGTTCACGCCGGCATTTCCGTTCTCATCGTCATCGCCGCCACCCTCTGGGGCCTTCTGGAGTCTTCGCGCCCCATTCACAGGGAATTGACCTTTGTTGCGCCGGGCTTACCGCACGGCTCGCCACCCCTCCGGATCGTCCAGGTTTCCGATGTCCATCTCGGCACCGTGCGGAGTGCACATTGGAACCGGTCTCTCGTGGAGAACATCCGCGCCCTGGCCCCCGACCTCATCCTCAGCACCGGCGACTTCGTGGATTCGTCCGTGCGCAATGTGGGGCCCCTCGCGGACGCCTGGGCCACCCTCTCCCCGCCCCTCGGCAAGTACGCCATTCTCGGTAACCACGAGTTCTACACCGGAGTCGCGGATGCGGTCATCCTCCACCAGAAAGCCGGGTTCCAACTCCTGCGCGGTACGGGAGTCACCCTCAATGACGCCCTCTCGCTCTACGGCGTCGATGACCCCGCCGGACAGTACCTCGGCCTCTCCGATTACACGAGCGAAGCACACCTCCCGCCTCCCGGCCCCCGCACCCACTTTACAATCCTCCTGAAACATCAACCCCGGATTAACCCATCCTCCATAGACCGCTTTGACCTGCAACTCTCGGGCCACACCCATGGCGGTCAGGTCTTCCCCTTCCATCTGATCGCCCATCTGGTCTATCCGCTTACCACCGGCCACTTTGATATCGGCCAAGGTTCACATCTGTTCGTGAGCCGAGGAATCGGCACCTGGGGCCCCCCGCTGCGGTTCCTGGCCCCACCGGAAATCACCGTGATCACCCTGACCCCGCCGCCTTGAACCACGCCGTCCATCCTTCCCAAACTTCCGGGGTTTGAACCGGAGTGGGCGCATCTCCGAGTTCTGACACTATCATGCTCAGAATTCGACCGCACACCGTGCGGTCCTACATCCTGCGGAATTTTGATCGGATGGGGTTACGGGGCTCATCCCCGTAACCCTTCCA
>CAZHRU010000184.1:0-2889 GCA_964535015.1 uncultured Verrucomicrobiota bacterium | reverse complement strand
TCAATCAACAACAGGATGCGCTCCGGAACTCATCCACAACATTTGACAATATCTCTAGATTAGTGGTGAAGTCCTTCTTTTCGGTGCTACTTATGGGTAATAGAAAGATGACACCTCGCCACATGAAGATTGCAACCCCGCCAACCTTGCACTACCTTTCCACCACTATGACTTCACCGACCGTCAACGCGCGAACTGAAACCTGGGCGTTCGGCGCCTTGCTGGCCACCATGGCGTCCATCGTCTTCTCCATCGCCCTCGGCCAGATCATGGCCGGCCTCTGCGCCCTGTGTTTCGCGGCGGCCCTGATCCGCCGCGAAACCTCCTGGAAAATGCCGACCCTGGCCTGGCTGGGCCTTGCCTTTGTCGCCGTCGCCGCCACCGGTTCCGCCTGCGCGGGCGGAACAACCGGCCTCTGGGGCCGCACCGGCAAGTTGCTGTGGTTCCTCCTCCTGCCGGTGACCTTCACCTTGGTCCGCACCCCCCAACGCGCCATGCAGATCGTCTGGGCCTTCCTCGGCGGCGGCGTGATCCTGGCGCTCCGCGATCTGATCCTGCACCCCCTCAAGGCGTCACGCCACCCCGTGCCGGATTTCATGACCGCACTCATTGATAAAGGTTCCATGACCGATGGCCAGATGCTGATGCTGGCGGTGGTGGCGGGCACGGCCGTAATCCTGGTCTTTATGCGGAACGGACGTCGCGTGCCGGCCTTCCTCTGGCTGATGTTGACGGTGCAAATGGCGGGATTGCTGATCAACTTCAAACGCGGTTCCTGGTTTTGCGCGGTCCTGCTGGTCGGTGTCCTGTTGGCATCGCACCTGCGCTGGCGGGGCTGGCTGGTGGCGCTGGCCCTCATGATCGGCCTGGCCGCCTTGCCGCCGGTGCAGAACCGCCTGGGCGGACTCGGCCGGGAACTGACCCGTGCGGATGGGCGACTGGCGATGTGGACGGCCGTGGCGCCCACTCTGGTGCGCGAGCATCCGATGGGGATCGGGTACGGACGCCTCACCAGCGACATGATGAAAAAGGCCTGGCCGCGGATTGAACCCAACCGGAACCACCTGCACGCCAACTGGGCCCAGGTCCTGGTGGAAACCGGGTGGGCAGGATTTGCAGTCTACCTGGCCTGGATGGTCGTCGGCGTGGCACAAGCAGTACGCGCATTGCGGATAACACGCATCAATAATCTCGATCCCCGTGACCTCTTGTCCGCCGGAGCTCCAGCGAAGGAGGACGCGTCACGGGTTCTCGATCCCCGTGACCTCGCGTCACGGGTGAAGGAAGTTGAACCCAACAGTCAACGGGTTCTCGATCCCCGTGACCTCGCGTCACGGGTGAAGGAAGTTGAGCCCAACAATGCTCCCGCCCTGGCACGAGTCGTCGCGCCGGTGGTACTACTGATGCTGGCCGGACTGTTGCTCAACGGCATGGTGGAATACAATTTCGGCGACACAGAACTCATGTTCATCTACGCCATTGTACTGGCCTTGGCAACCGGAGGATGGCAGACCCAGCATGGTGCGCCTAGTCAACCGTAGCCGCGCCTGTCTTGCCCTGAGCGGGTCGAAGGGTTAAGGCGTGGATCTTAAATCCAATGCACACAGCCAAACCCAACCAGTTGGAAATGACCTTCGAACACCCGACCCGTTCCTTTGAGGAACTTCGTGCCGAATTACTGCGCCACGGAGGCCGCCTCGTGGATCTGACCCTGACCCGGAACCGGGTATCCATGGTGTCGGTGAGGTTCGACTCGGCGGGCGGTGCGCAGGTGCGACTGCATGCATCGTTCCTGGGCGCGCCGGACGCCGTGATCACGGCGCTGGGCCGGTATCTGGTCAAGCGGTCACGGCACGAGTGGCTGGCAGTAAAGGCGTATGTGGCGGGAATGCAGGCCGATCCCAATAGATGTAGCACCGCTCTGCGAGCGGCCGATCCCGACAGATGTAGCACCGCTCTGCGAGCGGCCGATCCCGATAGATGTAGCACCGCTCTGCGAGCGGCCGATCCCGATAGATGTAGCACCGCTCTGCGAGCGGCCGATCCCAATAGATGTAGCACCGCTCTGCGAGCGGCCGACCCCCGCGGCCAGTCACTGAAGACACAAGGCCGGATTTATGATCTGGCCGCGATGTTCGAGGCGGTGAACCGCCGCTATTTCAATGGCACGGTGCTGTGCTCAATCGGATGGGGGCGGCGCGGAAAGGCCAAACGTGGAGCGCGATCACGGATGATCCGGTTCGGATCATACAGTCGCCTGGAAAATGTGATCCGGATCAATCCGGTCCTCGATTCCGAGTCCGTGCCGGCGGAATTTGTGGAATACATTATGTTCCATGAGATGCTGCATGCGGTGATGCCCTCCGTAGAGCGCGGAATGAAGCGCCTGCATCATCACCGGGCCTACCGGTTACTGGAACGCCGCTTCCCGGACCACGCAAGACTGCAAAAAATGGCCGTGGAACTGGTGAACCGCCTGCGAGGGTGAGGCGGAAGGATTAGTCACGACTGCGGCTCAACCGCCGCAACTCACTAAGATCGCCTCTGACCAACGCTTCCTTCTTGGCGCGTGACCATCGCTTGATCTGGCACTCACGCACAATGGCGGCTTGCTCGGTTTCCAGAGTCTCTACGTGGATGATTCTCTCCGGTGGATTGGCGTCTGTATGCCGAGCTCCTGCTCCTGACCGATGACGAATGAATCGTGCTGAGAGATTGTGGGTGTGTCCCACATAATAACTGCCGTTGCGACATTTCAGAATGTAGACGCACCAAACCACAAACACGCCCTTCGACGCACTCGCTTCACTCGCTTGCTCAGGGCATTCGACGCGGCCAACATTTCGAATGGCCTGCATTCGACGCGGCCAACATTTCGAATGGCCTGCA
>CAZHRU010000183.1:0-2907 GCA_964535015.1 uncultured Verrucomicrobiota bacterium | reverse complement strand
CCTGCTTCTCATCCAAGAGCCCCAACCATGTGTTCCGCGGCGGCTCCTACCTCAGTCCGGATTCAGAACTTGTAACCACGTTCCGCGGCAACGCCGCCAATGACAACCTGCGCAAGGGTTGCCTCAGCGAGGGCCGCCCCATGATCGGATTCCGGTGCGTGAAAGATATTGCGCCAACGTCCCCCTGACCCGGTCATTCATCCGTCCGTCTGAAGAATCGCATGGTGTGATCGTGTCAGAGGCCCGACACGAACGTCTTCCACAGCAACACCCCATTGAGAACAATCACCACGCCCGCCACCAGGAACAACCAGAGTTTCCCAAACGGGGTGTTGACGTGCGTCCCCATGACTTTCCGTGATGAAGTCAGATAGATCTGCAGCACAATGGTGATGGGAAGTTGAATGCTGAGCAGCACCTGGGACATGATCAGCGCCTTGTAACTGTTGGTCACAAACAGCACCGCCAGCAACGCCGCCCCCAACGTAATGCCGACTCCCGCCTTGGACGGCCGGTTCCCTATGTCATAGTTCCGGGAACACAAACCCGCCACGATCGAACCCCCGGCCATTCCCGCCGTCACACTGGCCGTCAGTCCGGCGCACAATAGCGCCAGTGCGAATACCGTCGCCGCCAGGGAGCCATTATGACCGAGGATCGGGCGCAGCATCGCCTCGGCCTGCTCAAGGGAATCCACCTTGACCTTCTGCTGGAAAAACGTGGCGGCCGCCAACAGGATCATGGCGCTATTGATCATCCACCCAACAATCATCGAAAACAAGGTGTCCAGCCACTCAAATTTCAAATGACTGATCACCGCGTTCTCGCCCTGGGTATGCCACTCCCGGTTCTGGATCACCTCCGAATGCAGGAACAGGTTGTGGGGCATCACCACCGCCCCGAGCACACTCATGACAATCATGATCGCCCCCGTCGGCAGCGCCGGAGTCACCCACCCTTGGGCGGCGGACACCCACTGCGTATCCACCAGCGACAATTCAAACAGAAAGGCCAACCCGATCAGCGACACAAAACCCACGATGATCTTTTCCAGCCGACGGTATGAATTCCAAAACAGCAATCCAGCCACGACCACGGCCGTCAGGCCCGCGCCTGCCTGCAGCGGGATATGGAAGAGCATCTGCAGGGCAATGCCCCCGCCAAGTATCTCGGCAAACGCCGTCGCGGCCGCCGCCAGCACCGCCGTGCTCAAAACCGGACGGGAAAGCCAGGCGGGCAGGTGACGCGTGGATGACTCCGCCAGGCAACTTCCCGTCACAATTCCCAGATGGGCGGCGTTGTGCTGCAGCAGGATCAGCATGACCGTACTCAGAGTCACTACCCAGAGTAACTGATAGCCATAGTCGGAACCCGCCGCCACATTGGCGGCCCAATTCCCGGGGTCAATGAATCCTACGGTTACCAGAAGGCCAGGCCCAAGGAACTGCAGGGCACTCAATGCCCCCGCGACCTGCTTCTGCCCGGCCAACCGCTCCCGAAATTGCCCTAACATGCCCATCGCCCGGCAGACGCCGGTCAGCCTTTCTTGAGCAACCGGTCCACCGTGCGAATCAGCACGGCTGCCTTGGCGGGCTTTTCAATGAAATCCTGAACCGGCATCCAATCCGGATCAATATCCTTGGCGGAAAACTCAGCGGGAAAATGCTGGTTAACCCCTGTCAACAAAATGACGGGAAGGGTCCGCGTCGCCTTGTTGCGCCGTATCTGCCGCGCAAGATCAAACCCGGCCACCGGATTGTCGGGAAACATCACATCCAGGATCACGAGGTCCGGCTGGTCCTTGCTCAGGATCGGCACCACACCCTCGATTGAGTGCAACATGGATACCGCGTGACCTTCCTTACTCATGATCGCCGCCGTGTTCGCGGCGATCTCAACATCATCGTCTATAATCATAATCTTCGCCATCGCCACATCTCCTCCTGTGCATCACCGGTTCGGGATTCCCACCCGGAACGCCGTGCCACGACCTTGCTCGCTCTCCACGACAATCGAAAGTTGCAGATTCCTCGCCACTTGCCGGACGATGGCCAAACCAAGCCCGGTTGAATTCGGATTAAAGGCCGCCGCCTCCTGTGCCCGGTAGAAGTCCTCGAACACATGCGGCAAGGCCTTCTCGCTGATACCAATTCCATGATCGGCAACGCGAACCAGAACCTCTCCGTCTTCCTCCTCAACCCCCACATCCACCACCCCGCCCTCGTGGGAATAGACTATGGCATTCGAAATTAGATTTGAGAAGAGAATCTTCAACTGTTTCGGGTCGCTCATAACCGATTCGTCGCCGCCAATCAGTGCAACGTTGGCCTTCTTCTCCTCCGCAAGGCCCTCCACATCCCGGATGATACCGCCCAGCAAATCGCGCACATTCACCCGTTCCATCACCCGTTCCGCCGGCTGGGCTGATCGGAGGTTCCCCAGCGTCAGGATATCGCCAATCCTGCTCCGCAGCGCCATGGATCTCCGGTCAATCTTGCCGATAATATCGCGCACACTTTCCGGCGTCTCATCCCAATGCACATGCTTCAACAGTTGGATGTTGCTCTCGATCCCGGCGAACGGCGCCTTCAGGTCGTGGGTCACACGCAGCATCTGCACGTTAATCTCCTCATCCGCCCGCATGATCCTCTCGTTGGCGGCGTTAAGGTCACGCTCACGCTGGCGGACGGCATCGGACAACGTCGATACCAGATACCACACGATAAACCACACAAATACAGTCGGAAAGGCGACAACGGTGGCCGAACGCAAATCCATGACATGCGCCCCGCCCGTCATCAGAATGCTCACCGGTGCCAGAAACCCCGCCACCTGCAACATCACCGTTCCCACAAACAGGATCGCACTCAGGAGGGTGACCACAAAACTGTCGCGCCGCCCGAAGAA
>CAZHRU010000182.1:0-2957 GCA_964535015.1 uncultured Verrucomicrobiota bacterium | reverse complement strand
CAGTAAATGCTCCAAAGGACGCGTGGGAGAAGCGAATGAGCCGGTTCATCCGGCAGTGTTCAGAGAAACGTGCGTTTGATCAAACACATTCTTGGTGCGGTCGACATGAGCCTTCTGTGGTCTGCCGTCCTGCGCCGCTCTATTGGTGCTCCTTGCCTTTTGCTGAGCCAACAATCTTCGCCAAACTGAGTAGTTGCGAACTGATCTTGAGCCCGGAACGGTTGGCGGCGTCTGTGTTGATCTCGAACCGCACCTTGTTGTCTTGAAGGAAGAGATTGATAATGCCGCCGCGCCGGGCAAACCCGTCGGTCTCGCCGACCGTCAGGACGCCTCCGCCGCTCCCCGTTACGACCGACAGAATCTGGTCGAGCCGGCCCTTCTCCGATGTGCTGACGAACAGTACGTGGCAAGCTTTCAATTCTCTCACGTCCCGGGATCGCTGCACGACCAGTTTCCTGCCTCCCACGGCGTCTTCCTTCTTAACGGCCTTATCCAAGGCCTCGCCAAACGGATCGTTGCCCAACACGCCGATGACCAGCGGAGCGTTGGTGTCATGGAAGGCCTCGGGCGGCCATTTCACGAACTGGGCAAAGAGCGACAGGAACTCCGCTTTGACTTCATACTCCGGGCGCACCGATTGCGCGGGCACCGGGCCCGCCTGAATCGAGATCAGACTGGTTGCAAGGAGCAACGGCCTCATCATATGGGTGAAATGCTGTTTCACGGCTACCACCAATAGGTCACTTTTCCGTAGACGCTACGCTCGATATTAACCAAAGGACTTCTGATCAGCGGACTCGTGCCAAATTCAGGGTGATGGTTATCCAACAGATTCTGGCCCACGATGGCCAGTTCCCAGTTCTTGCTCGGTCGCCAGCCCAGGCGCGCATCCAGTGACCAGTAGGCATCAATCGTGTTGCTCACGCCGGGCGCGCCGGACGGATTGAATCCCGACAGGTGACCCACATAGCGGCCGATCAGGTCGAACTCCGTATGGCCTGGAAGATCCCAGGAGGATTGGAGGTACAGTTGGTTCGCCGGACTCTGGCCTTCGGCGGCTTCGGCCGTCGGCCTGAGGCCACTCGCGCGGTGCAGTTGCAGTTCTAGGAACGTGTAGGCGCCATACAGCCGCCACCGGTCGGCTACTTGCCATGTGGATCCCACTTCCGCGCCGTACGTTTCTCCGTGCAGGGTATTTTCCCGATTCTGCGGTCGAACGGTGACGAGCCCATTGGTTTCGATCGCGCCGGGTCGGGTCCCGATGAGATCGTCATACACGTTGTAGAAGGCTGCCATGTCAACGGAGAGTTGGGGCGTGGTCTGGATGCGATAACCGATCTCGTAGGCGCAGACTTTTTCGGCATCCAACTCGGTATTGGGGCTAATCTGGAGAAATGACGGCGCGCCAGGCGCGGTCAGGGTTCTCGTCGCGCCCTGGTCTTCGAGATAATTCGGCGTGCGTATCGCGCGCGAGACAGCGGCCCAGGCGCTCTGCCGCGGCGTCGGCGTCCAGAGCAGCCGCGCGGTCGGCTGCACATCGAAGCCAGATAGGTCGTTGTGCTCGAACTTCGAGCCAAACAGGACGCTCAACGTGTTGGGCTCCAGTTCGAACTGATCCTGTACGAAAGCGCTGACGTAGTTCAGCAGCGTGTGTCGCTCGGCATAGTGCAATTGAAAACCGTCGTCACTTTGGCTGTCGCTGGGCGCCACATCCAGCGCCCGGTAACCCAACCCATAGACGAACTTATGGCGTTCGCCCAGCGTGAACTGGTGCTGGAAATCCACATCGTAGGTGTCCCACCGAATCCCGATGTAGCCCTGGTCGCCAACCCGCTCAACCTGGTCCCAATACGCCTGCACTTGCCAGTTGTTCCCGGGGCTGATCTGATGGGCCCACCGCACCAGGGCGTGCCCGGCATCGGAAACCTCGGTCTCGATGTTGGTGAACAGATACGGCGCCGCTGGCAACGGCCGCAAATCGCGCCGCCCCGCTTCACTCCGCAGATAGCCGCCGTCGAAGGTCACCTCGTCGCTCACGGTCGGTTTCCAATCGAGCCGCAGCCCGCCACTGTCGCCCTCCCAGCCATCCTGCGGATTCTCATGCGCCGCAGACTGCTTGCCGCGGTCGAACCCCTTGCCATAGACCCGGCAAGACAGATTGTTTGCGAGGTAGCCGCCGTAACGGAATTCGCCGAAGCTCCTCTCCTTGCTCCCGCTTCCAACGCTCGCCCTACCCCCCTGCGTCCGCTGCGACGACTTGGTGATAATGTTGATCACGCCGTTAACGGCATTGGCGCCCCATACGCTGGCACCCGGGCCTCTGATCACTTCGATGCGCTCGATGTCTTCGAGCGGGTAATCCACCGTGTCCCAATAGACGCCGGAGAAAATCGGTGTATACACCGTGCGCCCGTCAATCTGCACGAGCAGGTTGCCGGCGAAACGCGCGTTGAACCCGCGGGCGTTGACCGCCCATTTGTTGTTGTCGACGCGGGCCACATCCAAGCCAGGGACCATCCGGAGCAGTTCCGGGATCGTGGTCGCGCCCGAACGACGGATCATCTCCGACGTAATCACGAAAACGGCCGTCGCCGATTCGCCGACGGTACTTTCGGTACGCGTCACCGTGGTGACCTCAATATTCATCAGTTCCACCAACTTCATCTTCTTCAGTTCCTCAAGTTCGGTGGTTGTGTTCGTGCTGCCGGTGGCGCACTGGCCCAACAACGGCAGCAGCAGCGAAAAAACAAAGCAGACCCGTCTCATCGTGCTCATGTGCTTGACTCCTTCCTCCTCTTCGCTTCCCGTGTCTACACCGCAGTCCCATAAATGCCCAGCGACTGAGTCTTTTTTAGTACATTAAGCGGTATTGTCAATCTGGAAGTTTCTGATAACAGGAAGACGGGTGCATGACCGATTTTTGATTAGGCTGCCGATTTGAGCTTGTTAGAGCGCCA
>CAZHRU010000181.1:0-3064 GCA_964535015.1 uncultured Verrucomicrobiota bacterium | reverse complement strand
AAGCGGGAACGAAAATCCCGCAACATTCTCTTTGTCTTCTCTTTTTCGGATTAGTGCGAATTAGTGAAGATCAGTGGTGAAGTCTTCCTCTTGACTTGTGGGTAATAGAAAGGTGGCGTCACGCCGTGACGCGCTACAGAATGCAGAGGAATGTTGGATCGCATGGTGTGCGGTCGAAATTGGCGTCACGCCGTGACGCCCTACAGAATTCATGCGTTGGGTTCTGCGACGATATGCGGATATATATGTAGCACGGTGTGACTTTTTGCATAAGTCGCAGAATTCGTAGATTTTCACTGGTGTGAAGCGTTGCAATGTTGGTAGTATGGTAAATAATGAATGGACGAGTTGTCATTATTGGGTTGGTTTGCCTGGTGGCGGGAATGGTCGCGCGCGGCGATGATTTTGCGCGGTATCAGGTGATACTCAACCGGATGCCATTTGGCGTTGAGCCTACGCCTGAATCGTTGGCGGCGGCATTGGCCAAACCGGCGCCGCCCAGGGATTTGTTTACCCGGACCCTCAAGATGTGTGCGGTGACGCGCAACCTATTGAGTGGCGACGTGCAGGTGGGGCTTATGGATTTGACGACCAAGAAGAATTACTTCCTGCGGGTTGGCGAGACGGAGGATGGGATTACGGTGGTTGAGGCCGACTATGACGGGGAGACGGCGTTACTCAGAAAAGACGGCGAAGAGGCGCGACTTGGCATGAGTGATGCGGTGGCGATGACGACGGTGATGCCGTCAGCAGGTGCGCCGCCGGCGATGATGGGTGGAGTGGCGAAACCGGTGTCCCGCGGGTTATCGCCGCGCCAGGCGGTACGCGAAGTCAAAGTGGAGTCGCCCAAGTTGACAGGCGAGGCGCTGGAGAAGCACTTGCAGAGTTACCAGATGGATTTGATAAGGGCGGGCGGGGAGAAGGGGCCGGCATTGCCGTTGGAGTTGACGCCGGAGATGGATGAGCAATTGGTGAAGGAAGGCGTATTGCCGCCGATACAGTGAAATTGTTGGGTTTACGGGTGGTAAAAAATGTGTGTAAAAACAAGTTGACTGAGGTGAAGAAAATGAAGTATATTATGAGCATATTGGATGGGGACTTTCTTGCAAGCAGGAGACAGATCATGAAAAAGACGTCCGTGTTAATAACCTCTTTGTGCGCGTTGGGTGCGGCAGTAGCCATGGCGGCAGGCCCGGTTTCGAGTGTGAATGCGGTGGGGTATGTTAATGTGACTGTGCCTTCGTCGGGTGGTTTTGTTCTTTGTGCTCTTAATTTTCAAAAGGTGGGTGATACTAATGGTGCCATATCTTTTATGGAACTATTTGGAACGAATCAATTAAGAGCTTCTGGTTCCCCGCAAGGATCTGATCGGGTTTTGTTGTTTAATCCAGATCAGCAAATATATTACAAGTATGCGTTCAAAGGATCTGACTTTCATCAAATATCACCGACGAACATGTGGAGTGATGTTGCTGAAAATCCAATGATTAAGTCAGGGCAGGGGTTTTGGCTCCAGTCAGGGAATAGTATGACTTCAAACATTGTCACTTTAGCGGGAGAAGTCCTAAATTCAAGTAGTACCACTGTTAGTGTTGTAACTGGTTATCAGATTTACGGAAATCAATATTCAAGTTCCTTGAATATTACAACATCGACGTTTGTAAATGCTTTTGCAGGTGGGTCGCCGCAGGGTTCTGATCAGATTATGCTTTTCAAGAATGGTGGGTATTTGAAGTATGCATTGAGTGCAAATGATGGACAGTGGCACATGATCTATCCTGTTAATAATTGGAGTGGAGATGCTGAAACAAACGGAATTGCTGTGAATGTCGGAGAAGGTTTTTGGTACAAAGCGAAAACCGGGAGTGTTTGGGATTCTACAATTCCTTACAGTTTGAAGTAATTTCATAATTGAAGAAGGAGATTGGAAAAATGAAAAAAACGGTGATGCTTTTTGCGATGTTAGTACTACCTCTTGTAGGGGATGCAGCGTGGAGTTTTGAGTGGTATAATACAGATGGTTCTCCGATTTATGTTCCGGTTGGTTCACCAGGAACAGTTGGTGAAGTTCCTGCGTTGTTGCCAAATGCAAATGCGAATTATACGTTTGCGCTCTACTTGTCTGGAAATCAAACCTTTGAGGATGGGTCGGACATTTTGGCATATAGTCGAACTGGAAACCAGGTTTCTGGGGGTGCTGGTAATTTTTATGGTGGTGCTCTAAATACAGGCACAACGCCAAATCTTCCGTTTTTAGCAGATCCGACATATGATTATGTGGTGACTGTTCTCTATATTGGAACACCTTCTTCTTACTCTGCGTATGCCGTTTTGGGGGCGAATGGATTGCCAGCGTCGGATCCTTCACCTAGTTCAGCTGTATTTGAAGTTGCTGGAATAACTCAGGGTAATGTGGGTACAACTTGGCAAGTTGTTCCCGAGCCTTCCTCGATTGCGTTGCTTGGGTTGGGGCTTGGGTTAGTGGCGTTGCGTCGTAAGATGCGCAAGTAATTGGTTGGATAAGATTGAGTGATTGGCGGGCGACTCGTAATGGGTCGCCCGTTTTGTTTTTGGGAGTGCGGACCCCGCCGTCGGCGGGGCAAGCTAAGGGCACTAACGGGGGAATGGGGGGGACGGACCCCGCCGTCGGCGGGGCAAGCTACGGGCACTAAAGGGGGAATGGGGGGGACGGACCCCGCCGTCGGCGGGGCAAGCTACGGTGGAGGACGTCGGCGTTTACCGTCGGCATCAAGAGAACTGGTGATGCGGGAAGCATTGGGTCTTATTCCGTTTGTTCAGGTATGTGCGGAACCAGGGATCTGTTCCATACAGAGGGAAGGCGTGTATCGAATGTCCGCCGGGCGCTTCTTGCGTAGCGGGGCGGCATTCGAAAGAATGCCGCTACAGACCATGATGAGGCGGAATCCTCTTGGGCGGCATTCGAAAGAATGCCGCTACCATGACGTAGCGGTGTGTATCGAATGTCCGCCGGGCGCTCTTTTGCATAGTGGGGCGGCATTCGAAAGAATGCCGCTACAGAACCATGATGAGGCGGAATCCTCTT
>CAZHRU010000180.1:0-3106 GCA_964535015.1 uncultured Verrucomicrobiota bacterium | reverse complement strand
CTGGAATCCCTGAACTGGGCCGCCATGGAACAGTTCACGAACCATCTGGCCAAGGCCGATAAGTTCGGCATCCCCGTCATCTTCCTCGTCCTGAACAACCACTACGGCATGACGGGCCGCGTGGATAACGAAGTCTTCGGCGTGGAAACCGTCGCCCGCCGCGCCGCCGGGTTCGCCGATAACAACATGCACGCCGAACTGGTCAACGGTATGGACGTGATGGCCGTCCGCGAAGCCGTCCGCCGCGCCGCCGACGGCTGCCGCGCCGGCAAGGGCCCCTACCTGATCGAAGTGGACTGCTACCGCTACTACGGTCACTCGCTCAGCGACCCGCGTAATGAATACAGAACCCGCGACGAAGAGGACGCCTGGAAGTCGGTTGATCCGATCTCCTCCTTCACCCAACAGATCCTGGATGCCAAGGTCCTCTCCAAGAAGGGCGTCGAAGATCTCCTGGCCAGGGTCCGCGACCGCAACGCCCGCGCCGCCGCCCGCGCCGCCAAGTCGCCCGACCCCGACCCGAAGGACGTCATCAAGTACATGTACACCGACACCGTCGCCGAACAGGTCCCCGAGGAATTCACCAAGGTGGAACTGATCAAGGCCCTCCCCGAGATCAAACGCGTCAACGGCCAGTTGACCTACAAGGACGCCATCAAGGAGGCCCTCATCCAGGAAATGCTGCGCGACAACCGCGTGATCGTCTATGGCGAGGATGTCGCCGATTACGGCGGCGCCTTCAAGGTCACCAAGGGCCTGTTGGAGGCGTTCGGACGCCAGCGCATCTTTAACTCACCCATCTCGGAAGCCGCCATCTGCAGCACCGCCGTCGGCGCCGCCATGGTGGGCCTGCGCCCCGTCGTGGAATTGATGTATATGGACTTCGCCCTGATGGCCAGCGACGCCATCTGCAACCAGGCCGCCAAGTGGCACTATATGTCGGGCGCCAAGGCCGAAATCGCCGCCGTCATCCGGGCCTCCGTGGGCGGTGGCAAGGGTTACGGCGGTCAGCACTCCCAGACCCTCGAAAGCATCTTCGCCCATGTCCCCGGCCTCTATGTCGCCTACCCCGCCACCCCGCATGACGCCAAGGGTATGCTGAAGAGCGCCATCCGCGACAATAACCCCATCATGTTCGTGGAGTCGCAACTCCTCTACACCGTGAAGGGCGACTGCCCCGAGGGCGAGTACCTGATCCCGCTGGGCGTCGCCGACGTCAAGCGGCAGGGCAAGGACCTGACCCTCGTCACCTGGGGCCCCGCCCTCTACGACTGCATGAAGGCCGCCGACCTCCTCCGCGACCAGTTGCAGGTCTCCGTCGAGGTGGTCGACGTGCGGTCCCTCGTCCCGCTGGACATGGAGACCATCCTCGCCTCCGTCCGCAAGACGGGCAAGTGCGTCGTCGTCAGCCAGTGTATCAGCACCGGCAGTTTCACCGGCGAAATCGCCTCGAACATCATGCGCGACGCCTTTGACTCCCTGGACGCCCCCGTCTTGCGCGTGGGCGCCAAGGATGGCATCGCCCCCCAGTCGCACATCCTGGAGGCCGTCTTCCTGCCAACCGTCAACGACATCATCGCCGCCGCCAAGGAGATCCTCTAATGTCACAACCAATCCTTATGCCAAAAATGGGACAGTCGCAGGAAGACTGCGCAATCGTCAAGTGGCGCCGCAACGTCGGCGATGTCGTCAAAAAAGGCGACATCCTCTTTGAAGTCGAAACGGAGAAGGCCGTCCTCGAGGTCGAAAGTTTCTACGACGGCTCCTTGTTGAAGATCGTCGTCCCCGTCGGCCAGGCCGTTCCCATCGGAACCACCGTGGCCTTCATCGGACAACCCGGGGAAAAAGTCCCCGACGTCGTTCCGCCCCCCCAGGCGCCTGCCGCCCCCAAGACGGAGGCAACCGCCCCGGTCAAAACCGCCGCCCCGGCGGCAAGTCCAGCCATCCCTAAGGTGGTTGCTACGCCCGCTCCAACCCCGGCCCCCGCCCCATCACCGATCGCCGCCCCCACCGCACCAACGCGCCGGGCCATCTCTCCGCGCGCCAAAGCACTGGTTGAGGCATCGGCCATCAGTGGCGATGCCATCAAGGGGTCCGGCCCCAACGGACGTATCGTCGAGAAGGACGTCAAGGCTTACCTCGCAGCCAATCATTACGACGCGCTCCGCGTCAGTCCCGCCGCCAAGACCCTCGCCATCAAGGAGAAAGTGAACATCCTGACCGTGCGCGGAACCGGCGACAGCGGCCGTATCATGGTGGGTGATGTCCACCGTTCCCTGAAGGAACGACCCCGCGCCCTAAGCAAGATGCGGCAGATCATTGCCCAACGCCTCACCCAGAGCGTTGTCACCGCCCCGCATTTCTTTGTCACCGTCGATGTCGACATGACCGACCTCCTGGCACTGCGTAAACAGGCGAAGGATGCCGGGAAATCCTATTCGGTGACCGACTTCATTCTCGAAGCCGTGGTGCTTTCCCTGCAGGAACATCCCGTCGTGAACAGTACCACCGACGGCAAAAGCGCCTGGTGGCATAGCGCCGTCCATCTGGGCGTCGCCACCAGTCTTCCCGAGGGACTCGTGGTTCCGGTGGTCCGTAACGCCGATACCCTCAACCTCGCTGAACTGCATAACGCCGTGGCGGATCTGGCCGCCCGGGCGCGGGACAACAAGTTGCTGCCGGATGAGATGTCGGGCAGTACGTTCACCGTCTCCAATATGGGCATGCTGAACGTGGAGAACTTCACTGCCATCATCAATCCTGGCGAAAGCGCCATCCTCGCCGTGTCCAGCACGCAGGAAAGGGCCGTTGTCCGTAACGGCAAGGTGGTCGCCCGTTCCATGATGAAGATCACCCTTTCATCCGACCACCGGCTGATTGACGGCGCAACCGCCGCCACATTCTCTAACGCATTGAAAACCAAACTCGAGGATATGCAACTATGGAAAAGTTTGATGTAACCGTCATTGGAGCCGGTCCCGGCGGCTATCCCGCCGCCATTCGCGCCGCCCAACTGGGCGCCCGCGTGGCCATCGTGGAGAAGGAATTCGCCGGCGGAACCTGCCTGAACTGGGGTTGCATCCCCACCAAGAGCCTGATCGCCTGC
>CAZHRU010000179.1:0-3149 GCA_964535015.1 uncultured Verrucomicrobiota bacterium | reverse complement strand
ACTGCCCAGGCATAGCGACCATACAGTCCACCAGATCGGCTTCGACGATCGCCTTCCTGATCTCGCCTTCGCCGCTTGAGTTGGACGACATCGAGCCGTTTGCGAGCACGAACCCAGCGATCCCGTTGGGGGCGAGGTGGTGGACGAAGTGCTGAACCCAAGCGAAATTGGCGTTCCCGACAGGCGGCACGCCGTACACCCACCGCTTGTCCTCCTGCAGCCGCTGTCCGCCCCAGTCGGATATGTTGAACGGGGGATTGGCTAGAATGAAGTCCGCTTTCAGGTCGGGATGTTTGTCGCTGATGAAAGTGTCGGCCCATTGGTCGCCGAGGTGGGCTTCGATGCCACGGATGGCGAGGTTCATCGCCGCCAGCCGCCAGGTCGTTGGATTCGACTCCTGCCCATACACGGAAATGTCACTACGCCGCCCGCCGTGGGCTTCGGCGAACTTTTCCGACTGCACGAACATCCCGCCCGAGCCACAACAGGGGTCATAGACCCGCCCCTTGTACGGCTCAATCATTTCGACCAGAACCCGCACAACGCAGGACGGCGTGTAAAACTCGCCGCCACCCTTGCCTTCGGCGGAAGCGAATTTACCCAGGCAATACTCATAAACACGCCCCAGCACATCCTGCGAACGACTCTTTTCATCGCCCACGGAAATCGTGCCAATGAGGTCAATCAGTTCCCCCAATCTGGTCTTGTCGAGGTCAGGGCGGGCGTAATTCTTCGGCAGAATGCCCTTGAGTGTGGGGTTTTCCCGCTCGATGGCATCCATCGCATCGTCAATCAACTTGCCGATGGTGGGCTGTTTGGCATTGTTCTGTAACTCGATCCAGCGTGCCTTCGGCGGAACCCAGAAGACATTTTCAGACAAATACTCGTCACGATCCTCGGCGACCTTCGCACGCTGGGCATCATTCTTGACGAAATACTCGCTCTTTGGGTCTGCGGATTCCCTGACGATCCATTGGCGGCGCCCCTCGAACGAATCCGAGATGTATTTCAGGAAGATCAGCCCGAGGATGACGTGCTTGTACTCCGAGGCATCCATATTACCACGGAGTTTATCGGCGGCGAGCCAGAGTTTTTGCTCGAACCCGAGGTTGGCGGTGCCATTGCCGTTCTTCTTCTCGTTAGCCGTGGTATAGGCAGTTTTTCTGGATCCCATACCGGGGGACAATAACGGAACGCACTGTGTTTTACAAGGGGCGGCTAGGCCGGGGCGCATCTCCGCGTTTTGGCACTGTCATGTTCAGAATCCGACCGCACACCGCGCGGTCCTACATCCTTGCGAATTTTGTAGTGCGTCACGGTGTGACGGTCAATATCTTCAAGATCATGACTGGCCATGAAATCCAATTGGCCGCGATCAGCAAAGGCAACGAGTTTTGTCGCAATAAAGCAAGGCGCGGAAACAGTGTTGATCGTGGTATTGCTCAAGGTGCGCGGGGCAGAGGTCTCAAGCGCATATTCAAACCAGCGTCCACTGAAGTTCCCTGAGGGATCATGCATCGGCATAATATCCACTTTTACCCCGTCAGCAATCCAACGGCAAAGAGGCGCGCCTTCGGAAGTGTCGTGACTAAATTTGGCCTCATCCCTTAATCTGGCCTCCAGATTAGTGTACTGGATGCGAGTAACAACTTTCACAATCGCATCAACATCGTCGGTCTGACGCGGAAATGCTAATCGGGGATTATCAAGGAGGAACCCCACGATGGCACCTCCAGTGAAGGTGAATTTCACGCCTAACAACTCCAAGCGTTTTGATACAGCGGCTAAGTCGTGGATATCAACGGGGCGCATAATACTCCAATCGTTCACGAATGATTTTCTCGGCCAATTCCTTCTCCCGAGCACGCCCGGCACCCCGAAGGGCATCAGCAAGCACAAGCCACTCATAAAGCGCCGGATCCTGCCGGACCGCCACCGTGACCGACCGGCAAATAGGACGAATTTCAATACCGGATGATTCGCCTTCCGGAGCAGGCCACACAGGAATATCAGGATCGTCATCCGAAACGCGAAAGTAATTGGATAGCGGGGCGGCGGCAAACCCGGTGCGAATCCCCCTGGTTCGTCCACCTGGCCGAACGGGCAGCACATACTTCAGACCATGGATCATAAATTCGGCTACGGCGGTTTTATTGGGTTGGTATGTCGCGGGATTGATTAGCCCCGCACGACGGGCCCGATGAAATGCCGAATTGGCTTCCGAAGCACTTATCCCCAACTGCTTTCCGAGCAGAGCAAAACTCCCCGGCCATTCTGAAGCAAGCAACTTGAGCACAACAAGTATGTCTTGTGGCTTTATATTCATATAGATACGCTATTCGCGAATAGCGAATATGTCAACACATTATGCTGCCTTTTACCTCATTTTTCGGAATGAGTGTCCGGCCGTCGCCGGAATACGCACGTACCCGAGACCTGCCGTTCCCCAGCCTTGACTTGCCACCAATTGTTGCCACAATCACCAACGATTTCACCAACACAAAGGGAACCTGTAATGAATATCAAAGCCTTCAATGCCGCCCGCGCGAAGCCAGACCTCGCCGCCAAGGTCGCATCCGTCCCCTATGACGTCGTGGATACCAGCGAAGCCAAGGCCCTCGCCGCCAACAACCCCTACAGTTTCCTCCATGTCTCAAGAGCCGAAATCGACATGCCCGCCACCGTGGACCCCTATTCCGATCAGGTCTACGCCCGCGGACGCGACAACCTGCGGCGCTTCCTCCACGAGGGTACCCTCGTCCGCGAAGCCGCGCCCAGCCTCTACCTCTACCGCCAAACCATGGGAACCCACGTCCAACGCGGCATTGTCACCTGTTGCGCCACGGCCGACTACGAATCGCACGTCATCAAGACCCATGAGAAGACACGCCAGGACAAGGAAGACGACCGCACCCGCCACATCAGAACCCTGAACGCGCAAAGCGGACCCGTCTTCCTCGTCTATCGCGACACCCCCGCCATCGACCGCCTCGTCACCCAAACCGAACAGACCCCCCCTCTCTTCGACATCACCTCGCCCGACGGCATCAGCCATGCCGGATGGATCTTCCCGGACCCGGACGCCCTCGTTAAGGCCTTCGCCGCCGTACCCGCCGCCTACATCGCCGACGGCCACCACCGCGCCGCCG
>CAZHRU010000178.1:0-3158 GCA_964535015.1 uncultured Verrucomicrobiota bacterium | reverse complement strand
CTCTTCTCGCTGAATTCTTCCCCGGCCAGCCGGTATTGGCCTATTTCGAGTTCGCTCCGCCGGCAGGCAATGAGGTAAGCCGTGTGATTGAGGATGCGGTGAATCTGGCAAAGGCGGGTGTGAGGATGGATGTGGAGGAGTTGAGCGAGAAGACGGGGTATGTCTTGCGCTAACATCGCAACGTTCATCAACGGCGGCAATAGGCTAGTCCGCTTTTCAAACGATAGATTTACAGAAACGACTAGACAGTCGGGCACTCCATCTTATCTCCCGCGGAGCGCAACCGGTGAACGCATGGACCTCATTGTTTGGCCGACGACTTGAATGCCTTCCAATACGGACTCTGGTCCATGCATTTGCGCAAGCGAGGAACCCAGGTGTCGTCAAATGTGCTTTCTTTCTTTGAGGCCCATCGGAGGCACTCCAAGCTGAGGTCTTCGTGCCCTTCGTACATCAGCGTAAGTACTTGCTCCATAAGGGCTGGATGCCAATCATAGTCTACTGTTTCCATGCGCTGCAAGAATTCATGGATTTGGTCTTGGGACGGTGCGGGTTTAGCCATCAGGTCGCGTGCAACAACATACTTCCCGCCCATATAGCGCAAAATGACAAGTGGATGTGGAGTGCCTGCATTAGAGAAATCCAGGCCGTGGTATACGTCATCAACTACCTTCACTTCGAGGATACCGTCGCCGTCAACGTCGACGAAGTCGCAAACCATGTGCAGAACATCAAGGAGCCGGCAGGTAGCGCCAAGTTCAAATACATAGGCGTCGACTTGCCTGCCGGTTCCGGTGGAAATGTCGAAGACGACAAGATTCGGGACGCCCTCTCCCGTGATGTCTTTTCCTATCAGGTTCTTGTCGATAAGCCCGCACGACACCATTAGAAGCGCATACTTTCCCGTGCCCCAGTAGAGTTTGCGGTCTCCCCTCCAAATCACAAAGGTGCCTTCCTGTTTCACAACGCTCTTCATGTCCTTGGCATACAGTCGAACCGTGAATTCGCCCACTGACTGCTCATAGGTAAGCCCGCCTTGCGGCGTGAACGTGTCGCCCATCTGTTTTGTCAGATCTTCAATCCGACGACCAATCTCTCGATCTGCTACGACGCGGTAAGCAGCTCGGCCATTCCTCAGTAGTTCCAGAGCAGAAAGGACGGCGCGGGAGTCAGATGCTGGAGTGAGGGATGCGACTTGGCGTTGAATACTCATCCATGCATCGTCACTTACGCCAAAGGGGCACAGTGCGAGTTTCAACCACGAGTACCCGAAGCCTCTGGCGGTGCCTTGAGTCAGAAGTCGTAACGGAATCTGCTTCGCTTTCAGATCGGGGCTATTCCACTCCAAAGATGGTTCCTCTTTTAGAGAAAAGACAAAGCTGGCGGGAATTGGTTTGTCACTTGCTGGATCGACACGGCTGTACTTCAGAACATCATGGCCTTTCATGAACTGAATGTTTTCGGCGGAGGACCACAATGTTGCGGTTATGTTTTCAACTGGTACAGCACCGACGTTCCTTAAGGCGAGAACGTATTCGATAGTTTCGCCAGGTTCCATGGTGTTGTTTGCATTGCCGTCTGAGAGCCCTGGCATGTCATCGTCGACTCGAGCGGTTCCGAAATCCAGTGGCCCAACGTTAGATACCTTGATGACGAAGGGAATGCCAAAATCTTTGCCAGGATGGTCGGAATCCATGACCAGTAGTTGACATTGAATTAAATGTCCGTCAGGGCAGTCGGGCGAGATTGTAAAGGTGTAATTAGCGCTTGGATTCACCGTTGTGCCGGGGCCAAAAGTGACGGTGTCACCACGGTCCACAGTCTGTGCGGAATAGACAACCTCAATGGCGTCCGACCGCACAAATGCGTCCGTGGTCGTGAGAAAACATGAGGTCGAACGAAAGGCTTCAGTACTACGGTTTTGGAGAGGAATGTTCAGGCTAATTGTCTCCCCTGCATCAATGGCACGATTGAAGTGACCGTGTGTGCCAATATCGCTTACCAGTCTGACCGCCGACGGCACGATGATGAGGGGGGTCTGTGGCGCACCGGCTTGGAATTGCGTATCAATGGCCACGGGTTCCCGGTACGACAGATTCTGGTTACGCTCCATGTAAGCCCACAGTTGCTGTTCAATAACCTCGGATGGGTCAGAGGACAACAAGATGGATCGAAACATATCACGATTGGCGACCAAGTCCCTGATTAAGAGTACGACACTCTTGTTTGTATTGCCACTATACCGTGCAGGAATGCGTTGGAGGAAAAGGCGCAATGCGTGTTTGACAAGTTGAATCCGTTCAGAGGAAACGGGTCTACCCAGGAAGTCCCGGCAGAACTCGGCGTGAAGGTCCACGAGCGTGCTAATCCGATCTTGCCCCGACCCCTGATTCAAGGCCCCGTTGCTATCAAGGATCGTCTCGGCAATGGTGATCAGTTTGCCCCATGCCCTCTGTTGTTGCCGTGAGGTATCCGCAGCGTGAGTGGTTGAATTTCCGGTAGTAGTGATGCTGGCCGCAAGAGCAATCACTAACCACAACTTTCGGGACGGACGCATTCTCATTTCGGGCTCCTTTCTGCCGCGATCGTTCCTATTCAGGAGTCTTGGCCTGACGTCATGCCGCTCTGCTGAACAACATATAGCGGAGCACCACGTGGGATCAAGGCGAAGATGGGACTCGGATGGAAGTCGGACCGGACTTTGGGCCGCGCTGTAAGTTGAGAATGGGCGAGGAATCGGATGTAACGAATGCACGTTGCCGTACGTGCTTATTACGGAAGTGGTTGATTCCCGTGCATCTATTGAGGGGAGCAAATGAATCTGATTCTGAATCGAGATTTCAAGATGCCGGATGACGGCTGGTACCAGTTGGCGCCGATGGGTGAATTTCCCCATGCGGCGGCCGGGGTGGTCCAGGTTGTCGACGTAGAGTCTTGCACCTCGATGGTTGCCCGCTTCAAGGCTGACGCGGCAGTCCCCAATTTCGCCGGGCTCCTGGTTGACTTCGATCACTTCTCCCTCGATGACCGCGCGCGGTCGGAAGCGGCGGGGTGGATTGTCGATCTCGTGGGCCGGGAGACGGGGCTGTGGGCGAATATCCGTTGGTCGGATGTCGGCGAGGAAGCGGTCAAGGGCGGGCGGTATCGGTTCCTCTCTC
>CAZHRU010000177.1:0-3206 GCA_964535015.1 uncultured Verrucomicrobiota bacterium | reverse complement strand
TGGAGACGCGGGTGGCGGTTCTGGAGAATGGCAAACTGGAGGAGTTCCAGGTGGAGCATCCCTCCGAGGAGCGGATTGTCGGGGGTGTCTACAAGGGGGTGATCAGGAATCTCGAGGATGGGCTTCAGGCGGCCTTCGTGGATATCGGGCTCAAGAAGAATGCATTCCTGCATTACTGGGACATGATTCCGGAGGATGCGGCGCGGCTGGAGGCGGCGGAGGATATCTCGGTCCGGTCGGCGGCACAGAAGAAGAAGCGGTACACCGGGGAGGAGATCGCGCGCATGTTTCCGGTGGGGTCGGAGATCATGGTCCAGGTGACCAAGGGTCCGATCAGCACCAAGGGGCCCAGGGTGACGGCGAACCTGAGTATTCCGGGGCGTTATCTGGTCATGTTGCCCGGCAGTAATCTCAAGGGGGTATCCAAGAAGATCGAGGATGAGAAAGAGCGGTTGCGGCTCAAGAAGGTGTTGGCCAGGTTGCCGGTGCCGGAAGGGGTGGGGTTGATTGTCCGGACGGCAGGACAGGGCGCCAAGCAACGGAGTTTCGTGCGGGATATGCGGTCGCTGGTGGATGCCTGGAAGGAGATCCAGACGGGGATTCAGGAGAAGCCCGCGCCCTGTTGCCTGTACCAGGAGTTGGATCTGGTGGAGCGTGTGGTTCGCGACTGGTTGACGGAGGATATTGACCGGATTCTGGTGGATGATCCGCACAAATTCGAGCGAATCCGTGATCTGGCCTCGCGTATTTCGCGGCGTGTCCGTTCGCGGGTCCAGCAATACGAGGGGTCGGCACCGTTGTTTGAGCATTTCAACATCGAGCGTCAACTCGAGAATGCGTTTGCGCGCCGGGTGATGCTCAAGTCGGGCGGGTATATCATCTTCGACGAAACCGAGGCGTTGATTTCCGTGGATGTCAATACGGGTCGGCACAAGGGCGGGCAAACGCAGGAGGATGTTATTCTCGAGGTCAACACGGAGGCGGCGGAAGAGGTGGCGCGGCAGTTGCGGCTTCGCAATGTTGGCGGGTTGATCGTGGTTGACTTCATTGACATGAAGCAGAAGAAGAACAGGAACGCGGTCTACAAGACGCTGAAGGATGCCCTGTATCGCGACAAGGCAAAGACAAACGTGTTGCCGATCTCGCACCTTGGGTTGCTGGAGATGACGCGCCAGCGCGTTGATGAGGGTGTGCTCTCCTCCATGTATGTGGATTGTCCTTACTGCAAGGGGCACGGGAGCGTGAAGTCGTCGCTATCCATGAGTGTTGAGATTCAGCGGCAGATCGCGTCGGTGATGCGTCGGTTCAAGGCGGGTGGAGCGAGTCGGAAACTGCAGATCATTGTGCATCCGACGGTGCTGGAGCGGTTCCGTACGGAGGATGAGGCGGTCTTGGTGGATTTGGAGGCCAAGTTCACGGGGTATCTCAGTTTCAGGGCGGATCCCGGGAAGCATGTTGAGGAGTTCGAGGTCCGGAATGTGGAGACGGGCGAGTTGTTGTATTCGACGCCGAAGAATGGGTGAGGGAGAATGGTGGAGAGGCTTCGCACGGGTGTCATTGTCCCCGCTGTCAATAGGGTTGCACACCATGGAAAGGAAAAACGGCCATGATGCAGGACTGGTTTAACGATGCCAAGCTCGGGGTGTTTGTTCACTGGGGTATCTATGCAGTTGGCAAGCGAGGAAGAGAGTCCTGGCCGATATTTAACGGTCAGGTAAGTTACGATGAGTATCTGGGCGAGATGCGAGGGTTTACCGCGTCGGACTATGATCCGGCAACGTGGGCCGATCTATTTGTCAGGGCCGGAGCGAAGTATAGTGTGCTTACAACCAAGCATCATGATGGGGTAGCGCTTTGGCCGACGAAGCAAAATGGTCCGAGTATTCCGAATCAGACCGGCTGTGAGGACCTGGTTGGCCGTTACGTGGATGCCGTTCGCAAGGCCGGTCTTCACGTCGGCTTGTATTTCTCGCATACCGACTGGTCGAATCTGGATCATTTGGAAGTACTTACCCTGCGGTCACGGGAACAACTGCTTGCGATGCGCAAGGAACCCACTAATTTCAGGCAGATAGTGTGGGGCGATGAGCAAAGGAACATAGACGTTACCGGCAACGAAGAATACCAGAGGAAGTGGGACAGTTTCCGGGCATTCCACAGGGCGCAACTAACGGAAATACTCACAGCGTATGGCGATATCGACTTGATTTGGTTCGATGTAATGATAGGGCGCAAGGGTGTTCACTATCATTCCGATGAGATTCGGGATGTGATCCAGGGTATAAGTGAGAAGACGATTATCAATTCGCGTCTGGGGAAGAGTGGTGACTACGAGACTCCGGAACAGTTTATTCCCGTGCATCGTCCAAGGGGGCCCTGGGAGTTGTGCATAACCACTAACTACACATGGTCATATACGGGCGAGGAAAGGGACTACAAAACGCCCTATGAGATCATTACGATGTTTTGCGAATGTCTTGGTATGGGTGGAAACATGCTTATCAATGTTGGGCCCGATGAACGCGGCATTATTCCCGCGCGTCAGGTGGAACTGCTGGAGACGCTTGGGCAGTGGATAAGGAAGCATGCAGAAGCTGTTTATGGAACCCGTGCGGGGCTGCCCCATGGCTATGCCTATCACTTCAGTAGTTTGAACAAACCGAAGGATACCCTCTATCTTTATCTTGCCCATATTCCCAAGGAAGGTACCGGCATTAAGGGAATAAAGAACGCTATCAGGCGCATAACCGTGCTGGGTGATGGTGCAGAGTGCAGTCATAAGCGTGTCGGTGGTGCGGATTGGCTTGGCGTACCAGGCCTCTTGGTTGTTGATATTCCCAAAGACGCGTTGGACGAGAATGTAACGGTTCTCAAAATCGAACTGGATGGTAAACTCGATCTTTACAGCGGTGAAGGTGTCGAGATTGACGTTAACTGATGTTTTCACCAAAACGGAGATGCGCCCGTGATATCAGGGGACTCGTCTTCGCGCTGGCATGAAGTCGAATTTCGAACCCAACGAACTGGGCTGGGTGCGGAAAATCACCCGCCCGGATGGCCAGTATGAATCCTTTGCCTTGACAGCGGATAGGGACACAGCGGATAGGGACAGGCAGTTAGTATAGAAAGTGAGAGACAGGTAGTAGTCTAAATTGTGGATATGGGGAGGCGGTGGGGGGAGGGAAGCAGGCGCGGGAAGGGTTGAG
>CAZHRU010000176.1:0-3241 GCA_964535015.1 uncultured Verrucomicrobiota bacterium | reverse complement strand
GCACGGCTCCGGTCGCAGGCCAGGACGACTCGATCAGGCCATGATCCATGACACGACTCTCGCGCGGGGCCGCCCGCATGCGGTAGGCCAGCACCCCGTCTTTGGCACGAAATGCGTAGACCCATCCATCGTGGCAACCCAGCAGGAGCAGCCCCTTGTAATACGTGGGCGGCGAGTCAATCCGGCTCCCCAGCAGCGTCGTCCAGATTTTGGCGCCCGTAGCCGGGTCCAGGGCCATGAGTTGCCCGGAATGCACCCCGCCAATAATGACCATGCCCGCGGCTATGATCGGTGCGGTGAGGGGCTGGGGCGCGCCGATGCGGGAATCCCACGCGTCAGCAAAGGCCCCTTCACCCAACTTGACGCAGGGCGCCTCCCACAAAATCTGGAGTTCGGCAGGGATATTGTTGGTCGTCCCGGCGCTCCGTTCCACATTCTGGCGATAGGTGGGCCATTCATCGACGGAAGGCGTAGCCGCCACGGCGCCGAACGCGGGCCCCTTCTCCACCAGCCGCGGCTGCGTGAACTCCTCTGGTTTGGGCGTTTCGTTGCCAGGACCCAAGGCCAGGAAACCAGGAATCTGGGCGCCAAAACAGCCGCAATTATTCTGTGCCGTGTAAAACATGCCATTGGCAGGAACCATGCCCTGGAGGCAGGCGCCGCGGGCTCCCTGATAGGAGAGCTTGGTTGGCGGCTTGGCAGGATCATCGCCATAAAGCGCGTAGCCTCCCTGGCGCGAACCTGTAATCAACTTGCCACCACCGAGAACAATCGGCGGCACGCAACCGCCCACGGTATTGACGCCGGCATACGTGCGGCCCAGACCGGGCCCCGGCACCTTCTGCCCGGTTCTCAGGTTATAGCGCTCATTCGTACACCACAGCTCATTGCCAACAATGGCGCGCGCGATCGTGTTGCTGAAGCTGACCAGCACCTTGCCGTCCGCAGCGGAGAGAACAAAGACGCCGCCCGGACCCTTATTTTTGGACTTGGAAACAACGGCGCAGCCCGGCCCGGCGAAGTTCAGGCAGGTGTCGGCTTCCACGCCAAAGGCCGTATGCGGCACACGCCACTTTTCCTTGCCGGTCGCGAGATCGACGGCCACCACGGTCCGCTCCGTCGGCGGATTGCCCTGGTGTGTGAGCAGATATACGGTCTTGTCCGATGCCACCACGGTCAGAACACTCAGCGGCAGGGCCCATTTCGGCTTGCCGGTCTCGGCGTCAAAAGCCTCCACGCTCCCCTCTCCGCCCGGCCACCAGACCGACCGGATTTGATCGTTTTCAAAGCCGTCCTTGAAATTGGATCGGTCCCGCTTCTGCCAGCTTGCAACCACCACAGTGCCTTCGATCAGCACGAGCCGATGCGGCTCGTATCGCGTGGGACAGGTGGCCACGATGCTCCCCGAAGCGGCATCTGCGATGACCATGTCATTGGTCCGTCCCACATAGACCCGCCGGTCGTTCGCGGCCAGCGGCCAGACATTGCGCCAGTCCAGTTCCACTTTGCCGTAGCTCCCCAGGCAGTCCATATACCAGAGCGGGAATCCGCTATAGGCGTCGCGGGCTTTGAGCATGGCCCTGCCATTGCTGCCCAGATCATCGGTGTTCACCGTGAAACACCGGCCGCCAGCCAGCACCACCGCCCGGCACGACGCGCAACTACCAAAGCCGCCCCGGTCCGTGGGGACGCTGTCGGTCCAGCGCAGATCGATCGGGAAGGTAATCGTCCTTTCCGTGGACACCAGGTTGCCATCCGGACCATGGTGCGGGTGCGTCCACTCGTCCATCTCAGGCGGGCGGGGCTTGGTTGTGGCCACCCACTTGCCGCCTGCCCGTGTGCACAGGACGCCGGTTGGCGCCAGCACGCGCATCAGTTCGTCCTGATTGATTCCCTGGGCGGTCAGCGCGGCCAGGTCTTCCACCACGATGAGCCGGGCCAGGTCCGGCACATAGGGCAGCGACTTTCCGGCATGTTTTTCCACCATGGCCCGACCAGCCACACCGCGCGCCTCAATGGCGGCCCGGGCCCGCATGACCGACGCATCGTCGAACGCCAGCCCATGCACCGGCATGCCGCTGCCCTCAGCCAGCGCAGCCGTAAGCCCGGCCGTGTCCGCACGACCGCACCCGAGATGCAGACAAAGGCCAGCCTGGACACCGGCAGCTGTGAACACAGCTTTGGCAGTCTCCGCCGCACCCGCCGCTTCAGCGGCTGATGACGGCATGGCTGATAGGGCGAAACAAAGCAAAATCAGGACTAGCACTTTTACTTTAATTCCCATGAAAACAACTCCTCTTTCCTAAGTGCTCTGGGTCGTAAGTTCGCTAACGTATTCTCGTAATCGTCCTCGTCCTCGATCTTCTTTCGTCTTGTTTCTTTCGAGTACGAGGACGACGACGAGGACGATTTCAATAGGATTGTGTATTTACGCCGTTGGTACTAAGGCGGGCTCAGGGCCGGCCGAAACTCCAGGCACCAGTGGAGGGTATCCCCTCCTCGTTCAAAGCATCCACGGCAACGACATAGTAACTCTGCCTCTCGGCCTTAGGCGACTCGCTCCAGTCGATATATTCGCAACCCGTAACCGGAACCGGGTTAAGCCGGACCGCCAGCGGCGTGCGGAAATCATCCATCCGGTAGACGGCATATCCGCGAATCTCTTTCTCCAGCGCAGGCGCCCATCGAATGCGCGTGGAGCCGTCAGACTGAATCTCTGCCGTAACATTCCCCACCGATCCCGGCAAAGTCAGAACGGTTGCTGATGGGCCGCTCTCGACACCGGCGGCATTCACCGCCTTGACATGGTACGCGCGTATCTCGTGGTTGAACAGTCCCTTGGCAGGCTCCAGTTTGCGGGTATCGACAAAATCGCAACCGGTGACCGGACGCGGGGTCAACCGTTCAACCGGGCCCTGCCCCTTGAAGACTTCCTTGTGATGAAACCGCTGCCCTGCCTCGATGGTTGCGGCATACACATGGTAACCGCTCACGTCCGGCAAGCGGGACTTGGCCCAGTGAAGCTGTACGGTCTGATCAGCCCGCACACTCACGACCACGTCATCCGGAATAGGCGGCGCCGCGCGTCGCGCCGACGCCGGCAAGCTTGGCGACTTCCCCTTTTCCGGACGGTTCTTGAACTTGTACGTCCATACCTCGCGGACTGCGATGTGGTCCGTGTTCCAATTCACATGTCCGCCATCCATGACAAACACGTTGTTTTTGGAATCATAGGCGACAT
>CAZHRU010000175.1:0-3255 GCA_964535015.1 uncultured Verrucomicrobiota bacterium | reverse complement strand
AGTTCTTCTCCTTCGGGACGAATGACCTGACGCAGATGACGTTCGGCTTCAGCCGCGACGACATCGGCGGGTTCATGCAGGACTACCTGGACAAGAAGATCATCGCGGCCGATCCCTTCCAGACGATCGACCAGGATGGCGTGGGTCAGTTGATCAAGCACTCCGTGACATACGGGCGCAAGACCAACCCCGCCCTCAAGGTCGGCATCTGCGGCGAGCAGGGCGGCGATCCGGAATCGGTGAAGTTCTGCTTCAAAAACGGACTCAATTACGTTTCTTGCAGTCCTTACCGCGTGCCGATCGCGCGTCTGGCCGCAGCCCAGGCCGCAATCCAGGGTTAAGCCGGAAAACACGCATTGAATAGCCGCATCGGGCTCCCCGGCCACAAGCCGCGGGAGCCCGATGTTTTTCGCGCCGGGCGCCAGTTTATCTGACCGACAGCACCGTGCCGCCCGGATTCACGTGGAAGGCCGTCGCCCCACTCCAATAGAACCCTTCAAACAAACTGTCCGCTGTGGTCCAGTTGGACGGATCGGCAATCGCCGCCAACAACTTCGCCGCCGTTCCACTGCTGGTGCCGCTGTAGTAACCATTGTCCCGGTTCGCCACATGCACCGCCGTCCCAACATTGGTCGCCAGCCCCGGCGGAACAAAACTCCTGTTCGCATTCCCACCCATCACATTGTCCCAGCCACTATTGGCAAAATTGATCGCATGCAAAAGCGTCGCCCCGGCCGCATCGCCAATCCAGGGAGCCGTAAACGCCGTGTTGGAAACAATCACACCACAGTAGGCGATGAGTTGGTCGCCTTCCGCACTGAGATTCGGGGCCCCACCCGTCGCTTGCCCTGTGCTCCAGGCCCCCGGCGCTCCACCCAGCCACCGCACCACGCTTCCAGCCTCAACGGCATTCGTATGCCGCCAGGTCAATGGTCCGTGATCGGTGGAATTGAAATGCTCGCTCAGCCGGAATCCGCGATTGCTGACCGACATATCGGTGAAATGGATCTCGGTACAGGCCGGAATCCGCCGCAGGGCCACCCAGGCGAAATCATTGCTCCCGTCCGAATTGTAGGCCACGAAGGCGATATCACCCGCCGCCAGTTGCGCCATGGCGGACGCCGAACACAGCAAACACCAAGCCGCCGCGCCAACCGCAAGACTCCTTAACACGCATGACTCCTAACTTAACAATTAAAGTAGAAGGCGGATTACACCAGAACACGCAGGGGGACGCAAGTTGAAAAGTCATTTCGATCCCCATGACCTCGCGTCACGGGTGCATGCAGTTTGTTCGATCCCCGTGACCTCGCGTCACGGGTGCATGCAGTTTGTTCGATCCCCGTGACCTCGCGTCACGGGTGAAGGAAGTTTGTTCGATCCCCGTGACCTCGCGTCACGGGTGAAGGAAGTTGAACAATCGACATATGGATGACGTACGCGCCCACTGTTCACCCCACTGTTCACGGCGTCGCAGGAGCTCCGCCCTCCAGAATGCGGCACCGCGAAACCGTGGATGATCCCCGGTGGAAGGCGGAGCTCCTCCGACGCCGCGGCACGAGGGATTCAAAGGGTATTACCTTAACATTGGCACACCCTTAGGCGAAGATTGGGGAGGCTAACAGCCTTTGCCCCTGCGTTACCGGCGGGCGCGCGATCCGCCAAAGCGCCCGCGTGAAGGCGGCCGTCCGCGGGACCCCTGTGAGTAGGGACGCCGCTCCTCGGGTTGGTAATCCGACCGGGACGCCGCATGCGTCGGTGGGGGAAGCGCCAGCAATGCCGGCTCGGGATTCTCATATTCCAAGGACCGCCCGATGTATTTCTCAATCTCCGGCATGGAGAACGCCTCATTCTCACAGGCAAATGTGTAGGCAATGCCGTCCGCCCCGGCGCGCCCGGTGCGCCCGATGCGGTGGACGTAATCCTCGGCATCAAACGGAATATCGTAATTGATCACATGACTGATGGCGTCCACGTGCAACCCGCGCCCCGCGACATCCGTGGCCACCAGGACCCGGATCGTCCCGGCACGGAACGCCTCCAGCACCTGCAGCCGCTTCTTCTGCGGCACCGCGCCGGACAACATCGCGGCATTGATGCCGTACCGAGCCATCTTGTACATCACCCGTTCGGTTTCGTCGCGACGGTTGCAGAACATCAGAACCCGCTCGGGATTATCCCGCTTCAGCAGGTTGTAAAACAGAGCAAACCGCTTGTCCGACGGCACCGTGTACACAATCTGCTTGATCGCGTCGACCGTCATCTTCTCCGGCTCAATCTCGACCATGACCGGTTCATTCATCCAACGCGAGGCCAGACGGAGAATGTCCTCTGACAGGGTGGCACTGAAGAGCAGGGTCTGCCGTTCCTCCTTGCGGGGCGTGGAGTAGACGATGGTACGCACGTCGGGAATGAAGCCCATGTCCAGCATGCGGTCCGCCTCATCAATCACCAGCACCTGCACATGGCGCAGGTCCAACAATCCGCCGCGGCGGAAATCGAGCAGGCGTCCGGGCGTTGCCACCAGCACATCCGGACTGGAGGTCTGGAGTTGCCTTTGCTGCTTGTCGTAGTCCATGCCGCCATACACCCCGAACACCGTGAACCCGCAGTACTTCCCGATATCCTGGGCATCGCTCTCAATCTGAATAACAAGTTCGCGGGTGGGTGCCAGGATCAGGGCGCGGGGGGCCCCAAGTTTACCGGGCACTTTCCTCGGATTGCGAAGAAAATGAGTAAAAATCGCCACCAGGAAGGCCGCCGTCTTGCCTGTGCCCGTTTGCGCCTTGGCCGCCACATCCCGCCCGGCCAGCGAAGGCGGAATTGCCATGGCCTGAACCGGCATGCAGTACTTGAAGCCAAGATCAGCCACCGCATGCAGAATGGGGTCCGGCATACCGAGATCGCTGAACCGGGTCTTGCCCTCCTCCGGGGGAACCACATAGTCGGCGGGTGACCAGGATTTCTGTTTTTCCACAGGACGCGGAGTGACCACCGGTCGCCGCGGCGCATGTTCAGATGCGTGTACGGGTGCGGGACGTCGCTCGACAGGGGGGGCTTTGGGCCGCGGCACCTGGCGCGGCGCCTGTTTCTCAGATACTGCAGGAGCGGCTTTGACGGTGCCGACCTTATGGGCCTGAGAAGGCTTGATGGGACTGGCGGAGGTCGTCTTTCCGCTTAATCGTTTGATGTGATGCCGGATCTTCTGAATAAGTCGTTGAACCATAGATGTTTGGAAGCATACGCCTTCCGGCG
>CAZHRU010000174.1:0-3348 GCA_964535015.1 uncultured Verrucomicrobiota bacterium | reverse complement strand
TGGTTGAGAAAATCATTGTTCGCCACGTTCATGAAAAACTGGGTCGTGGCGCTATCCACCACCGAGGTGCGCGCCATGGAAAGCGTCCCGCGATCATTCTTGAGCCCGTTGGCCGCCTCATTCTTGATCGGTGCTTTGGTCGGCTTCTGGTTCAGCGCCTCGTCAAACCCGCCCCCCTGGATCATGAAGTTGGGAATCACCCGGTGGAACACCGTGCCGTTGTAAAATCCCGCATCCACATACGCGAGGAAGTTGCTGACCGTTACCGGCGCCTTGTCGGCAAACAGTTCGATCTCCACGTTCCCCATCGAGGTTTCCATCACCACCACCGTCGCCGCATTCGTCTTCATCGTATTTTCCTCCGCCATGGTTGTCCGACCCGCCAACACTCCTGCCATCATCAACACGCACAGTAGCTTCATTTTCACAACTCTTCTCCCTGTCAAAAGACGCTTACGATAACCAAGGAACACCCCAAGGTCAATTTGTCTTCACCAGCCGCCCGGCCCTTGCCGGTCAGCCGCGTAGGTCACTCCCACGGCCTTCCGCCACCAATCCAGCGTCCGCATATTGCCGCGGGTATCATCCCACGCCATCTCAGGAGCTTGCCGCTCACCCAAATGCCGCGCCACCACATCCGCCTCCAAGGCATACAATCCGCGTTCCGCCGGGATCTCGAATACCTCCCCGTCCGGATTGCCTTGTCGCGTCACCACCAGCTGGCCTGGCCCGCCGTTCACACTACACATCCACGGGGACGGCACGGTAATCTGCCCTTCTGCCCCGTACACGCGAACCACGCTCTCCTGCTGCAGTTGCACCCCGCAGGACACTTGCGCCAGAATCTCACCCGGAAACTTCAGGACGGCCGCCGCATAGTCATCCACCCCGGTGGCCCCAACCTTGCCACTCCCCTGCTGGGATACCGGTTCGGCAAACGCCCCGCCCATCGCCACGCCGGCAATCAGACGCGCCATGGAAACGCAGTAGCCCCCCACATCAAGGATCCCGCCACCCCCCAACTCATTCTTCAATAGGCGCCCTTCCGGATTCCAGGCCGCCTTAAAACTGAACGTCGCCTGAATCATCCGCACCTCGCCAATCGCCCCGCCGCGCACCAGTTCGACAAGGCGCGCGGTTTGCGGATGGCACCGGTACATGAAGGCTTCCATGACGAACACCCGGTTCCGTGCCGCCGCATCCAGCGCTGACTCCGCCTCCCGCAGGTTCATCGTAAAGGGTTTTTCGCACAGGATATGTTTCCCCGCCTCTGCCGCCTTGATGACCCACTCCGCATGCCCCGGGTGCGGTGTGGCAATATAAACCGCCTCTACATCCGGATCGCCAATAACCCCCTCATACGAGCCATACCAGCGCGCCGCACCCTGTTCCCGTCCAAACGCCTCGGCCTTTGCCTGCGTCCGACTGCCCACGGCAACCAGCGTCCCGGTTGCCGACCCCTTCAACCCCTCCGCGAACTTGGCCGCAATACTCCCCAACCCGACGATCCCCCACTTTAAACGTTCCCTGTTAGCCATAACCTGCCTCCTTACCTCGATGTCCAGCCTACGGTTCTCTTCCCCGGCATTCAACCATCACGGCTCCTCGCTTATCTCCACTCGTGCCGCGGATACCGCCGCTGTAACTCCTTCTTCGCCTTGGGATATCCCTCTTTCCAGAACGTTGTCAAATCGGACGTCACCTGCACCGGACGGAAATTCGGCGCCAACACCTGGATCACCACCGTCTGCCGCCCCATCGCCACCCGCAGACTATCCTCAACCCCGTATAAATCCTGAATCCGCGCCGCCATCACCGGGGCCCCCTTCTCCGAATACGCCAACTTGGCCTTCCGCCCGTTGGGCAACACCACCCGATCCGGCACATGCTTCTCCAGCAACGCCTGTGCCCGTCCATCCAACCAGCCCCTGACCACCGGCCACACCTGGCACTCCTTGGCTTCCTTGATGCTGAACGCCCCCGTGCAAATCTCTTCCAGCAATAACCGGCGATCCTCCGCCGTGATCATCGCTATCCCGAGTTCCGGACACCACCCCGCCAGACAGTTGACCCGCGTGATCCACTGTTCCACATCCTCATTCCAATGCTTCAACGTACACCGCCCAGCCTCGACCTCGTCCGCCAACAACCGTGCCGCCTCCGCCTTCGAGGGCTCACCTCCCGACCGCATCTCCAGACACAAGTCGTGGTAGTAACGACCCCGCCGCGCCACGACCCTGCGCGTCGCCTCGTCCAATCGCACCTGCGTCTCCTCCCTCACCGCCCCCGGAAATAGTTCCTCCAACCAGGCCGCCTCGATGGCCGTCACACAGGCCAGTAACACCTCCATCTCGCGCCCGCCCCCGCTTTCCACCTCACGCACCTCGGTCGCCACCACCAACCCGCTCTTCCGCACAACACTCGCCCGCTCAATCACCCCGCGCCGCCCGTGGACCAGATCGCACCGCAAGGTGCCGCCGTCCAGCCGCTTCGCCACCTGATCGGCAAAACCCGCCAGGATGCACCGTCGCACCCCGTCGTTCACCACGATCTCCTTTTCCAGCGGCAACCCCTCCGCCGTCGCGATCCGGCAAAACATCTCATACAACCGCCCCGCCTGCCGCGCCGCCCCCGCATGAATCCCCAACTGACGGCAGTATTCAAGGTCGTATCCATGCGCCTGACTCTCCGCCCACGCCCGCATCAACAGGAAGAAATCCGACACCTCCTCATCGCCCAACCGTCGGTCACGCAATTCCAGCGCCCGCTCATCCGCCCGGCGCACCAACACCCCCCGCTCCTGCGTCAACGCCGCAATCAGGGCGGCACTCCTCACACACCCGGTCGCCTCGGCCGCCAACAACATCCGGGCATACCGCGGATGGAGCGGAAACGCCAGCATCCGCCGCCCCATCCCCGTAATCGCCCCCGCCGCGTCCACCGCCCCCAAATCCCCAAGCAACACTTCAGCACGACTCAACAACCGTTCGTCCGGCGGCTCAAACCACGGAAACGCCCGGATATCCACCACCCCGCCCGCCTTGAGCATCAAAACCGTTTCCGCAAGGTCAACCCGCTTGATCTCCGGCAATTCCCGCAACGACCGCTCCATGTGGTCCCGCTCCGTCCACAACCGTAAGCAGACCCCGGGCGCCGTCCGTCCCGCCCGTCCCGCCCGCTGATCGGCCGACGCTTGACTGATCTTCTCAATCCACAAGGTGTCAATCCCGCGATAGGGATCAAACCGCGCCACCCGCGCCAACCCGCCATCCACCACTAACCGGATCCCCTCGATCGTCAACGACGTCTCGGCCACATTCGTGGAAACGATGATCTTCCGCCGGTCCG
>CAZHRU010000173.1:0-3502 GCA_964535015.1 uncultured Verrucomicrobiota bacterium | reverse complement strand
ACAAACCCAACACCGCCGTCCCGCAGGCCTATTACAACAAGCAGTTCGGCATCAAACGGCTGACCACCGAAACCGGTGCCGGACAATGGGGCAGTTCCCTCGCCATGGCCTGCCAGATGTTCGGCTTGGAATGCAAGGTCTACATGGTGAAGATCAGTTTCACCCAGAAACCACTGCGCAAAATCATGATGCAGACCTGGGGTGCCGAATGTATCGCCAGCCCCAGCAATACCACCAACGCGGGACGCACCATCCTGGCCCAGGACCCGGACTGCCCCGGCAGTCTCGCCATCGCCATCAGCGAGGCCATCGAGGATTGCGTCACCTCCAAGAATACCCGCTATGCCCTCGGCAGCGTCCTGAACCATGTGCTACTGCACCAGACCATCATCGGTCTCGAAGCCAAAAAACAGTTCGCCAAGATCAACCTCTACCCCGATGTCATCATCGGTTGCGCCGGCGGCGGATCGAACTTCGCGGGCATGAGTTTCCCGTTCCTCGCCGATAAGATCGCCGGAACGCGCAACCCGCGCGTCATCGCCGTCGAACCCGCCGCCTGCCCCAAGATGACCAAGGGTCAGTTCTCGTATGATTCGGGCGATGTCGCCATGATGACCCCGCTGTTGCCCATGCATAGCCTCGGCCATACCTTCGTCCCCGCCCCCATCCACGCCGGCGGCCTGCGCTACCACGGCATGGCGCCGCTCGTGAGCCATGCGCTCCGGGAAAACCTGATGGAGGCCGTCGCCATTCCCCAGTTGGAGTGCTACCGCGCCGCCATGCTGTTCGCCAAGGCGGAAGGGTTCATCCCCGCCCCCGAAACCTCGCACGCCATCGCCATGGCCATCCGCGAGGCGAACCGGGCCAAAGAGGAAGGCAAGGAACGGGTTATCGCCCTGAACTGGTCCGGCCACGGCATCATGGATCTGAGCGGCTATCTGGCATTTCTCGAGGGCAAGTTGACGGATTACGTGTTGCCCGACGATGAAATTGCCAAGGCCCAGGCCTGCCTGAAGGGTTTGCCCAAACCCCCGCCACTTAAGTAAGAGGGTTCAGGGGTCAGGGTTCAGCACAGGAACCAAGGGTTCCCGTCTTGCAGTGGTGTGATGTCCGCAATGCACTCCGCAGGTTTTGCGTGGCGTTTTGTCATTCCTGAACCCCGAACCCTGACCCCTGAACCCTCTCCCCATCCCTACGACTCAATCCCCCGCCGCCCTTTTACGCCCGCCTCGTAATAGTGCTTCTCGCACCGCATCTCGGTCACCAAGTCGGCCCGGGCGCGCACCCGGTCTCCGGCGCCGCGCCCCGTTAACACCAGTTCCACCGTCTCCGGCTTGTCCGCCATCAGCGCCAGCAACTCCTCTTCGGCGAACAACCCGGCCCCCACCGCCGTGCAGGCCTCGTCGGCAATCACCACATCATACTGCCCGCTCCGCATCGCCTCATGCAACATCACCAAACCGCGCCGCGCCATGGCCACGGCCTCATCCACCGGCTTGCCCCGCACAAACCGGCCGGCTCCATACTGCTCCACCGTAACGTCCTTGAACCGTTCTCGCAGGACCTTGATTTCGCTATAGTCGCGCCCCTTGATGAACTGCCCAAAGTACACCCGGAGACCGGCTCCCACCGCGCGCACCACCAACCCCAACGCCCCCGTGGTCTTGCACTTGCCATCACCGGTATAAACCTGGATGTATCCCTTGTTCATTGGCCACTCGTGGTGCTAATTGCTTTTCCCCATCCTGAACCCCGAACCCTGACCCCTGCGCGCCTCTTCCTCACAAATTCACATCAAACATCTGCTTGATGTCCCGCTCCATATCCGCCTTGGTCGGCACCCAACCCGCCGCCGCAATATCCATGTACTTGTCGGTCAGCACATTCGCGATGATCCCGCGCGAATGGGTCCATTTGTAGATCATCTGGTCCAACACCCGGCAGTCGGAATGCTGCGGTACAAACGAAAGCCCCAGCGTCTCCAGCCGCATCCGCGTAATCTCATCAATCAGACTCGGATTATTCAGGAACCACCAGCAGCCGAAGGGCGTCACGTTCTTGAACTTGCGGCTGGCAATGCACAGTTCATGCATGTTCTCACGGGCCAGCATCGTGATCAGGAAACGCACGTCGCCAAAGTCGCGCGCCAACGCCTCCACCGTATTGATGTCCGACATCCCCACCCCGTCACCCGCCAACCTCAACGCCGGATTGATCAACTTCTTGACCCCGATCATCAGCGCCAGCGGAATCCCCCGCTCCCGCGCCACGGGAACCGCCGCCTTGGTCAAAAGCGTGGTCACCGGCGAATGCACATCGGGATACCGGAACGTCGGCGGCAGACTGATGGCCATGTAGCGGGCATCAAACTTGTCACACCAGTCATTCAAGTACCGGCGCATCTGGGCAATCGTCTTCCCCGTCAGGGCGTCATCACAGGCATACCCCATCTCGCGCAACTTCACCGCCCCCTGCGGCCAACTCATCATCGCGCTGTCCAGCCGGAGTACGCCCCGGAACCGCGGATCGCGCTCAAACGTCCGCTTCCACCCCGCCAACTCCAGCGGATCCATCGGGTCGTTGGTCATGTACAGGTGCTTGATGTTCGCCAACTCCAGCACCTGGTCCACATAGTCCCGCACATCCCACTTGGCATAGAACTTCCGGATGGCGACCAAATCCCTGACCTTGGTCTTCAATCCGAGGCTGTGCAGTACCGTCAACACCCCGCGACAGGCTTCCGACACCGGCGAACGTAGAACAAACAGTTCCTGCCAGATCAGATCCGCCTGCTTCACCTTGGGAAGATTCCAGAACGTATCGTAGTCCATCTCCGGCCGCGCCCGGAATAGTTCCGCCACCAGGTAATGATAGGTCAGCAACTCGTCAATCCCCCACAACAGGACGTCGCCCAGTCCGGGATCGTAAAGGTGCGTATGAATATCCACCAGCGGCGTCTTCTCGATCACTCCGCCCACCATCTTCGCCATCTGCACTCGCGTCGGTATCTTCACTGCTATTCTCCCTCAGGAATTGGTTATTCCTAGTTGGTCATTCCATTCACAATTCACTACTCACAACTCACCATTCACTACTCACTTCCCACACCACGGCGGCCTTTCCGGCAACAATGCGTTGAACCGGGCCACCAGATCATCCTCATAACTTCCGCCATACGTTCCGTTCAGGAAGCACCGGTAGGCCTCCCTGTAAAACAATTCCCACGAGGCATCCTCTTGCCCCGAATGGATCGGGAAAAAATGCGCCCCGACGTCCCGCGCCGCCTTGAGATCGCCCGGCGCATCCCCGATCATCAGCACCCGGCCCGGTGCATACCGCCCCTGGGTCGCCATGCGGAGGTGTTCCGCCTTGGTCCCCAACTCCTGTCCGGCGATCACCGCCACATCATCAAGCATGTCGTTCTCTTCCCATTCCCGGACCAGCGCCTCGGTTGGCGTCTGCGAGACGCAGACGGCGTCCGAATGTTTCGCGATTTCGTCGA
>CAZHRU010000172.1:0-3536 GCA_964535015.1 uncultured Verrucomicrobiota bacterium | reverse complement strand
CCCAACTCCTGCCGGATTATGTGCTTGAGATTTTGCGGATTCTTCTCAACTATGAGACCAATGAGTACAAGATCCTCCAGTTGGTCTTGGTGGGTCAGATGGAATTGGTGCCGGTTCTGAGCAGGATGCCGAATTTCTGGGATCGAATCGCATTGAAGTGCGTCATCAATCCGCTTGATTTGGCAGAGGCGAAGGATTTGATCCGGTTCCGGTTGCAGCAGGCGGGATATGAGGGGTCGGGGTTGTTTGCCGAGGAAGCGGTGCGGCTGATTCATCAGCACACCAAGGGGTATCCACGGCAGATGTCGATGATGTGTCACAACTTATTGGAAATGCTGGTGATGAGGGATCGCGCGATTGTGGACGAGGCTTTGGTGCGCGAGGCGATCACGAACGAATTGAGGCCGCAGCGGGCAGTGCCGGCGGATTTGGTGCCGAATGTGTATTGAGAGGGGAAGGGCGCAGGTTGGGAGGATGTATTGTGCTGGTTGTTGATGTGCATATGACAAAGGGAGTAAGACTATGACGCCGGAGGAGAAACTTCTGGCGTTGATCCAGCAGGATAAGAAGCCGGCTGGGGAGGCGGGCTCACCGCAGGCGGGTTCGACAGGCTCACCGCAGGCGGGTTCGACGGTTTCGACAGGCTCACCGCAGGCAGGCTCACCGCAGGCGGGTTCGACGGTTTCGACAGGCTCACCGCAGGCGGGCTCACCGCAGGCGGTTGCGGTTGGATCGGTTCAGGTGAATGAACCCTCTCCACGGAAGGGAGAGGGAGGTACGTCTCATGCCAGTGTGGCGGAAGTTCCGCCCGAGAAGGTGGAGAAGAAGTTGAAGTTGGCGGGTTCGACGGGCTCACCGCAGGCGGGTTCGACGGTTTCGACGGGCTCACCGCAGGCGGGCTCACCGCAGGCGGTTTCGACGGTTTCGACGGGCTCACCGCAGGCAGGCTCACCGCAGGCGGGCTCACCGCAGGCGGTTTCGACGGTTTCGACAGACTCACCGCAGGCGGGCTCACCGCAGGCGGTTTCGACGGGCTCACCGCAGGCGGGCTCACCGTCGGTGGGTTTGGTTGCTGTAGCTACGGAAGGTGCCGGGGATAGGGGTAAGAGCGTTGGGGAAGTTTCTGCTCGTAAAGCGGAGGAAGGTCCTGGATATCGGAAGTCGGTTCAGCGGCCGGGGAGTTTGAACGGACTGGTGTTGTTCAACCGGGTTCTGGCGGGGGTTGTGCTTGTCCTGCTGGGCGTGGTTGTCTATAGTGTTGCGTCAATTCGGGCGGATGTGGCGGCGGAGGGTGATCGGTTGAAGGCCGGTGCCGGTACCCATCATGTGGCGGTGGTAGCGCTTGTCAAGGAAGAGTTGCCGTCGGTGGATGTGTTCCTGGACAAGGTGTCGCAGCGGAATGTGTTTCTTTCCGTGGAGGCCAAGACGGCGACCTCAACGGTGGCCGCGTTGACGGGCAAGGTGGCTGATTTGAAGTTGCTGGGCGTATCAATTGACAGTGCGGTGGATCAGGAATCCATGGCCATTATCAGGAACAAGGCGGAGTCCAGAACTTACTTTGTCAAGAAGGGGCAGTTGGTTGGGGATACCGGGTATACATTGGAGCGGGTTCTTTCCGATCGTGCCGTCCTGAAACAGGGGAAACAGGAGATTGAACTGAAATGAGAAACATGATGCATCGAGTAGGAGGCAGTCTCTGGCGGAAGGGGCTGATCATCGTCATGGTATTGGCGGCGTCGGGGATGTGTTTGGCCCAGTCTCCGGCCACCAACGCGACCGACCGCAAGCCGAGACTCCTGACCGAGTATGGTCTGCCCGGTCTCGACAAGAAGATCTCGCTGGATATGCCGGATGCCATGGATGTGGTGGATCTGATCAAGTTCCTGGCCGTCAAGGGCGAGTTGAACATTATCATTGGGCGGGACGTGGCGGGCACCAGCAAACTCATGCTCAAGGATGTGACGCTGGGCGATGCGTTGGAGATTGTGCTGGCGGCCAACGGGCTGGCGTATGAACTCAAGGGCAACATTGTCAAGGTGATGACCGACAAGGAGTACCGCGATCTTCATGGCGAGGGGTTTTATGAGCGCAAGCAGGCCAAGATCATTGAACTCAAGTATGCCAAGCCGGGCAACATGGCGCAGTTGCTGGAGAACATCAAGAGTTCGCTGGGCAAGATTGTCTTCGACAACGACACGGGAACACTGGTCCTGATTGACACGCCCGAGAAGATCAAGGAAATGGAAGAGGTGATCCGGAAGACGGAGATTCCCACGGTACAGCGGGTGATGCCGACGGTGACGACGAATTTTGTGTTGCAGTATGCGTCCGTGGAGGAGATCGAGCCGAAGGTCACGCCGATGCTTACGAAGGATGTGGGTGACCTGCGGGCCGACAAACGCACGAAGACGCTGATTGTGACGGATCTGCCGCATGCCCTGAGGAAGATCGGCGATCTGGTGGCTATTTTCGACCGGGCGCAGAAGCAGGTGTTTATTGAAGCCAAGATTGTCCAGGTGCAGTTGACGGACTCCTACCGGTTGGGTGTGAATTGGGATTACCTGTTTCAGGGATTGGACCCGCGTTTCGCGTTGAGGCCTGTTTCCAAGACGTCGGGTTTGTTGGGGGGGTTGGACCCCGCGACGGCGGCCGCCCAGGGATTGGGGGGGAGTGTCACCTATCATACCATCGCGGCGGGCGCCGATTTGAATGCGGTGGTTCAGGCCTTGTCGGTTGTCGGCAAGACACGGTTGCTGCAAAACCCCCACATTGCGACAGTCGATGGCAAGGAAGCGACGATCAAGGCGATCACGACCCAGCCTTATTCTGAATTGCAGTATGAAAGCGGGAGTTCGAATATCGTTGGGAAGACCTATAAATTTGTGGACGTGGGAGTGACGTTGGGGGTGACGCCGCGAATCAATGAACTGGGGTACATCACCTGCGACATCCGGCCCGAGGTCAGTTCGGTCTTGAATTGGTACGATGCGAATCCGTCAACAGCGGAAGGGAATTCCGGTGTTCCTGTGGTGAAGAAATCGTTTGCGGAGACGAGTATCAGCGTCAAGGATGGCGTGACGATCATCATTGCCGGTATGATTGAGGAAACCGAGACCAAGAAGCGCACACAAGTGCCGTTCTTTGGAAGCATTCCGTTGCTGGGGGTATTCTTCCGGGCGGATGAGACCAGCACGCAGAATAGTGAGATCATTGTGCTTTTGACGCCCCGCATTGTGACTGGCGACAAGTTTTTTGAGCGAAGTAAGGATGCGAAGAAGCCGATGAAAGGCGCGGTGAGTGCCAGTACCGGGCTTATGGCCACCGATATGACGCCGTGAGGTTCAGGGGTACTGGTTTGGATTCGAGGTGGCAGTCGACGTCCCGGCGGCGGAGTAATCATGCATTCGCCGGCATGTCCGCCGTAGAACCGAAGGCGGAGACGGCGAATGCCACCTGAGCGGAGGATGACAGGGAATGTTGAGTGACTTAGGTGGCAGCCGACGTCCCCGGCGGCTGAGTAATCATGCATTCGCCGG
>CAZHRU010000171.1:2114-3539 GCA_964535015.1 uncultured Verrucomicrobiota bacterium | reverse complement strand
ATAGCGCCACGACCCAGTTTTTCATGAACGTGGCGAACAATGATTTTCTCAACCATGGGACGCGGGATTACGGGTACGCGGTGTTTGCCAAGGTGATTGCGGGCATGGATGTGGTGGACAAGATTGCGGCGGTGAAGACGGGGCATCGCGGGCCGATGGGTGATGTGCCTGTGCAGACGGTATTGATTAAGTCGATAAAGAGGAAGTGATGGGTTGAATCCAGACTGCAGGATCCAGAATCCAGAATTCGGAACAGTGGATATCGTGCTGTGAACAGCGGGCGTAAGACGGTTGTATTTCTTGGTGACGGCATGGCCGATGAGCCCATGCCGGAACTGGGCGGGAAGACGCCACTGCAAGTGGCAAAGACGCCCGGCATGGACCGGATTGCCCGGGAAGGGCGGTCCGGTTCGTTGCTGACGTTGCCGGCGGGGTACCCGACGAGCAGTGAAGTCGCCAACATGTCCGTTTTGGGTTGTGATCTGGCGGAGGAGTACTGCGGGCGCGGTCCGCTGGAGGCGGCGGGACGTGGCGTGGTTCTGGGTGCGGAGGATACGGCGTTCCGGGTTAATCTCACCACGGTTGAGGATGGGGTCTTGCGTGATTTCTCCGGCGGGCATATTGCCCAGGCCGACGCGGTCGCCCTGATCGGGGCGTTGAACGAGCGGTTTGCCGGGGCAACCCTGCGGTTCCACGCGGGGCTCAGTTACCGGAACATTCTGGTGCTATCCGGGGGATCCTACTCGCCACAGGTGCGCACGGAGAAGCCGGATGATAATCACGGGCAACGGGTTGCCGATCATTTGCCGGCTTCAATGACGGATGAAGGCGCGGCGACGGCGGAGTGCCTGAGGCGGTTGATCGCCGAGGCGCCAGCGGTGCTGGAGGCGCATCCGGTCAATCGCAGATTGCGAACTGAGGGCAGGCCGATGGCCAACGGGATCTGGCCGTGGAGCGGCGGACGGGCGGGAGCGCTGAAGAAGATTCGGGATAAGTACGGGGTCTCGGGGGCGGTGATCTCGGCGGTGGATGTTATCAGGGGGTTGGGGTGTTGTCTGGGCATGGAGGCGATTGTCGTGCCGGGAGCGACGGGGTATATCGATACAAATTACGAAGGCAAGGCGCGGGCGGCGGTCGAGGCGTTGAACCAACATGATTTTGTGTATGTGCATGTGGAGGCCATAGACGAAGTTTCCCACGAGCAGAACCTCAAACGCAAGATCAAGGCCATTGAGGATTTTGATGCGCGCATCATTGTGCCTGTGATGGAGGCGGTGGGGGCCGGGGCGGCCTACGCGATTCTACCGGATCATCCGGTGCCGTTGAGGACGGGGAAGCATACGCGGACGCCGGTGCCGGTGTCGGTGTGCATGCCGGGCATGGCGCCGGATGCCGTCATGACGTACAGCGAACTGGATTGTCCGG
>CAZHRU010000171.1:0-2014 GCA_964535015.1 uncultured Verrucomicrobiota bacterium | reverse complement strand
CCCCAACTGATTGCCGGGCCGATTGTGCGGTATCACGACGTGGCGCTGCAGTTGCGGGAGCGCGATTACAAGGTTGAGCGGTTCTATGCGGGGATCATCCGGTTCTGTGTGGGGTTGGCCAAGAAGGTGCTGGTGGCCAATGTACTGGCGGAAACGGCGGACGGGGTATTTGCGCAACCGGCGGCGACGTTAGGGGCGGGTGCGGCATGGGTTGGGATCCTGGCGTATGCATTCCAGTTGTACTTTGATTTCTCGGGTTATTCGGACATGGCGATCGGGTTGGGGCGGATGCTGGGGTTTGAGTTTTTGGAGAACTTCAATCGGCCCTATGTTTCCGCCAGTTTTACGGAATTCTGGCGCCGGTGGCATATATCGCTGTCCAACTTTATGCGGGAATATGTGTATGTGCCGCTGGGCGGGAACCGGAAGGGGCGGATCCGGACGTATTGGAACCTGTGGTTGGTGTTTTTGATTTCAGGTTTCTGGCACGGGGCGGCGTGGAACTTTGTGGTGTGGGGCGCGTATCATGGAGTGTTTCTGTGTTTGGACAAGTTGTTTTCGGGAACCCGGTTGGGGCGGATGCCGCGGTGGGTGGCGGTGCCGGGAACGTTTGTGCTGGTGTTGATCGGGTGGGTGTTTTTCCGTGCGCCGGATCTGGGGTATGCGATGCAGTTCCTGGGGAACATGGCGGTGGGGGGGGGCACGGTGGGGGGGGGCTTGGCGGGGTGTTTTGAGGCGCGGCATGCGGTGATGTTGGTGCTGGCGGCGGGGATTTGCTTTGGTCCGGCGATCAAGGGGGATCTGTTGTCATGGTGTGATGAGCCGATGGTGGCGTTGGATAGGCCGTGGCGGACGGTGGTGCAGGGGGTGGCGGCGCTGGTGCTGCTGGTGTTGTCAACAGTGGCGTTGGCGACGAGTCACTTCAATCCGTTTATCTATTTCAGATTCTAGGGGGGCGGGGGGATGGGGGGGGAGGGTTCAGGGTTCGGGGTTCAGGAAAAGGAGGAGACTATGGAGACCTATCGGAAGTTGGAGGATTTGGTTGTCTATCAGAAACTCTGTCGCTTGCACATTGAGATATGCGAACTTTCGCACCGGTGGCCAGCCGAGGAGAAATACGAGTTAGGGTCCCAGATCAGGCGGTCTTCGAACAGTTCACCTGCCCAGATCGCAGAGAAGTATGATGATCGACATATTCGAAACAAGATTGAGGGTATTAACCGTAGTCGTGGAGAAGCGGCAGAGACGGTGCACCACCTTTACATGGCTCACTTGAAAAAATATGAGACCCAGATGAAATACGAGGAATATCGAGCCCGATATCAAGAGTGTGTTCGAATGCTTAATGGCATGGAACGTACCCTCGAAAGGCAATTGCCGGAGTCTGACCGCCGATGGCCCCAAGCAACGGTGGAGGAGGCAAGAGGGATGTACGATGCCTGTCCTGCAGGCTTTCCTGAACCCCGAACCCTGAACCCTGAACCCTCCCCGTGAAGACCTGGCTCTACATAGTGATTGGCCTGTTTCTGCTGCTGTTGGGCTTGCCGCTGACGCAGACGGCGTTCCGGTGGTTGCCTGAGGCGCCGTTGGCGGGGGTCGAGAAGGCGCCGGCGGCGCCGGAATTCCGTCCGGGATCCTGGTGGGACGGGTCGCTTCAGGAACGGTTTGATCCCTGGTTCAATGCCGAGGTGGGGTTACGGGGGTGGATGGTGAGGACCTTCAACCAGGTCCAGTATTCGGTATTTGGGCGGTTTGCGGGGAGTGGGACCAAAGTGGTGCAGGGGCGTGACGGGGTGCTGTTTGAGAAAGTGTACGTGGATGCGTTTCACTCGCCGCGGAAGCGCAAGGAACAGGACTTACGGGACGTGTGTGGCGGGGTACGTGAGTTGCAGGACCGGTTGGCGGCGCGCGGGGTGGCCTTCCTGCTGGTGATTGCCCCCAGCAAGGCCGAGATACTGCCTGAGTTTTTGCCGGAGGGGATTGACGTGGCGGGGCGGGCGGGCAAGCGGAGTGC
>CAZHRU010000170.1:0-3584 GCA_964535015.1 uncultured Verrucomicrobiota bacterium | reverse complement strand
AACCGTTCCACCGCCCGCACCGAATGCGCCACATTGGCCGGCATGATGAACAACTGCCCCGCCTTGACCCGGTTGGGCTTCCCACCCACCACCAACTCCGCCTCCCCCTCCACAATCTGCACCGTGGCATCGTAGGGCGACGTGTGCTCGCTCAACCCCTGCCCCTTGTCGAACGCAAACAGCGTCAACGTCCCGGTCTTCTTGTCGAGAATCGTCTTGCTGACAACCGATCCCGTCGCCACGTCCACCCCGCCCGCCAACTCAATCACCGTCCCTTTGTATTCATCAAGATTGCTCATGTTCATCTCCATTCTTGGTTGTCGTCCGTATCCTGTAGTCTATGACTCAGTTCTCCCCATTCTGGATTCTGACTTCTGGATTCTGGATTCCTCCCTCTCCTATACCCAATCCTCCTTAAGAATTTCCCCGTTCAATCCCACCACCACGCACTTGATCGGCACCTTCCGCGTCGCCTGCGCCGCCGCCTTCTGCGCCAGCCTCAACAACCCCCCGCAACACGGCACCTGCATGATCATCACCGTCAACGTGTTGATCCGCGCCACATCAATCAATGCCTTGATCTTCTCCACGTAGACGTCCTGCTCCACGTCCAGTTTGGGACAGGCAATCGCCAGTGTCTTGCCCTTCAGATAATCCTTGTGGAAATCGCCCAGCGCAAACGCCGTGCAATCCGCCGCCAACAGCAAATCACTCCCCTGGTAATGCGGCGCCTGCGGTCCCAGCAAGTGCAACTGGATCGGCCAGTGCGTCAATTGCGACGGCCGCGTCCCAACCGCCGCCGCCTCGCCCTCGGGTTTGCTCTTTAGCGACATCGCCCGACTGCCTGGACAACCGGAATGAGCAACACCTGCACCGCGCCCCGCCTCAACCAACGGATTGGCAATCCCGTTCGCCTCCAGATACCGGACCGCCACCGCCAAATACTCCATCTGCTGGTGATCCCGCAGATGCTCCAGGTGCGCCCGGATCGTGTTCGGCCCCGCCTTGACAATGTTGGCCATTACCTTGGCCTCATCATAGGCCTCCGCCTCGCGCTCCTCGATGGTGATCGCCCCTTCCGGACAGTGCCCCAGACAGGCGCCCAACCCGTCACACATCAGGTCGCTGACCAGTCGCGCCTTGCCGTCAATAATCTGGATCGCCCCTTCCGGGCAGTTGGGAATACACAACGCACACCCGGTGCACTTCGCCTCGTCGATGTTGATGATCTTACGTTTCATGATGCTTTCTCCCCTTGAATTGCCACTACAATACCTCAGACCCACTCGCCCGTCCTTGATGTGGATCAAGGAATACTGCAATTCGGATTAGACAACTTCAAGCACGGCGAAGGAAGCAAGGTGTCAATCCACACCCCCGCGGACAAATAGCGTCCTACCCAAAAGAAACGGGCAGGATCGCTCCCGCCCGCCCGATGTCTGAAGCCTGTGGTCTGAAGTCTGATGTCTGTGGTCTTCCCCTTCCCCCTCTCAGTTCCCTGCTAACGCCGCCTTCAAATCAGACTCCACCGTCGTGACCGGCTTGATTGCAAACTTGTCCACCAGCACGTTCAACACCGCCGGGGTCACAAAAGCCGGCAGGCTCGGTCCCAGCCGGATATTCCGGATTCCAAGATGGAGCAATGTCAGCAGGATGCAGACCGCTTTCTGCTCGTACCACGACAACACCAGCGACAGCGGCAGGTCATTGACCCCGCACTTGAAGGCGCCCGCCAGGGCCGAGGCCACCTTGATCGCGGAATAGGCGTCATTGCACTGACCCATATCCAGCAACCGGGGCAGTCCGCCGATCGCGCCGAACTCCAACTTGTTGAACCGGAACTTGCCGCAAGCCAACGTCAGGATTATGCAATCCGACGGAACCGCCTGGGCAAAATCGGTGTAGTAGTTGCGCCCGCTCTTGGCACCATCGCAACCGCCAATCAGGAAGAAACGTTTCACCGCCCCCGTCTTGACCGCCTCAATCACCTTGTCCGCCACCCCTAACACCGTCCCGTGCCCAAACCCCACCAGAATTGTCTTCTCCAGTTCCGTCACCGCAAAACCGGGTGCCGCCAAGGCGGCCTCGATCACCGGCTTGAAATTCCCATCGCCGATATGCACCACACCGGGCCACGCCACCAACCCACTGGTGAAAATGCGGTTCTGATAGTGCTCCCTGGGTTTTTGAATGCAGTTCGTCGTCATCAGAATGGCGCCCGGGAAGGCTTCAAACTCCTTGCGCTGGTCCTGCCAGGCGCCACCGTAATTCCCCACCAGATGCTTGAACTTCTTGAGTCCGGGATACCCGTGGGCCGGGAGCATCTCCCCATGTGTGTACACCTGGATCCCCGTCCCCTCGGTTTGCTTCAGAAGCAACTCCAGATCCTTGAGGTCATGCCCCGAAACCAGAATGGCCTTGCCCTTGACAGGCGTAATCCGCACCGGCGTCGGCACCGGCGTCCCATAGGTCCCCGTGTTCGCCGCATCGAGCAGTTCCATCACCTTGAGATTGACCTCTCCCGTCTTGAGCGCATACCCCAGCAACTGGTCCATCGAGGGATTCGCCTGCGTCAGAAAATCCAGCGCCTCATGAATGAAGGCATAAACGGTTTCATCCTCGCGCCCGAGAATCTTGGCATGGTCCGCATACGCCGCCACCCCCTTGAGCCCCAACAGAATCAAATCCTGCGTCCCCGCAATATCCGCCCCCAGTGCAACCGTGCGTCTCTCAATCGAAACCTCCTCGCCCTGCTCGATCAACCCCTCCAAACCCGACGCCGCCGTCCACTGCGCCGGACCCGTCACCACGTCCACCGGAACGCCGCGCCCCTTACTCGCCGCTTCATACTGTTTGCGCATCACTGCCTTGATACCCTCACCCTGCCGCAGAATCCCTTCCAACCGGTGTGGGTCAAAGTTCACGTTGGTCACCGTCGTAAACAAGGCCTCCACCACATAACGGTCTGCCTGGGCGTCCACCACCCCAAACGCACGCGCCCGATGGGCATACTGGCTCACCCCCATGGCCACGTGAACCAACAGGTCCTGTAACGCCGCCGTATCGGGATCTTTCCCGCAAGCCCCAAATTCGGTACACCCTGTTCCCTTGCCGGCCTGTTCACACTGATAACAAAACATACTGCTCATAGTCTTCCTGTCTCATTTCTTGATGGGTTCTCGTTTCCGTTTCCAAACATGCCGTCAGATTCTGCACGAAATCACACAAGACGCCTTGATCCGGATCAAGAATCCCAAAAAAGACCTACTCCGCCTTCAGTAGTTCCCGCAACGCCCGGTAGTCTGTCTTCCCCGTCCCCAGCACGGGAATCTGCTCCACCTGCCGCACCAACCGAATGTTATGCAACGCCGAAAGTCCCGCCGCCCGAATACACCCGTTGACCTCTTCCCGCTCGAGGCTCCGAACCGTGAACAACACCAGTTCAGGATTCAACTCCACCGGTGTCGCCTCCACCGCCAGCACCGGCCCCTCGTCCGAGACCTTCGCATAACGCCGCGCCAGCACCTCTTCAATCGCCGGCAGCGAAATCATCTCCCCGCCCAACTTCACAAACCGCTTCAACC
>CAZHRU010000169.1:0-3596 GCA_964535015.1 uncultured Verrucomicrobiota bacterium | reverse complement strand
GGGGGGGGGGGGGGGGGGGGGGGGGGGGGGGGGGGGGGGGGGGGGGGGGGGGTTCAGGGTTCGGGGTTCAGGGTTCAAGGGGGTGAGGGAGAGAGGGTTCAGTCGGGGAGCGAAAGTGCATTTGCCGTGTTTGCAGGAGTTGAACATGGATGGACAGGATACACAGGATGTCTGCTTGGATTCCTTGATGTTGTTCCTGAACCCTGAACCCTGAACCCTTCTCTTCACACCCTGATTTGGCCTGCCTTGGCGAGGGATCGTGCCTCGACACTTTGGATTTCGGCGTACCCCTGGGAACTGACGGGGTTCAGTCCTTCGCTGGCTTCCATTGACGAATCGGCTTCGTTGTAGATGGAGGCCGGGCAGTCGGTCAGACTGACGAAGTGGAGGTTGCCCTTGTAGAGGCCGAGGGTCACCGTGCCGGTGGCCGGCGCCGAAAGGACATCGATGGCGGCGCGGGCGGCGCGGGTGACGGGGTCGAAGTAGCGTCCGTCGTAGATCTGGTCGGCGACCAGTTTGGACAACTGCATAAACAGGAGAGAGGCGCGGCGGTCCATGGTGGCCTGGTAGACCTGGCGGAGGGCGGTGCCCAGCAATTCCATACCCGGCGCCTCGTAGACGCCGCGGCTCTTGGTGCCGATGATCCGGTTTTCGAGGGCGTTCTTCATGCCGATGCCGTTACGTCCGGCGATCCGGTTGGCTTCAAGCATGGTTTCCAGCGGGGAGCGTTTGTTTCCGTTGATGGAGACGCAACGGGCTTTCTCGAAGCGGAAGGTGACCTCCTCGGTTTTATCGGGGGCCTGGGCGGGCCAGACGCCCATGGTGGGAATGACGATGGTGCAGGGGGTTTCCATGCTTTCCAGGTCTTCCGCTTCATGGGACAGGCCGGCGAGATTGGCGTCGGTGGAGTAGCGTTTCTTGCCGCCGACAACGGCCTCGATGCCGAAGCGGGCCAGATAATCGGCCATCTGGGTGCGTCCGGCGAACTCGGTGAGGAGGGACGGGTCGCGCCACGGGGCGTAGACCTTCATCTCCGGCGCGAGGACGTTGGTATAGCGTTCGAAGCGCATCTGGTCGTTGCCGCGTCCGGTGGCGCCATGGGCCAGGACGGTGCAACCGGCGGCCTTCATTCGCGGGATCAGGCCGCGGACCGTGACGGCGCGTGCGATTCCGGTGGAGTTCCAGTAACCGCCGTCGTACATGGCCTGGGCCTGGAGGACCTCGAAGCAGGCTTCGGCCATTTCCGGCTTCAGGTCCACGATATTCGTTTCGGCGCCGCAGGGGGCCATCTTCTTCTTGATATCGTTGATATCCTTCTCGTCGGGTTGACCCAAGTCCGCCGAGAAGCAGGTGACCTTGATTCCCATCTCGACCAGTTTCCTGGTGATGGTTTTACTATCGAGGCCACCCGAGACGCAGATGCCCACATGCTGTTTCTTGAGTTCGCTGATGACCATGGAGCCGGTTACTCCTCAGTAACTGTCTTTTCGACGCCGTGGAATTCGGCGAGGGCGTCATCAATGATCTCCAATGCCTCGTCGAGTTCGCTGGTTTTGACATTCAGGGGCGGGAGGAAACGGATGACGTTTTCCGCGGTGGGAATCGTGAGCAGACCGTTGTCGCTCAGGATCTTGGCCAGGGGTTTGGCGGGGACGTCGAGCACCAATCCGATCATCAGACCGCGACCGCGGACTTCCTTGACGTGTTCATAGGCACCGACAAAGTCGCCGAGGGCTTCCTGGAAGTCGGCGCCGATATCGGCGGCGCGTTCCACGAGGCCTTCGCTCTCGATGACTCCCAAGGTGGCGAGGGCGGCGGCGCAAGCCAGCGGGGATCCGCCGAAGGTGCTGGCATGTTTGCCGGGCTGGAAGATGTCGGCGATTTTCGGACTGGTGACGATGCCGCCCACCGGGTAACCGCTACCGAGCGATTTGGCCAGTGAGAAGGCGTCCGGGGTGACGCCTGTTCCCTGGAATCCGAACCAGTTGCCGGTCCGGCCCATGCCGCACTGGACTTCGTCGCAGAAGAGCAGGATATTCTTGCTGTCGCACAGGGCGCGCAGTCCCTGCATGAACTCCGGGGTGGCGGGCACGACGCCGCCCTCGCCCTGGACGGCTTCGACCAGGATGGCGGCGGTGCGGTCGCTGACGACGCTCTTCAGGGAGTCGAGGTTGTTCAACTCGGCGTAGAAGAAGCCGTCGGGCATGGGTTCGAATCCGTCCTGGTACTTGGTCTGGCCGGTGGCGGCGAGGGTGGCCAGGGTGCGGCCGTGGAAGGAATTCTTCATCGAGACGATTTCGTATTTGCCCAGATCGCAGCCCCAGAGGCGGGCGAGTTTGATCAGGGCTTCGTTGGCCTCGGCGCCGGAATTGCAGAGGAACACCTTGCCGCCCAGGGAAAGGGTGGAGAGTTTTTCGGCGAGGGCGCCTTGCAGTTCGTTGTGATAGAGGTTGGAGACGTGCATCAGTTTGGCGGCCTGCTGTTGGATCGCCTCAACCACCTTCGGGTGGCAATGTCCGACATTCTGGCAGGCGATGCCGCCGACGAAGTCCAGATAGACTTTGCCTTCGTTGTTCCAGACGCGGGTTCCCTTGCCCTTCACGAGCACCAGGCCCGGGGTGTGATACGTCGGAATTACATACTGCTGGTACTTTGCGGTTATGTCTGTTGTAGTCATCATGCTGTGATCTCCGTTCCTACTCCTTTGTCTGTAAAAATCTCCAACAACAACGAATGGGGAAGGCGTCCGTCGATGATATGAATCTTGCGGACACCGGCCGCCAGGGCTTCCATGCAACTGCGTATTTTCGGCAGCATGCCGCCGTCAATGATGCCGGTGCGGATCAGTTCCTCCACGTCGCGGATGCGCAAGGTGGAGAAGAGGGTGGAGGCATCATTGCGGTCCCGCAGCAAGCCGGGGACATCGGAGAGGAAGGCCAATTTGCGCGCCTTGAGTTCGCGGGCGACCGCGGCGGCGGCGTCGTCGGCGTTCAGGTTATAGAGGAGTCCATCGGGGCCGCGCCCGAGGGGGGTGACGACCGGGATGGTTTCGGTCTTGAAGCACTCCAGCAGGGGCATGGCATGGACGTGGCGGATTTCGCCGACGTAGCCCCAGTCAAGGGTGGCGCCGGAGGCCGGATCGGTTTCGACATGTTTTTCGACATCGAAGATGGTGTTGCCGTCGATACGGCGGGCGCGGGCACCCTTCTTGGTGAGGGCATCCAGCAGGGCGGCGTTGACCTTGTTCTTGATGGTGGTCTCGACCACGCGGATGGCGGCTTCGTCGGTAACGCGCAGGCCCTTGACGAACTTGGGGACGAGCCCGGCTTCCTGCATGGCGCGCGAGATGGCTTTGCCGCCGCCGTGGACGATGACGGGGCGCATGCCGATGCATTCCATAAAGGCGACGTCAGCGAGGATATTCTCCACTTGGCGGGGGTCTTCCATGGCGCTTCCGCCGAACTTGACGACCACAACGGCGTCACGGAAGTCCTGGATGTAGGGCAAGGCCTCAATCAACACATCGGCTTTGGCGATGGCATGTTCCATCAGGTCATGTACTCCGCGTTGATGGCGACGTATTCCTTGCTCAGGTC
>CAZHRU010000168.1:0-3617 GCA_964535015.1 uncultured Verrucomicrobiota bacterium | reverse complement strand
CGACGTGACTGCATGGTTTGATTCAGAGCCTCTTACTTCGGTTCCCCCGCCGGTAAAGTCGAAACCGGCACCGGCTTCGGGTTCAACACCGCCTCAATCGTAAACTCGTTCACGTAGTCCACCCCACCCACCGGGCGGATCTTCTTGATCCGGACCTCATCGGACATATACCCCAACCCCTTGAGCGATGTCGTAAAATCCGTGATCGCCTGATGACTGACCTTGTCCGAGAATCCCATCCCTTCAATCACCAGAAGTTCCTTGCCCTTCTCACTCTCCCCCGCCACCCGCAACCCCGTCACCCACATACCCTCAATCATCCGCGAATGCAGCCCTTCCAGCATCTCCAGCCACTTTGTCCGCTCCCGGGTCAGATCCATCAACGACGTCACCTTGCCGGCCGCCACGTCCTTCTGCTTGGCCAGTTCCTTTAACGCATTCGCCGGGGACTGAAGCGCCTCCACCCTGGACTTCACCATCCGCAACCGGTCCTCGGCCATCGCCCTCATCCGGTGCAGGAACAGCCAGAACACCAGCATGATCAGAATCAGTCCCACTGCCGCCATCGCCAGAAATGGAATCCGCCGCTGAAACACACGCCTCGCCACCAACGTCGGCGGCAACAGATTGATCTCCACCGGACAGGAGAGCGCCCGCCGCAACGCCAACCCGACGACCTCGCCCAACACGTTGACATGCCCGCCAATCTTGTCCCCGGAAATCGCGGCGTTGACACTGACATTCCTGAAGGGATTCAAATAGTCCACCTCGGTCTTCAGCTTGTCCTTCAGGAACGTATTGACGTGCGGAATCACCGAACACCCGCCGGACAACAACACCATCGCCGGCGGACTCCCGCCCTGCTGACTGCGATAGAAATTCACGGTTCGAACCACTTCCGCATGCAGACGGGTCATCACATTACGCGCAATCTTCGACGTCCGATCCGCCACTCCAACCTCGTGCCCCTCGTACGCCCCCCCAAACCCCACAAAGGCATGCGCAGTCTTCAGTTGCTCCGCCTCCTCAAACGACAGGGCGAATTCCTTCATCACTTCCTTGGTGATCGCCTGCCCCGCCACGGGAATGCTGCGACTGAAGATCCGGCTTCCCTCGACAAAGACCACATTCGTGGACCGCGCCCCCATGTCGAGAATCATCGTGCAACCGTTCAGATCCGGATAATTATAGCGCACCGTGTTGTACAACGCCAGCGGCGACACATCCACCAGCACCGGATCCAACCCCGCCGCCTCAACGCAATCCGTCAGGTTCTTGACCACATCCCCCTTGACCGCCACCAGCAACACACTCAGTTCCCCGCTGTCCTGCCCGATCAACTGGTAATCCCATACCACTTCCTCCATCGGGAACGGCACGTTTTGCTGGGCCTCATACCGCACAATCTGCGCTATCTTGTCCGGCGCCACCGGGGGCAGTTTGACGTAACGCGGAAACACCATCTGCCCGCCGGAAATCGACACCGCCACCGGACCAGGCCTGATCCCGCTCTCACGCAACGTATCGCGGATCGCCGCCACAATGTAAGCCGATGGATCGGGGGTGTTGTCCACATCAAACCCCAACGGCGTCACCGCATAGTTCAGCAGTTCCACCCCCTGTGGCTTCACACCACGGAACTCCGCCAGGACCAGTTTGCTGGACCCGATATCTAAGGCTAAAATACGGTCAGATCTGAACATGGGATCTACTTGGCGATTTCGTAGTCGTCATAATTGACAAACGCAAACGGCGTCTGGCCACGGTTGAGCAGATAACCATCCTTGGGAATGAGTTTCGTTGTCTTCCACCAGTCGGGCGGCAACACACCCCCCTGCCCTTGCGGGAGCCGCCCCTCATTCGCCACCGCCACCGTCTCCCCCTTGATCACCGCCTCAACACCCACCGCCACCACATCGCCGTGCCGCTCCAAAACCGACGGACGCACATACATCGCACTCAAATGACCACGCCCCCGGGCCACCTCCGGATGAACCACAAGCCCTTTCAGGAACATGTACTCCTTCGTCTTGCGATCATGGATCAACACGTAGTACTGGAAAGTAAGATCGTCAATCCATTCAGGCTCCGTATCGAACTGCACCAATACCTCCGCCCATGCCCGTGCCGCCACTTTCCCACGGGAAAGGGAAGTGGTGTATTCCGGCGTTCTGACCAACCCGCGAGGTCCATTGCCCGTCAATTCCCGGATTCGAAGCGGACCGGCGCCGACGGCTTCGGGCCGAACTCGCGTCTGCGCCGAACCGTCCAGCCCTGCCAGGAAAAAGGCAACAACGACCAGAACGTACTCCTTCAAACGCCATGTAGGATGCATCGCTCGTTATCCTTCCCCGCCAATGAGGCGCACAATTAACGGGAGTATAGAAATCCCCCGCGCGAAAGCAAAACAAAAAAGCTCCCAAGCAAAAATAGATGCGCCGAACGAAACAAATCCCGGTTGAACCAGAACCCGACCCCCGATAGTCCGGCGCTTCCCCCCTCCACACCCCCCTCCCCGGCACCCGATCATTCGTACCTGCGGATCACCGTCCGAATCACCCCGCCAATGACCAGACTCCGCGCGGGAATGATGGCGGCATACTTCTTGTTTGCCGGCTCTAATCGCACCCCGTGCTCGTCCTTCATGAAGTACTTCAACGTCCATTCATCATCAACCTGGGCAATCACAATGTCATGGCTCTTCGGCGTCACCCCCCGTTCAACCAACACCAGGTCGCCCGGATGAATCCCCGCGTCTATCATGGAATCCCCCGATACCGTCAGCATGTAGGTGGCCTCCGGTTTCTTGATGAGAAACTCATCCAGACTCATCACGTCTGCCAGTTCCTCCTCCGCTGGCGACGGGAACCCCGCCTGTACCGTCCCCAAAAGCCTCAATCCGCCGGTAATCCTGACCGTCAGGGAGAACTTCCGACCCCGCTTGACGATAAACCCCTCCTCATGCAGTTTCCGCAAGAACCCGAAAACGGCGTTCTTGGAACGGTACCCGAATAACTCAAGCATTTCATTGTAACCCGGAGCCCGCCCGTGCCGACGATAAAACTCCCGCAACCGCTTCACTCGCACCGCCATGCCGTCGCCACCCATACGCCTCACTCCTTAATTCTTGTGACTGCCCCACAACGTAAAGGAACTTAGGTTCCCTGTCAATCCGCCACAATCTTCGGGACTTTGACGTCACCAGCAGATATACTACGGAACATGCTGCGGCAAATCATGGTCACAATCGTCGCCCTCCTGCTTGCCTGCGAAACCCATGCCCTGGGCCCCCACGAATTGCTGGTCCTTGCCAATCGCCAGTCCCCTCGCTCCATGGAACTCGCCCGGACCTACATGACCCTGCGCCATGTCCCACCCATTAATCTCGTTGAACTCGACCTCCCTTCCGATCTCCTCGAGATGCCGCCCGATGAATTCACCCGCCGGGTTCTCTCCCCAACCACCACCGCCGTCACGCAACGCAAACTGGCCGGCCATATCCTGGCCTGGGCCTACTCCCTGGATTTCCCCATCCGTATCGCCTCCGATCCCCCTGTCTCCCTCCAGGGATTCACCTTCCTGCGCGGCCACCTCCCCGACCGGGATGCCATCCGGAA
>CAZHRU010000167.1:0-3629 GCA_964535015.1 uncultured Verrucomicrobiota bacterium | reverse complement strand
AAGGCGGTGCAACAGGCGCGGATGACGCGCGAGCAGGCGGAATCCGTGAACCTGCAGCGGGAGAAGTTCCTGATGGAGAACGGGATGTCGGAGTTTGCGGTGAGGGCCGCGCCGGTGCTCCTGGCGCTGGAGCAACGGTGTGCCGTGGTCCTCCAAAGTGAACCGGAGGTTATGAAGGCAGGTGATCCGTTTGTGGCCACCAATGGGGTCAGGACGAGGGTGGACCTCGAAACGGTTCTCAGGAAGTTCAGGGAGCAGAATCCCGGGGTGTTGGAAGGGGAAATAAGTTCCTACACGGTGCAGTCGGGGGGCAAGGGGGTCAAGGTGGTTTCCGATTCGGTGGTGGATTTGAAGGCGCTGGCGGAGAACGGCGGGTTTCGGGGGGTTTGGCTGGAGACGGTGCGGGCGCGGAATGTCGGTTTGGATTTTCAGCCGTTGGCGAAGGCCGGGCTGAAGGAGATCCGGATCAGGGGGTATACGCCGATGGATTTGAATGCGTTCCGCGGTATGGTGCTGGTTACTCTGACGATGCAAGGGGCGAGTGTCGCGAACTATTCCGCGTTGGAAGGGCTTCCGTTGGAGGAACTGGATTTAACGGACTGCAACATCCGGGATCTGAACTGGATGCGGGGGATGAAGGTGGAGTCCCTGAACCTCAACGGCACCAAGGTGGTCAGTATGATGGCGTTATCCGGATTGCCGTTGAAGACTCTGAGTTGCCGCGGGGTGCCGGTGCGGGATATGAGCGCTTTACACCGGCTTCCGCTGGAAACCCTTGACTTGTCGGAGACGCAGGTGATGGATGTTTCGGTGTTGCGGGGGTTGAACCTGAAGAGTCTCTGCATGGCGAAGACTCCGGTGAAGGATATCGGGTTTTGCTCGCAGATGCCGTTGGAGATGCTGGATGTCGGGGATACTGGGGTTGCGGATATTTCCGCCCTGCGCGGCAAGAACATGCGGCGGTTGATTCTGGCGCGGACGGGGGTGAAGGATATCAGTTCGCTGGCGGGGAGTCGTATCGAAACGCTGGATTTGAGCGGGACACGTATACCCTTCGGCATGCTTTCCCAGGTGTTGGCCAAGGTTCAGTTCCAGGAGATAGCGCTGGATGGTGTTGAGTTGCCCCGTCTTGATTTCTTGCAGGGGAAGGATCTGAGGCGTTTAAGTATTGCCGGGACGAAGGTGACTGATGTTTCGGTGCTGGCCGCCATGACGAATCTTCGAATGCTCAATGTGAAAGGGTTGCGGATTGATGATGCCAGTCCGTTGGGGGCGTTGACATCGCTACAGGATATTTGGTGCGATCTTGATCCGATGCAGGTGCGGGTTTTGCTCTCGGATCTTCCCGGTCTCAGGCGCATTAACGGTATCGCACGGGACGAAATGCAGAATTAGTCTAAAAAGAGTAGTTCAATCGCGCGTCCGCGCGACCGAACTGTTCAACTTTCTTCACCCGTGACACGAGGTCACGGGGATCGGGGGCAAGACTGTTCAGACTCTTAAGCGTACGAGGGAAGTTTCTCGAATGGCGGCCGGATGATCCCGTGTTCGCAGATGATGGCGCGGATGAGGGAATGGGGGGTGACATCGAAGGCCGGCGACCGCGTCTTGATTCCCGGTGGCGCGATGGACGTGCCGACACCCATGGTGATTTCCGAGGACGGGCGTTCCTCAATGGGAATCTGATCCCCTGAAGGCAGGGAGAGGTCGAAGGTAGAGGAGGGGGCGAGGACATAGAAGGGAATGTTATGCGCCCTGGCCAGAAGGGCCAGACCGTAGGTGCCGATCTTGTTGGCGGTATCGCCGTTGGCGGCAATCCGGTCGGCGCCGACCAGGACGGCGTTGACCGGGCAAGTCTTCATGATGTGGGCGGCCATGTTGTCGCAGATCAGGGTGACGTCGATGCCGGCGCGGGAGAGTTCCCAGGCGGTGAGGCGTGCGCCTTGGAAGAGCGGCCGGGTTTCGTCGGCAAAGACATGGATGCGGAGGCCGGCCTCATGGGCAACATACACGGGGGCCAGGGCGGTTCCGTATTCCGCTGTGGCGAGGCTGCCGGCATTGCAGTGGGTCAGGATGGTGTCGCCGTCCTTCAGCAGGGCGGCGCCGTGGCGTCCGATATCGCGGCACATCTGCGCATCCTCATCGCGGATGGCCACGGCTTCGGCGGCCAGGCGGAGTTTGAACTCACGGGGGGGGAGGTGGAGGGAGTTGCGGGCGAGGGTTTTCATACGGTTCAGCGCCCAGAAGAGGTTGACGGCGGTGGGGCGGGAGGAGGCCAGATAGTCGGCGGCGGTGATGAGGGAGGCTTCGATCTCCGGGGTGGAGTCGGGGTGGTCCTGGATGGCGGCGACGAGGCCCATGGCGGCGGCGATGCCGATGGCGGGGGCCCCGCGGACCTGGAGGGTGCGAATGGCGGTCCAGACCTCGTTGAGATCCCGGGTGTGGAGGTAGGAGAGTGATTCGGGGAGGCGGGTTTGGTCAATCATCACGATGTGTCCTGGCAGGAGAGCGGACGGGGCATCGGGTGACCAGTCGATGGTGCGCAGCATGGCGGTTCCTTTGGGGTTAAGGGGTGATGAGGATCAGCAGGGCGACATTGACGCCATTAAAGAGGGAGTGCATTACGATGGGGACCCAGAGGCTTCGGGTGTAGAGGTAGGCGAGCGAAAAGGCGGAGGCGACGACGCAGAGCGGGATGAAGGAGGGGAGGTGGACATGGATGAGGGCGAAGATGGCGGAAGAGGCCAGGATGGCGGGGCCAACGCCCAGTCGGCGGGCGAGGAGCGGGAGGGCGATGCCGCGGAAGAGACATTCCTCGAAGGCGGGGGCGAGGATGACGGCGAGGAATACCATGTAGAGGCGAACCCAGAGCGGTTGATTTCCGGTTAGGAGCAGGGCCACCTCCTGGAGGGAAGGGGGGTAGCCGTTGGCTGAGAGGATGCCCTGGTAGATGATGGAGGAGAAGACCAGGATGGGGAGCATGGCGAGGTAAAAGAGGGATCCGAGTAAGAAAGCGCGGCCCGGAGTCATGGACGGGGTGCTGAAGACATCCATCCAGGCCAGGCCTTTCCGTTTAAGGTAGATCCAGAGAAAGGCGAGGCCGGCACCGTCAACGAGGAGCGTTTCGAGAACCATCAGGGAGACGGGGGTATGGGAGGAGAGGAGGGATGCGGTCACCATGGCGATTAGTAACAGGAGCAGTTGAACGCCGAGAATGGTGGTGCCATCGCGCCAGGTCCAGGCACGGGTTCGCAGGGATTCCGCGAGGGAGGACCAGGGCGGGGGGTGCCGGACTCCCTTCACCAGCAGGGCCAGTGCAACGAGGGTGCCGGTTATCAGGAGCATCAGGTAGGCGGCCACCGTCAGGCCGACCCAGGCAGACGAGGTCAACTCCAAGGAGGGGGTGGCATTCCACATACGACTTGTCCCGGTGCGTCAGCCCGTCGAGCGGGGTTCGCGTTTTTCGCGGATGACATAGATGGGTTTGGCCTGGGCTTCATGGTAGGTGCGGGTTTGCATTTCGGCCAGGAGCCCCATGCTGATGAACTGGATGCAGAAGCCGATCAGCATCAGGGGGGTGACGATCCAGAACGGGCGTTTCAGGAGGTAGTCGGAGGCGAGGTGTTCCA
>CAZHRU010000166.1:0-3699 GCA_964535015.1 uncultured Verrucomicrobiota bacterium | reverse complement strand
TCCGGTGGTGTGGAAGGGTTACGGGGATGAGCCCCGTAACCCCATCCGATCAAAAAAGTCCGCAGGATGTAGGACCGCACGGTGTGCGGTCGAAGTTTGAGCATGACAGTGTCAATACTCGGAGATGCGCCTCCGGGGTAACACTCCCTACATCCGCGGTTTGACTGGAACGGGGGCTCGTTATAGGATGCGGGCGATTTTTGCATGGGTCGGCGGGGTAATCATTGTCCAGTGGAGGAAACATGAGCAGAGTTCTGATAATTGGGGCGGGTGGTGTGGGTGGTGTAGTGACGCACAAGTGCGCGCAGGTACCCAAGGTGTTTTCGGAGATTTGCCTGGCGAGTCGTACTGAAGCCAAGTGCAAAGCGATTGCGAAACAACTCAAGCGGAGGATCCAAACGGCCGCTCTGGATGCTGACAAGCCGGAGAACACGATCCGGTTGATCAAGAAGTTCAAACCCGACCTGGTGATCAATGTGGCGTTGCCCTATCAGGACCTGGCCATCATGGACGCCTGTCTGGCGACCGGCGTGGATTATCTGGACACGGCCAACTACGAACCGATGGACAAGGCCAAGTTCGAATACAAATGGCAGTGGGCCTACCGGTCACGGTTCAAGAAGGCCGGTTTGACGGCGCTGCTGGGGTGCGGTTTTGATCCCGGGGTGACCAACATCTTCTGCGCGTATGCCCAGAAACACTATTGTGATGAGATCCACACGGTGGACATCATGGACTGCAATGCCGGGTCCCATGGCAAGGCCTTTGCGACGAATTTCAATCCGGAGATCAACATCCGTGAGATCACCCAGCGCGGCAAGTACTGGGAGAAGGGCCAGTGGAAGGATACGGATCCGCTGTCGGTGCATCAGACGTTTGACTTTCCGGAAGTGGGGCCCAAGGAGATGTATCTGATGTATCACGAGGAGTTGGAATCTCTCGTGAAGAACATCAAGGGGCTGAAGCGTATTCGGTTCTGGATGACGTTCGGGCAACAGTACTTGACGCACCTGCGCGTGTTGGAGAACGTGGGGATGACCCGGATTGACCCGGTCATGTACGAGGGACATGCGGTGGTGCCGCTGAAGTTTCTGAAGGCCGTGTTGCCGGAACCGTCGTCGCTGGGCAAGAACTACACCGGCAAGACGAACATCGGGTGCATGATTGAGGGGATCAAGAATGGCCGGAAGCGGAAGATCTACATCTACAACGTGTGCGATCACGCGGACTGCTGGAAAGAGGTCAAGGCGCAGGCTATCTCCTACACGACCGGTGTTCCGGCCGTCATTGGCGCCATGATGATGTTGAGCGGCCAGTGGAAAGCCCCGGGCGTGTTCAACGTTGAGCAATTTGATCCTGATCCATTCATGGAAGAACTCAACCGCCGCGGTTTGCCGTGGGTGGTAAAGACGTTGCGGCCCGGTCAGATGCCGGTGAAGTAGAAGGTGGGAGTTGTTTCATCCAAGCCGCTTGTTGAACTTGAAGGTGGCGAGGGTGAAGATGCCGATTCCCCATCCGAGGAGGATGGTGGCCTGGGGCCAGAGTTCGCGCCAGCCCGTGCCTTTCATGAAAATGCCGCGCACGATCTCCAGATAGTGTTTCAGGGGGATCAAATTGGCCAGCCATTGGAAGCCGCGCGGCATGTTTTCGACGGGAAAGATGAATCCCGAGAGCAGAACGCAAGGCATCATGACGAAAAAGGCGGCGGTCATCATCGCCTGCTGTTGGGTTTTCACGAGGGTGGACACGAAGAGACCCAGGCCGAGGTTGGTCAGAAGGAAGGGCGCGGAGAAGCAGTAGAGCAGGAGAAGGCTGCCCTGGAGGGGGACTTGGAAGACCAGCAGGATGACGGCGAGTGCCAGTGTGATTTCGATGAATCCGATAACGACAAAGGGGAGGAGTTTCCCCAGCATCAATTCCGAGGGTTGGAGCGGGGTGACGCTGAGTTGCTCCATGGTGCCCTCCTCGCGTTCCTTGACCAGGCTCATGCTGGTGGCCAGCATGGTGGTGACCAGCAGGACCACGCCCATCAGGGCCGGGACCATGTAGTAGCGGGATAGCAGGCTGGGATTGTACCAGGCCCGCGAGTCCATGGTGATGGAGGGAAGTCCTGTGCCGGTGCGGCTACGCAGTTCCTGTTCCAGGACCCGGACCAGTCGTCCGGAATAGAGACGGGTGGCTTTCTGGATGTAGTTTAGCCCGGTAACCGCAAAGTTGCTGTCGGCGCCGTCAACGAGGACCTGCACGGTGGTGGCGTGGCCGGCTTGAAGGGCGGACCCGAATCCGGGTGGGATGGTCAGGACCAGGCCGGCCCGGCCTGCCACCAGCAGGGTGTTATCATCAGCGGCGGCGCCGGAGATCATGCTGGTTTTGAAGTAACCGGAGGCGGCGATGGCCCGGACATATTCGCGGCTGTTGGGGGAGTGGTCATCATCGCGGATGGCCAGGGAGATGTCGCGGATATCCGTTGTTACCGCGAACCCCATGATGAGCAACTGAAAAACGGGAGCGGCCACCAAAACGCCGATCAGGCCGCGGTCGCGCCGGATCTGCGTCAGTTCCTTGACGAGCAGAACCCGGACCCGGTGGACGAATCCGGCATGCGGCGATGATGATGTGGCGGTTGGGTTCATGTCATGAGGTCTTTCGGATGCGCAAGGCGGCCAGGATGTTAAAGGCAATCCCGAGTACCAGTAGACCGGTCAGTGCGGGGGCGATCGCGGAGAAGGGGGCGCCGCGCAGGATGATATCGCGCAGGGCGGACACAAAATGCCGGGGAATCACGAGCAACGTCAATCCCTGGATGGGCAGTGGCATGTTCCGGATCGGGAAGATGAGTCCGGAAAGCACCACGGCCGGCAGGAGGGAGGATAGAATGGCGATTTGGAAGGCGAGTTGCTGGGAACGGGTGACGGTTGAGATCAGTACCCCCATTCCGAGGGCGGCGAAGAGGAAGAGGAGGGTGGCGAGGCCCAGCAGGAGGAAGGAGCCCTGGATGGTTACGTTGAAGAGGACGCGACCGAGGATCAGCACGAAGGCCATGGTCACGATGCAAACCGCCACATACGGGAGCGTTTTTCCCAGGATCAACTCCTCCGGTTTTACCGGCGAGACCATGATCTGTTCCATGGTGCCACGCTCCTTTTCCCGTACGATGGAGAGCGAGGTGGCCACCACGGCGGCGATCATGAGGAGCATGCCGATGAGGCCGGGGACCAGGAATTGTGCGCTTTGCAGTTCGGGGTTGAACCAGATGCGGGGTTCGACCAGAACCAGGGGGGCGGCGGTGGAACCGCGAAGCCGGCGGAGGGATTCGATTCGGATCTTGCGGTTGGCGCGTTCCGCCAAGGCGTCCAGGTAGCCGATGGTTGTGGTGGCGGTGTTGGCGTCGCTGGCGTCGACAAGGGCCTGGACACTCACGGATTCGCTCATTGCCAGTTGGCGTGCGTAGCCGCGCGGCACAATCAGAACGGCCCGGACCTTTCCGTGATTCAAGAGGTCGTTGGCCTCGGTGGACGCGTTCAGGTCGCCGACCCGGGTGAAGTAGGGATTCTGGAAGAGACTATCGAGCAAACTCCTGCTTTCGGTTGTTCGGTCCAGGTCAAGGACGGCCATGCGGATGTGTTTCACGTCGAAGGACAGGGCGTAACCGTACATGATGAGGAGCAAGGCGGGGACGACGACAAGCATGCCCAGGGA
>CAZHRU010000165.1:0-3710 GCA_964535015.1 uncultured Verrucomicrobiota bacterium | reverse complement strand
GTGCCTCTTGCCGCCCACCGACCTCGCGTCGGTGGAGGCCAACGTTTATTTGGCGGGCCTCTTGCCGCCCACCGACCTCGCGTCGGTGGAGGCCAACGTTTATTCGGATTTTGCCGGAACCGACGTCTCAATAAACGCCTTCAACGCCTCCTCATACGCGCGCCCGCTCTCCTCCCGCCCGCTGTTGTGCCCACCTTTGAGTTCATAGAACACCTTGGGCTCATTCGCCGCTTCATACAACCTCTGCCCGAAAACAAAGGGAATCATCTCGTCATCCCGCCCGTGCGCCACCAGAACCGGACAGCGAACACCACGCAGGCGCTCCAAGGTGTTGTACTCAAACCGGCAAAGCCAACGCGCCGGTAGAAACGGATAAACCCGCGCCGCCATATCCGGCATCGACGTGAAGGTGGATTCGAGCACCAACCCCCCCGGCTGCTTCCGCTCCGCCAACCACGCCGCCACAGCCCCTCCCAACGATTCACCCTGGATCACAATCGCGCCCGGCGCCACCCCCTTGACGCCCACCAACCAGTCCCAAACCGCCTCCGCATCCAGGTAAGTCCCCGCCTCCGTCGGATCCCCCCCGCTTTTCCCGTACCCCCGGTAGTCGAAAAGACAAACAGCGTAACCCATCTCATGGAACATCCAGACCACATCAATACGGTTCCAGATGTTCCCGGCATTGCCGTGGCAAAACAGAATCGTTCGCCTCGCATCCCCGCACGGCACATACCACCCGTGTATCGCCACCCCATCCTTCGCGGTCACATTCACATCCTCGTATTTCAACTGTGCCGTCGCCGGCGTCAGCGAAAGGGTGCGGGAAGGATAGTAGATGAACCGGGACTGACGCAGATACAGGAACAAGGCCAACCCAAGATAGGAAACCACCCCGATCCGCACGACCGACCACAGCAATTCCTGTACGCGCACACATCCTCCCGCCTGCCGTTCACCCTCAACACCGTTTCAACATCAACCCAACTTCGTCAACGCCCCACGCCTGCCATCCGCCAGATGGATAGTCCGCGTCGGGAATGCCATTTGAATCCCCTCAGCGGAAAACTTCCTCAAAATCTCAAGATTCACCCAGTGCGAAAAATCCATGAATTCCGCGTTGTCCGGATTGCCATACCAATAGGCAACCGAAATATCGAGGGAGGACGCCCCGAAATCCTTGAAATGCACCCGGGGCGGCAATTTGGGATCAAGGCGCGGATGATTCGCCAGGATCCCCGTGACGATCTCTACGGCGCGTTCCACCTTCTCGGGCGGCGTATCATAGGTGAGTCCAATCGTCATCACCCGGCGCAAATGAGGCCGCTTCCCGGCATTCAAAATCCCCATCCCGGCCAGGGTCCCGTTGGGAATCGTCACCAAATCCCCATCCAACGTCCTCAGCCGCGTCGAACGGAACCCCACATGTTCCACGACCCCGTCATACTTGTCCACCACCACCCGGTCCCCAAGTTCAAACGGCTTGTCCGTCAACACAGTCACCGACCCGAAGAAATTCTTGATGGTCTCCTGTGCCGCCAAGGCCACCGCCAACCCGCCAACCCCCAACCCGGCCATGATGGACGTGAGCGGCTTGTCACTCAACACCGTCGCCACTTGAACCAACCCCAGGACCACCACCGTGATCCGCAGACTGCTTCGCACCATCGGCGCCAGCATGTCGTCCAGTTTGCTGGGCGTCTTCTCCGCCGCCCGCATCAATGCCCCGCTGACCACATCAACCAGGCAGTACAGCACAAAGGATGTCGCCACCACCACCAGGACATTGGTGGCCGTCATGGCGAATGAAGCCAACGTCGGACTGAGCACCAGGAAATGCAATCCCGACTTTACCGCAATGACCACCAGCGCAAACACCAGCGACTTGCCAATGGCATTGAGAACCGACGCCCCTAACGACCGCCCACGCCCTTCAAGCACCTCCGCGAATTTCCGCATGTAGTGCCGGGCAACCCGACCGGCCATCGCCGCCACCAGCACGGCAAGAAGCCAGGCCAGAAACCGCCAGATCTCATTTCCACCCAACGTAGCGTGAAACCACATCGCACCCTCGTTCATTTCCATAACTCCTTCACTACATTCATAGATGTTTCCACCAGACAGTCATCCAGTCTCCCTAAAGACCTTGCGCAACCGTCTGGTCATCAAGGTTTTTTAATATTCCTGACGCTACGCAAAACCGCGCTCCACGTAAAAGTTAAACAGTTTATCCAATTCCGCCTTGGGATCATCGGTCAGGCAGGTCTATTGACAAATTCCACGGGTTCCGCATAGGGCAGAAAGCGGAGAATCGTGAAATTGCATGCACATCTGTTCGTCATATCATTGGTTTCCGCCTCGTGGCGGCCATAACTGTTCCCGGATAATTCGTTTCTCGATTACTTGCCCTGAAACACCAAAGGTGCGACTCAGGGAATTGGCAATATACTCTCTAGCAACGTCCCCTGATTCCTCCCACTCTGTGAACCCCGAATGTTCTGCATCTTTGACTGCCACCTCAAATCTGGGTTTCAGTTTGGCAACCGGAACGAGCAATCTGCCAGCGAACTCATAGGCATGTAGTTCTATGAAACCATATTGGTCTTCTGGCACCTGCTGGACAAAATCTATCCACTCCTCCACCGAGATATGAGAGGTGTTCTTATAAACCTCTGAATGAAGGACAAGATGTCCCAGTTCATGGGCAAGTGAAAAACGGATCCGGTTTTGTTTTCGGTCATCCATGTATTCATCCGCATCAACCATGATTGTGGTTAAATCGCCCCGCAACAGTGCATCCACATCGCCTCCCTCGCGGAGAGATTGAATAGGTTCCAAGTGAACCTTCATTCTCATCAGGATGATTTCAACGTCCACGGGAACCGATCCTTCAGGCCAGAATTCAGTGCGGATACGATCCGCTTCCGACCAGGCTTTTTCTCGAGTTATGAAAGGCGCTTTGAAAAGCGCTGGATCGGACTTCACTGACCGCCCTTTCGGATCTTCTCGGCGATGCGCTTCATCTCCTCGGCGGTTGGCTTTTGTCCTCGGAGTGTTCTGAAGAAAGCAGGCAGTCTTTTAACGAGTTCTTCATCATTCATTATGTCGTCCGGCATAACCCCTTGTTCCACAGCCGCCAGATCAAAAAAGGTGTACCAATCATCCGACCCTGACTCCAGTCCAAGGGCCGCCGCATAACGCTCCAAGATTTCCCGGTTTTTCGGAGGAGTCATCGCACCACGCTCCATGCGGCTAATATTTGCCGGATCAGCTCCGGCTTTCTTGCAGAACTCACGCAAAGTCAAGTTGTTGCGCTGTCGCAATGATTCGAATAATGCCCCAAAAGTCAGCGTTGCAGTTGTGGTCATAGCCTCATTCCTCTCCTTTGTTGTAATAATACTACAACAACGCGAACTGTTAATCAAATAATTTCAGATAATGACTTTTAGGCTGACCCTCCGTCAAACCCAACAGTTTCCCGCATATCGCCATTGACCCCCCTGCGCCTCTTCTCTTACACTGCGCCCCCATGAATCCACCGGTGATGCCCATCCTCTTGTTCGTGGCATGCTACGCCTTGTTCGTCGTCATGCCAAAATGGCGCTCGGTCATCGCCTGCGGCGGGGCCCTCGCCCTGATCCTGACGGGCTCCCTGACCTGGCAACAGGCCCTCTTCGAACATGTATCCTGGAACGTCATCGCCCTGTTCT
>CAZHRU010000164.1:0-3711 GCA_964535015.1 uncultured Verrucomicrobiota bacterium | reverse complement strand
CGGCATCTGGGAACTGACTTCCTTCACCTTCTCAATGAACGTCGGCTCCACCGGGTACATCTTGATTTCAATCTGGGCGGGATCATAGTCGGCCGGAACAATCATCACGATGTCCCCATCCACCCGGAACTTCAATCCGGCCACGGAGGTGATAATCTTCAGCGTCTGCAACAGGGAAATGTAACGGGCCTGGAATGTGATTTCATAGGCCTGCCCCCCGGCGGCCGCACCACCCGCAGGCGCGGTTTCTCCGAACAAATTGTCAGCCCCACCCGCGGGTCTGGCCGTCGCCGTCGCCGTCCCGGCGGGGTTCAGGTTCAGGATGATGTTAACACCACGACGGGATTGATCTTCCGTGGTCTTGTCGCCATCAATGGACGCCTTGTTCAGGAAACTCACAACGTCATGGATGTTCGCCTGCCGGAACTCGATCGACTCGATTATGATCTTGTCCATCTTGTTGAGCAGCGGCTCCTTCTTCGTTCCTTGGTCCGCCTTGGCAGGCTCGGTCTTGGCCTTGATAACCTTGTATTGCGGATTCCAGGTATTCCGCACCTGCGCCGACATCTTGGCTGCCGTCGCCTGACGTTCCTTGCTGTTGCTGATGTACTCACGGTCACCCAGTTCTTTCAGGTAACCGATCGCCTGCCGGTTCTGGGGGTCGACCGCCATCACCGATTCAAAACTGCTCCGGGCCAGTTCATAGTCGCGATCAGCCATGGCCTTCTTGCCAATCATCATCTGCTTCCTGACCTCGGAATCTAATTCCTCGCCAGTCTTCTTCGGTTTCACGGCCGCCGTCGCATCTCCCTTACCGTCTTTCTCAATCCGCGCAACTAATTTCCGAAGTGCATGGTTGTCAGCATTCTGCGTGAGCATCTCCCGACCCCGGTTTAGCGCCACATCAGGCTTGCCGGTTCGAACAAGACCCAGCACCACCTGATATTCGCATTCCGGAATCCTGACCACCGCCCTGTTTCGTAACGGTGCGGCACCCGCCGTCATCGGCAACTTGCTGATCGCATTTCGGTAATGCGTCAAAGCACGTTCAAAATCATCATCCTTCCAAGCCTTGTCAGCCGAATCCATGCTCTTGCGGCCTTCCAGTTCGCGGGCCTGACGCCGCACTTCCTCCTGCTGAGAAAGCACCTTCGCCATCTGATCACGTTCCTCGCCGGAGACGACACCCGCACCGGGAACAACCGCAGTCGCTCCTGCCGGAGCCACCCCCACCTTGGGCGCTTCCACCACCGGAGCCACCTCGACCTTGGGCGCTTCCACCACCGGAGCCGCCACTTCAGGAGTCTTGACCGCCGGCGCAATCAAATCGTCAATCGCCACGGCAGGCTTGTCAACCACCACAGGCGTGTCAGGCACCACCGCTGGACTGGCGTCAACCTTGGGCGTTTCCGCCGCAGGGGCAACTACCGCCGGAACGACCACTTCCACAGCCGCCGCAGGAACTTCCACAGCCGCCGCAGGCGCTGGCTCCTTTACCGCCACATTGGTGCCGGCGGGCGTCTTCATTTCTTTCATCAAATCGTCAATGCCAACCTCCTGAGCAACCACAAACGCCGCAAAAACGGCACCGAAGAACAGGATAGGCAACATCGTTAGTTTTACTTCTTTCATATGGCATCTCTCCTGAAAACAATAACCTAGCGCCCTGCCGACTCCGGCTTCACATCAGCGAGTTGTCGCTCAATCCAGACATCGACCCCTCGCAAACCGTCATTTACTAGTACACGCATCGCATTCGTGTCAACTCTAATGACCGTGTATTTGTTCCCTTTTAGTTCAAAATCAGACTCCACCCGTGTAACAATCTGCGTGTTATCCACAGTGTAACGCATGGTGACTTCGTATTCATTCCGGGGCACTTCCTTGCCCTTGAGCAAGGGAATCCGCTTGTCGCCCCGCTGCAACGTCAACACCGGGCCATCCGGACTCTTCTCAACATAGTCCACGACCTTGAACCCCTCAACCTCATCCCACAATGACACCCACCACGTCTTGGCTCCACTCCGTAGATTCACCTGGAACAGGAGCTTGTCCGCCAACCGGTTGACCCCCTTGAAAACCAGACGGAACGAAATGGGTTTGATACGCTCCACGACCACCTTGGCCAACGCCGGCGGGTGGCTTGCCGGATTGCGCGGGTCGGTCTTGAATTCAAACTCCTCCTTGTTCGTGAACCCATCCTGATCGGCATCTCCCTTCGCATCTTCCGCATCAAGAGGATTGAAATTGTGCTGCACCTCCCACGTGTCCAGCATGCCGTCATTATCTTTGTCCGTTACGCCCGGAGGATCATCCGGCTGCTCCTTCAGGCAGAACACACAAACCTTGGCCACATACGGAATCGGACGCTCACAGTTCACACACCGCACACGTTGCTCGGGAATCAGCAACCGCAAGGGCCATGCCGCAATCTGAAACGGTGTGTTCAACTCCTGAACAGCGGCTTCATATAAATCCCGCCCGGCAGGTTGTGCCGTCTTGTACTGGGGACTCAACTGCCGCAACGCCAAGTCAAACTTGTCCTGCTTGACCTTCAACCCCTGCGCCTGCGTCGCCAGTAGCATCAAGGCGACAAGCAACGCCAGCAACATCAACAAGGCCAGTAGCCTGTCATAGGTCTTCTTTAGCCAGCCCATGATGCTGCGCCCCGTCATTTCGCCCCCCTGTCCCGGCCACCTGCCGCCGAAGAACGTATGGACGTAAACTGATAAACATCCACCTCAAGTTTAACCCGCAAGGGAATATCGCGCCCACAAACTTCCCGCAAATCCTTGGATGTCGGCCCCGCCACCCCATCACCCCGGGGCACGGCAACTGCGTTTCTCTGATCCGCCTTGCCCGCCGCCTCGGCGCTGGACGCCTTGATACTGTCATCGCCTTCAACATCAAGATCCGACACCACCGCAAACACCGGATCGCGCGCCAACTGGTTCAACACCGCCAGCAACGCCCCTTCCTTGGCCGTCAGCCGGAACGAGAAATGCCAGCGCCCGTATAACGCCCCATCCGGGATCAGGCCTGCGGCCGGCACGTAGGTGTTTAACGCCACCGCATCCGACCCTCCCCGCGCACGCCGCTTCGGCGTCTCGGCCGCCGCCCCCCCCGCCTTGGCGTCCACTTCAAATTCCTGACGGCCAACGGCGGTCAATTCGGTGATTCCGGCATCATACAGGGTGTGACAAAGCCTCTGCATAATCATGAGTTGCTGGGTCAACCGCGCCACATCCTGCGGTGCCGGCGGAGTCCCCGGCATGTGCCGGCCAAACCCGAAGTCGAACGTGGGCGCCACCTTGATTCCCAGCTTCTTCGCCTCTTTCAACATTTCCGTGCGGGTCGCCCAAAACTGCGCAATGAACTTGGGCGGACTCTGCTCAACCGATTGAACCTGCCCCCGCCCCATTTCCTGCAACAAATCCGCCAATTGGTCGTCCAGTACCGTCAGGTTGCCGCGCTCAATCCTCAAGTTGTCGGACGAAGGAAACGGGTTGCGCCCATAGTGGTTGCGCAACATCTCATTCTTGCCGCGAAGTTGATCTTCAACCCGCAGGAAATCCATGAACCCCCTGACCAACAACCCTCCCGCACCGAGGGTCATCAGCACGATGGCCACCACCAGGATCGTCATCCATAATTTGCGACGTGACTGCATGGTTTGATTCAGAGCCTCTTACTTCGGTTCCCCCGCCGGTA
>CAZHRU010000163.1:0-3737 GCA_964535015.1 uncultured Verrucomicrobiota bacterium | reverse complement strand
TCGGGGTTGACGGTGGATGATTTCCGGCGGCGGACGAGTTTCATGGCGTTCACGCGGGCGGATTTGCAGGAGACCCTGCCTGTGATTGAGGCCTTTGGGCGGGTTGAGGGGTTGGATGGACATGCGCGGGCGGCCCGGATCCGGTTTGAGGTGTAGGGGGTTGGATAGGGACTGAGTCGTGGAAAGAGAATGGGCAGGGAGTACTGGTGTGATCAGGCGAAACGTGCGGGAAATGACGGGATACACTCCGGGTGAGCAACCCAAGCGGGCGGGGTTGATCAAGTTGAATACGAACGAAAATCCGTATCCGCCCTCGCCGGGGGTGGCGGAGGCGGTGCGCGGATTGGATCCGGCGAGTTTGAGGTTGTATCCCGATCCGGTGAGTTGCGATGTGAGGCAGGCCATTGCCGGGTTGCATGGGGTCGCGGTTGAGCAGGTTTTTGCCGGAAACGGGTCGGATGAGATCCTGGCGTTATGCACGCGGGCGTTTGTCGAGGACGACGGGTCCATTGGGTATTTTGAGCCATCCTATTCGTTGTATTCCGTGTTGGCGGCGATCCGGAATGTTTCCGGGGTTCCCTGTGAATTGACGGCTTCCTTCGAATGGCCGGAGCGGGATCCTGAAGAGACGTCGTTGTTCTTCCTGACCAATCCGAATGCGCCGACGAGTCTGCGGTTTTCGCGGGAGCGGGTGGATCGGTTTTGTCGGCCATTCGGGGGTATTGTGCTGATTGATGAGGCCTATGTGGATTTCGCGGAGGCAGACTGCATGGACCTGGCCAAGAGTCTGCCGAACGTACTGGTGATGAGGACGTTGTCCAAGTCCTATTCGTTGGCGGGTATCCGGTTCGGGTATGTGGTGGGGAGTGAAGTTCTGATTGAGGCCCTGTTCAAGATCAAGGATTCGTACAACCTTGACCGGATGACGCAGGCATTGGCCATGGCGGCGATTGGGGATCAGGCGCACATGAGGTCGAACGTGGCGCGGATCAAGGCGACGCGGCGGCGGTTGGCCGGTGAGTTGAAGCGGCGCGGGTTTGAAGTGTGCGCGTCGGAGACGAATTTCCTTTGGGCGCGGCCCACGGCGATGACGGCGCGGGCGATTTTTGAGATGTTGAAGGAGGCTGGGGTTCTCATTCGTTATTTTCCGGGTGAGCGGACGGGCGCGTATGTGCGGATCACGGTGGGGACGGATGTGGAGGTTGACCGGTTGTTGGAGGTGTTGCCGGAACCGGAGTGATGGGGCGGAAGCACAGCGGGATGACGCCGTAAGGAACTGGGGATATATCGGTCGAAGCGGATTACCCAGCGGTCAGCGAGGCGATCGTCCGTGTTTGCCTGGATGAGTCTTGAAGAGCGCGAGTTCGGAAGCAACGAAGGTGTTGAACAGGGGCGCCTCCCGTTCCGGGAAAACGCACAAATCAAAGTACTCGCGAATCCCCTTTCCCTGCAGCGAGGTGCGCAGAATCTCAAGACAACGCCGATCCGAGGTGGAGACTTCAAACTTGAGTTCTCCAAAATTGGAATACACCAGTATACGTGAGTACCCAAGGTCGCGCAGGAAATTAAAGATGGACAACCCGTCGTCGCCGTTGCGCGCAAGAAGGTCGGGGACATATTCGAAAAAGAGTACCGGAGACGCGCGATTCAAGAACTCCTGCGCACCGCGAATTACAGCGCCGTCGAATCCATCGGTGTCGATCTTGAGGAATTTAGCGTCGGCAAATTCAGAATGTCTTTCCAGGACGGCATCCAGAGTCTCGAGCATATATGTGGAGTCGGATTTAGCCCTCAACTCGCAGGTGCCCCCCGCTGTTGCCACAGCAACATTGATTCCCGCGGATTTCTCCCCTAGAAAAGTCTGATCCACAACGGTTCCCGGAAAGAGTCGGGCGTTTCTTTCAAGCAGAGCAAAGAATTTCGGATCTCCCTCAATGCACAACACAGGAAGCGGAGTCCCTTGGTGCATCAAAGCCAGTGTGTCGCCTACGTTCGCTCCAACATCAATCCCCCTGGTTTGTGGATGCGCGGAGACAACCGCGCGGGCCAAGCGAACGATGACGGTATCATAGAAAGGGAAGTACTTCTGGTACACAGGCAACTCGTGTGTAAGAGGAAGTTCCAGTCGTGATGATCCCACTGCAACCATCCTCGTCGCGTTCGGCAGGACTCGCCTGGCAATTCTGAGCCACATTAGATGCAGTACGCAGTGTAGTTTATCAAGTATCGTAAGCATATTGGCTTGCCCCTTGGCCCGGACGCTTTTCCAAGAGCGTCCAATTGGTGGCGGCATGATAGCCACATCCGTTTGTTTGTCCACACCAAGTTCATTCTCCCGGCACTCTTTCTGGGTGGGGGCGGGTGTTGCCACCCGGATGAGCAGAAGAGCCATTTCCTTCCGCGATAGACGCCCGACCTGACGGTAGTGGTAAGAAAGCGGTGGCGGGTGGGGGCGGAATTTCGTAGTCTCTGCGGCATTGTCAGGACAGGGAGTTCAAGGAGGATCAGGCGATGAAGAAGCGAGTGGCGGTGGTGGTGCGCAAGACGCGGGAGACGGATATTGCGGTGAAGTTGGTGATAGAGGGGACGGGGCGATCAACGGTGGAGACCGGCATGCCTTTCCTGAATCACATGGTGGAGTTGTTGGCGAAGCATTCCCTGATGGATGTGACGGTCAAGGCCAGCGGGGATCTTGCGGTGGACTATCATCACACGGTGGAGGATCTCGGGTTGGTACTGGGCGAGGCGCTGGACAAGGCGCTGGGCGAGCGCAAGGGGTTGGTGCGTTACGGGTGGTCGTACATTCCGATGGATGACGCCCTGAGCCGGGCGGTGGTGGATTTGGGTGGGCGCCCGTTTCTGGTGTACGAGGTGGCGAACCGAACCCGCAAGATCCGCGATTTTGACCTGCTGTTGATCCGTGAATTCTTCCAGGCGTTCACCATCAAGGCCCGCATGAACCTGCACATTGCGCAGTTGTACGGGAAGGATCCGCACCATGCCTATGAGGCGATGTTCAAGGCGGTGGCGCGGGCGCTAGGGGGGGCTTGCCAGGTGGATCCGCGGGTCAAGGGAGTGCCGTCGAGCAAAGGGGCGATCTGAGGCGGTATGCAGATCCACGAGTCGTTCACCGAGTGGTTCCAGAAGCACCGGGGCGGCCTGGATGCGTTGATGTTCGATATTGATGGGGTGCTGACGTCCGGCGGCGTGGTAGTTCCCGGCAGTTTGGAACTGATCCGATCCCTGCGGATGACGGGGTTCCCTTTTGCACTCCTGACGAACGATGGCAATCATTCGGTCGCTGAAAAGACCCGATACCTGAACCAGCGCGGATTCGGTTTTAGCGGGGAGGAAATCACGTCCTGTGCCGATGGCCTGATGGAGGTGGTGGCGGAGCAGGGATTGGCGGGGAAGTTATTCTTTGTGCTGGGGGACACGGGAGATCCCTGTTATGCGGCGAGAGCGGGGCTGCGGGTGACGCGTGATGCGGGGCGGGTTGGAGAATGCGACGGGGTGTATGTCAGCGAAGAGAACTACGCCTGGGATGTCTCGATCAATGCGGCGCTGAATCACCTGTTGAAGCATCCCGGCGTGCCGTTTCTGGTGCCGAATCCCGATGAGTACTATCCTTCGAAAGGGGGCATGATTCACGTGGCGGCCGGGGGGGTGGCGCGTTTCATCCAGCGGGTGGCGGAGGTGTACGGGGTCAGGCTGAATCCGACGTATCTGGGGAAACC
>CAZHRU010000162.1:2047-3834 GCA_964535015.1 uncultured Verrucomicrobiota bacterium | reverse complement strand
CCCCGCATCCGCTTCTCAATCCAGTCATCACTGTACCCCTTGAGTTTGTAGAGCAGGCGGGTCCGCTTCGTGGCCAGTTCCGGGTTTTCGATCTCCTGGATCCGCTCAAACCCAACTTTCGCCAACCACCGCTTGAACGGTTCGGCCTTGGGTGAGGGGATGGATTGGATGATGCGAAACAGACCCTCGGTGTTAGCGCAGTCAGTCTCATATTTCTTGCCATCCGCCGACTCGAGTTTCAGTTGTCGACAAATTGTCGACAACTCAACCCCGGCTTCATCCTTCTCCCGAATTTTCATTTTGAACCAATAATCACGGGGATTAACACTGTCCGTGAGTGCAGCCACCACATCCACAACGGAAAACCACCACTCGTTCCCATGAATCGTCCGCCGAACCTGCCTGCCCTTGAAGACCGCCATCGGCACCACGGGGATATCTTGTGTCTTCTTTGTCATCTGTACTCCCTTCCGCTTCATTTCTCCGGCAACCCCTCGACCTTCAACCCCCTCAACTTCTTCCCAATCGCCGCCGCCTCACCAGCCGACTCCGGCTTCCGCGACGCAATCAACAACAAATCTCCCAACCGTCCGTTCGGTGACAACACCCGGCGGCTCGCATCGGGCTCCCCATACGCCGTCCGCTGATAGTGCGCGTCAATCCGTTCCTTCAACCCTGCCGCGCCCGCCTCATCTATGAGTTGCAACTCGCCCAGCCGCATCAAAAAGGATTGCGCCGAAACCCCAAACCGATGCTTTAATCTCAGCAACAACTCGTAACTCCACCCGTCCCGCGCAATGCCCAACTGCGCCACACTCGCCCGAACCGACGCCGTCGGCATCAAGAAGAAGGCCGCAAATTGCCGCGCCACATGCAGATCATCCATCGCCCCACCCTCGTTGGCCGGCAACTGCCCATACGCTCGCCGCGTGAATAGATAGATCGCGGCCAGCCGCTTGGTGAGTTCAAAAATCTGCCGCTCGACATTCATCCCCTGCCGCACCAGCAGAAACGCATTCGCATTGCACGCATCATATAGCGCCAGACTCTGGATCCGGCCGGGAAACGGACAGAACACCACCCGCAATCCCGCATTCTCCAGCAATTCAAGGTAGTCAAATATCACCGCCTGCCCGATCCCCAACCCCTGCCGCACCTGCTGCGCCCACATCTCAATCCCCTCCGGCGTCCGGGAAAAGGGCACGTAAAGGGGAATGTGCGCCCGCTTCTGTGCCCCGCACAGGTCTTCCAGGGCCAGGAAGGACTGAATCAACTGATCCACCATGGACCGCGTCGCTTCATCCAACACCGGATCGTCGTTCAACACCGCCATCCTGGCCTCCGGCCTGGCGGATGCGGTCTGCACCCCGTAGGACGCGGAAGACTCCGCCACATACGACGGAACAATGTCCGAATGCCACTCACGGCCGGCCCGATCCGCCAACCCGAGGAGGTGATCCACACTGGCATCCAAAACTTCCGCCAAACGATACAACACCCGACCCGATGGCACATGCCGCCCGTTCTCCAGCGCATTCATCGGACCCGTCTGAATCCCAATCCTTCGCGCCAGTTCGGCCTGCGTCAGATGCCGCACCCGCCGCAACGCCCGGATGCGCTCCCCAATCGCCGCCTCAGATAGGCCAACTTCAACGGCCTTCTCGTCTTTGGAGTTCATGTCAACCAACATGCCGATAACTATCATGCATGTCAACATGATATTCCTGCAAAACGCATCTTGGGGGTCTGTCCGATTTTTGGCGACATGACGTCAGCCACCCACCGGA
>CAZHRU010000162.1:0-1947 GCA_964535015.1 uncultured Verrucomicrobiota bacterium | reverse complement strand
CTCGTCCCGGTCGAGGCAAACGTTGGCATCAGCCGCCCACCGGGCTCGTCCCGGTCGAGGCAAACGTTGGCATCAGCCGCCCACCAGACTCGTCCCGGTCGAGGCAAACGTTGGCATCAGCCGCCCACCGGGCTCGTCCCGGTGGAGGCAAACGCTGAATACCGTCAACAGACCTACCCACCACCCCAATTTTCTTCACCCGCACCATGCGGTCACGGAGATCGACACCGACACCCGGAAATGCCCATCCTTTAAGACGCCTTCTATTTCAGATTTGACTTTTCGCCCTCCGGGCTTTGTAATCGCCCCCGTACCCAACGGGTACTGTTATGACATTGACCGTTATTCTTCTATTAGTCGTGTTGGTCGTACTGCTGGGCTTCTCCGCCTTCTTCGCAAGCGCAGAGACAGCCTTGTTTTCCCTTTCACCCATCCATATCCACCGGATCAAACGGACCCACCCGAAAACCGCCCGCCAAATCGAACTGCTCCTCGCCACCCCCGCCGCCCTCCTGTCCAGCATCCTGATCGGCAACACCCTTGTTAACGTTATTGCCGCCAACATCGGATTCGTCGTCGCCAACCATTTCTTCAACCCGTACGGAGAAGCCGTGGCCATCCCTGTCATGACCATCCTGCTCCTGCTTTTCGGCGACGCCGCCCCAAAACGGTTCGCCGTCCGCCGTCCCGAAATGGTCGCCCGCTCCTACCTCCCCCTCCTGCGCTTCTTCATCGCGGCCTTCACCCCGCTCCGCATCCTGCTCGAGCGCATCACCCACTGGCTTCCCAAGCACCTCATCCCGGTCCATCACGCCCTGACCGAGGACGAACTGCTGACCGCTGTCGATGTCGGTCATGAAGAGGGAATCCTCACGCGGGACGAACGCACCATGGTGGACGGCATCATCCGCCTGGAAACCCTCCAGGCCCGCGACGTCATGACCCCCCGCGTGGACCTCATCGGCATCGACATCAACAGCGACCCCGCCTCCTATCCCGATATCTGCCGGAAAGCCCGATTCCGCTTCCTCCCCGTCTACCGCGATAATCACGACCACATCGAGGGCTTTCTCGATGTAGCCCGATTCCTCCTCAATCCCGCCGCCGGCATCCAGGCCTCCACCCAACCCCATTTCTACGTCCCCGATACCGCCCCGCTCGACACCCTGCTCACCACCTTCCAGCAACAGTCCAAACGCCTCGCCATCGTCATTGATGAATACGGCGGAACCGCCGGCTTGATCACCCGGGGCGATATCCAGGATGAAATCGCCCAGATGACCAGCGAGACCCCGGGCGACAACACCCTCAGCATCGAACCCACCGGGCCCAATCGCTGGCTGGTCAACGGCTCCATCAGCCTGGAACAAATCAATTACGACCTCGATCTCACCCTCCAATCGGAAGGCGCCGACCGGATCGCCGGCTGGATCACCGTTCATGCCGGCCGGATCCCAAAAACCGGCGACATCATCGAGGAACAGGGCTGCCGTGTAACCGTCCTGAAGATGCGCAAACACAGAATCACCATGGTCCAGATTGAGAAAGTCGACACCACCCCGGCGCCGGAACCCCGGCAGGAGCAGGAAGGACCCGCATGATCCTCGCCGAACTGATCATCATCCTGCTATGCCTGACTGCCGCCGCATTCTTTGAAGGGATTGAGACCGGCATTTTCTCCATGCACCGGATGCGCCTGCGTCACCGGGCCGAACAAGGTGATCCTGCCGCCCGCATCCTCGAAAAATTCCGCGACGCTCCCGATATGCTGATCAGCACCACCCTCGTCGGCTCAAACCTGTGTGTCGTCATCGCCTCGGTCGTGGCGGCCAGCATGGGCGCCAGACTCCTCGGCATTGGAGAAGCCTTCGTCGGCGGCATCATGACTCTGGTGGTCCTCGTCTTCGCCCAGTACCTTCCAAAAGCCTGGTTCCAAAGTCAGCCCCT
>CAZHRU010000161.1:0-3867 GCA_964535015.1 uncultured Verrucomicrobiota bacterium | reverse complement strand
AACCAGAGCATGAACGAGACCCTGTCGCGGACGTTGTTGACGAACTTCCTGACGTTTATTTCGGTCCTGTGTCTGCTGGTGTTTGGCGGCGGATCGATCCGTGATTTCTCGATTGCCATGTTCATCGGCATGGTGTCGGGAACGTACTCGACCATCTACATTGCCACGCCGGTGGTATTGATGTGGTACAAGTTCAAGACGCCCGATATGGGAACGAAGCCGGCGGCGTGAAGTCCTGGCGGGTATTGAACGAATGGCGGGAGCCGGGGGTTGTCCCCGGTTCCGCAAGCCAAAGTGCCGGGGCGACAGTGTCCCGGCCCGCCTTTCCCGGTATTCCCGCGCCGTTGGCCTGTGTGTTGGCCGGGCGCGGCGTGCATTCGGAGGCGGAGTTGGATCGCTTCCTGCGTCCGCGTCTGAGTGACCTTGCCGATCCCTTTCAACTTCCCGGAATGAATGCCGCCGTGGACCGGATTTGGCGTGCCATCCAGGGAGGGGAATCCATTGTGGTCTATGGGGACTATGATGTGGACGGGATTACCAGTGCCGCGTTGATGGTCTTGGTTCTGGAGCGGTTGGGGGGGCGGGTGACGCCGTACTTGCCGAAGCGCATGGAGGAGGGGTACGGGTTGGGGATTGAAGCGTTGCGGCGGTGTCTGGAGCAATTCCAGCCGGGGTTGATTGTGACCACGGATTGCGGCACGGGGTCGGTGGAGGCCGTGAGGATGGCGTCGGCGGCGGGGGTGGATGTGGTGGTGACCGACCACCATGAGTCGGGGGGCGAGGTGGCGCCGGCGGTGGCGGTGGTTAATCCCAAACTCGGGCCCGATCTTCAGGCGCGCATGTTGGCGGGGGTGGGAGTGGCGTTCAAGGTATGTCATGCGCTGATCAAGCGGGGGCGGGAGGGGGGGCGGACAGAGGCTGAGGGGGTTGATCTGCGAGACACCCTTGATCTTGTGGCGTTGGGGACGATTGCCGACGTGGTGCCGTTGCTGGGGGAAAACCGGATCCTGGCCAGTCACGGGTTGTTGAGGCTCAATCGCCGGGAACGGTTGGGGCTTCAGGCGTTGGGTGAGGTGGCGGGGGCCAGTGGTGATTTGGGGGCGTACCACGTGGCGTTTGTGTTGGGGCCGCGGTTGAATGCCGCGGGGCGGATGGGGACGGCGGACGCGGCCTTGGAGTTGCTGTTGACGGGGTGCGAGGAACGGGCGCGGGGTCTGGCGGCGGAACTGGATGTGTGCAACCGCGAACGGAAGCGGATTGAAAAGGAGATTCTCGATGAGGCCGTGGGGCGGATTGAAGCGGTGTTTGATCCGGTGACGCACCACGGGATTGTGGTGGGCGACCACGGCTGGCATGTGGGGGTGATTGGGATTGTTGCGGCCCGGTTATCCGGGCGGTACGGGCTCCCGGCGATTGTGGTCGGGTTCGGGGAGGACGGGGTGGGGCGCGGGTCATGCCGGAGTGTGGAAGGGTTTGACCTGTTAGACGGGCTCAAATCCTGCGAATCGTTGTTGGAGCGGTACGGGGGGCACGCGATGGCGGCGGGGCTGGAGATTCACCGCGACAATTTCGAAAAGTTCCAGGAAGCGTTCCGGACGTTCTGTACGGAGGCGTTGGGCGGGCGCGATTTGCGGAAGCCTTTGGTGCTGGAGAGTTGGGTGGGGATGGGGGATGTGTTGGAAAAGGAGTTCCTGAGGGTGCTGGAGGGGATGGCGCCGTTCGGGGAAGGGAATCCCGAGCCGGTCTGGGGAATGCGGGAGGTTCGGGTTGAGGGGGAGCCCCGCGTGGTGGGAGGGAGTCATTTGAAGATGACGCTGGTCTCAGGCGGGCGGGCGTGTGAGGCGATCGGGTTCAATCTGGGGGGGCGCGAGGTGCCGCAAGGACCGATCGATGTGGCGTTTACCGTCAGAAGAAATACCTATCAGGGGCGGACGACTACGCAGTTGCAGTTGCAGGATTTTCGTGAGGCGGATCAGCAATGAGCAGCACTGACGAGGAAATCAAGATGTTTGACTTTTCCTCCGTTGCGGCTATCGCAGCAAATGATATCAGGAGCAATGACGGAAAGTACTCGTAGTGCCACGGGATGGGGGATGTAAGAGCCACGGCAGTTCCTGCAAGTCCAAGGAAAAGCAAGACGTCGGTTTCCGTTTGTAATCGTCGCCATGCAAGGATGAGGGGGCCTGCGATAGCCAAGATGGTCGCAGCTTGAAGCAGCCATTCGATATGCGTCTTTCTTAACATGAAGGTTAAGCCGATTGTTTTGGCGCTGAAACTGCCATATCCCCTTGTAAAATCCCATTGGCCCAGCCATGAATAATGCCGTACTGGCGCCACGATGAAATCATAAGGGTCAAGCATTAGAAATGGCCCGCAAATCAAAAAGAACGTGCAGGCGGTCATTATGGATAATGTCACAACTGTTCTCAGATTGTGCGTTGTCCTTAACCAGTAGATCGCCATTATCGGCGCATACACAACGGCTGTCTGTCGACTGGCTAGAACAATGCCGAGTAAAATGGCCGACAGGCAGGGTCGTTTCAGTATAATTGAACCCGCCAGCAAGGATACCCACAGCCATTGGGGTGGCGTATGTGCAATGCTGGCGAAAGCAATGAGTTCACTCGAGAATAAAAACAAACATAGTCCGGAAAAGGCAGCCACCAACATCGCCTGATTATTCTGTGACGACGTCCTCAATGACCGAATGATAAACGCTCCGAATATGAATGCGATGCCGACAACACAGCCGATGTGAGTCCAGCGAATGTCAATTCCCAAGGCATAGGGGATCAGGTATGGCATCCATAATCCCGGCCAGAAAGTCAGGGGTAATTTCCATGGCATCAGATAGATTTTGTCGTAAGGATTTGCGCCAGATGCCAGTGTGTCGCAGGCATTCTTGATCAAAGGCAGCATGTCGGCGATATTAGGCTTGATTGGTGTTCGTGCAATGTGTGTCCATCGGAGAAGGCATCCTGTAGTCGTCATTACCAGGACGATTATACCGGAGATGGACACCAGGACAGGTCGTTTAACCTTGAGTAACGGGGAAATCATGGCATTCGTCCATGCTGGAATGCGATTGAAAAGGCTGTCTTGAGTTGGTTTCCATCCGGCGAGAAAGTGTGAAACTATCAAGTAAATAATGGCCAGCGCGCCAAATCCGTACGCTGGTAAAGGAAGGTATCCGGCGATACGGAACCGCGCATTCATGGCCATATACAACACGCTCAGCAAAAGTAAAATGTATGCCCATCTGCCTGTTATCAGGGCACTTGGCTGTGATTTGTTTTGATCAAGTTTCATGAATAATGTTTAAGAAATCGTTTTTTGTGGTGCGGCACACGCCCAGTTCGGCCGCCCTAAAACAGTGTTTTTCAGGGCGGCAGAATGCTGGAATCCAGCCGGAAGGTCAAGCGGCTAGCAGCACGCCTAAAACGCCTAAAACTGCGGAACATCGTGTGACGCGATGGGTCAAATCAGTCATTCACCAGCCACAGCGGCTCACCGGGACGGCGCACACCCCCCCCCTCCATGTAAATTCAGGCATCGGTTGATTTTAATCAAGGGGGGAGGCGCCTGCTCGCCCTCCTTCGTCGGGGCCCCGCGGGTCGCTGCGTGCCTCGGCGAAGTTTCAAAGCGAAGCCAAGCCGGTGCCTCACGCAGCGCCCTGCCAAAATATCCCCGTTTACCTTGTTTTCGGACCTCTCTGGGGAGATTATGATTCCGATTAGGATTGCTGTGGGATGCTATTGATTTCACTCCACTGTCTCACGACGACAGAATAATCCAGACAAAGGCCAAACTACAGGCGGCATTCGAAGGAATGCCGCTACTGCTGGGTGCGGGGAGGCGGCATTCGAA
>CAZHRU010000160.1:0-3882 GCA_964535015.1 uncultured Verrucomicrobiota bacterium | reverse complement strand
ATGTTGACACCACTACATATGGGGGCTACCCACACAAAACCCGGAAGCGGCCAACTTACTTTTCCTGCAACTGCCGGCAGCCATCGGCTACTGCGCCTGTACGCGCAGTATCATCCATAGCCATCAATAACCCTGGCAGTGGCTCTATCTTGATGGGACATCTGTATGCCAATGCGTCCACCGCCCTGACTCGACATTCCCCCCTTGAACAATTATAGTTTCCCTTATGAACATCACGGCCCTACGCCCATGGATTTTGCGTGCCCTCACACTCTTGATCACCGCGGCAACCTTGGCCACGGTGGTTGGCCTCATGATCGCCCAGTACCGCCAGTTCACCTGGGGCAAGATGGCCCTCCACGACTACGGCATCTACTTCAATATGCTCTGGAACACCGCCCACGGCAACTGGTTCACCTACCTCACCGACCAGAATTACCTGGGCACCCATCTCTCCTTCACCCTCGCACTCATCGCGCCCCTCTTCCTCCTCTGGGACCACCCGCTCCTTCTGACCGGCATCCAATGGCTCTGTCTCATCACAGGTATCCTCGTGATCTGGCGGATTCTCACCCTCGCCCACCAGCCTCCCTTCCTCACCGCCGCTTTGCTCTTCCTCTTCACCGCCTACCCTTATACCCAACTCTCCATGCTGAGCGAGTTTCACGGTGTCAACCTGTACTTCTTCCTCATCCCGTGGCTTTACCTCTGCCTGGCCTTCCGCAAATCCTGGGTCTGGCTCCCACTCCTGTTGATTGCCGGTTTACGCGAGGATGCCGTGTTCTCAATCCTGCCCATGCTCATCTACTTTACGGCGGCAGACCGATGGAAGACCGGCAAGATCTGGTGCCTGGCCTGCACTGCCTATGGGATCCTTGCCCTGACCATTCTCTTTCCCTGGTTCAACGGAATCTCCATCCTTGAACGGCGCAAGAACCTGCTGGACCCCGATTCCATCCGGCACTCCCTGATCCAGCGCTCTTTCCAGCGTTTCGTCAGCACCTTCCGCCTCTTCCTGCCCGCCGCCCCTCTCTTCTTCCTCAGCCGCCGGAACTGGATCCCCATCGTGGTCTTCCCCTCGCTCCCGCTCCTCCTTCTGCTCGCCAGTCCGGAGCGCCACCACTTCAACATCCACCGCCACTATTCCACCGCCATCTTCACCTGCGTCGTGCTCGGCATCATCGAAGCCCTCCGCCGCACAACCCCAGAGCCCGCACCGTCCGGTGCCCCCCGCTCCTTGCGCGCCGCTCAACCTTGGCGATTGGCCGTCGTCCTTGTTCTGCTCACTGTCATTTCCCACGTCGCCTGGGGCGCGATCCCATGGGGTGTTTCCTATGCCGGCAGGGAATTCCGGAGCGCTTCCCTCTACATCCCTAAAATGCTCCGTGTGACCCGCAACCTTCCGAAAGAGGGCGTTCTCCTGACCTCGGGACGACTGGCGGGGTACCTGGGCAACAGGTATTCCATCGTCACCTTCGACACCATCAAACTCCATCCGCAAGCGCCGGATTATGTCGTGTTCGATATGAAACGGATCAAGTCCGCCATGTTGCTCTCGCTGTTGAAGGGACGCGAGTTTGGCGTTATCGCCTTTGAACCGCCGTTCATCGTCATGCAACGCGGCGCAGATCCCGCCCGGAATGTGGAAGTCCTGGCGACCATCCCTCCCCGTCCTCCAGACGCGGAGGCCACCGAGCCATGAACCGACTCCCCGCCCGCCGTGGTTGACAATGAACATATCGTTGTGGTTGACAATAGGTTGACAATCGCTATTATGGCGCAATGAAAACAGACGATTTCATTCTGAAATGGCTGAAGGCCAGGCCTTGCAGTGGCGCCGAACTGGCACGCAAGGTCGGTTTGTCCCGCCAAGCCATTCACAAACGCCTGCGCACGCTGGTCGGCGAAGGGATCGTCGCACGCACGGGAGCCACACGCGGTGCCGTGTATTCGCTTCCCGGAAAGACGCCGATGCCGCCCGTCCAAACCACTTCCCGCCGCTTCCCGCTGGCCAATCTCGCCGAGGACAAGGTCTTCGACAGCATCGAACGCGAGTTGCAACTGAAACGAATGCTTCCGGAAAACGTGGCGGCCATTGTGCGATATGCGTTCACGGAAATGCTGAACAACGCCATTGACCACTCCGGATCGGCTTTCTGCAAAATCACGGTCTCCCTGTCTCCCTATGACTGCTCCTTCGTGGTCAAGGATGGCGGCGTTGGCATCTTTCATTCCATCGCCTCCAAATTCGGACTCCCGGACGAACCCAGGGCCGTCGAGGAGTTGATGAAAGGCAAAACTACCACCATGGCCGAGCGGCATAGTGGCGAAGGTGTGTTCTTCACCACCAAGGTCGGCGATGTGGTGAGTCTGCGGTCCCACGCCCTTGAATTGGTGTGCGACAACACGCGCGAGGAAGTCCTTCTGCGCAGCATCCGTTCCCAACCCGGAACCGAGGTCACTTTCCGCGTCGCCCGCCACTCCCGCCGTTCCCTTCAGGCAGTGTTCCGTGAATACGCCCCGGAGGAATTGGACTATCGGTTCGAAAAAACACGGGTGAACGTCAGACTGTACCAACTCGACTACGTCTCCCGCTCGGAAGCACGCCGGGTCGTCACCGGCTTGGAAAAATTTACCTCCGTCATTTTGGATTTCTCGCGGGTTAACGCCATTGAACAGGGGTTTGCCGATGAACTTTTCCGTGTCTTTGCCGCCACCCATCCGGCCATCCGGTTCGAGGCGGTAAACGCCAATGACGCAGTTAAAACGATGATCCGCCATACGGTTGACAAATCCAGACTGTCAGAGGTTGACAATAGGTTGACAATCACGAACGCATCATGAAACGCCTAATCCCCATCGTGGTCTTCCTCGCCATCGCCGCCGCCTGTTTCATCCACCTCGGCACCCCCTCCCTCTACGAAACCGACGAAGGGTTCGCCGCTAACCGCGCGGACAGTTTCTATCGCCACCACACCTGGCGTCTCTCGTTCGACGACGTGGGCGAGACGGCCCCCCAGTTCCGCAAACCCCCCCTCCTCTACTGGTGCGTCGCCGCCCTCTACCAGGTGTTCGGCCACTCGATGTGGGCCGTCCGCCTGCCCACCGCCCTCGCCGGCTTTCTCTGCGCCTTCCTGACCTGGCGCCTGGCCCGCCGGTTCTTCGATGATACCACCGGCCTTCTGGCCGCACTCCTACTGGTGACCATTCCTTTCGCCTTGCTCCATATCCGCACCGCCATGCTGGAAATGCCCCTCGTCTGCCTCCTGCTCGCCGGCGCCTATGGATTCACCTTCCTCTCCCACCCCTCCTCACGCACCGCCGCACTCGGCCTGTCCGCCGGAGCCGCCGTCCTCCTGAAAGGCGGCGCGGGCGCCTACGTCCTGGTCGTCCCCATCGTCTTCGGACTGATCTACCGCCGCTTCCGTCCCGCCGCCCTCCTCGAGGCGCTCATCGCCATCCTGATCGCCCTGCTCCTGCCCCTGGCCTACTTTGCCGCCGTCCCCGCCGAGTACCGAATGACCATGCTCCGCCACCTCTTCATCGAGGAAGCCAGCGAACGCATCCGCATCTTCCACAACATTGCTCTCCGCCTGCCCAACGCCCTCAAGGTACTCACGAGCACGCTCGGCTGGCACGTACCCGCCGCCGTACTGGGCCTCTGCGGATATGCCGCAGGCATCCGCCGTCACAACGCCTGGGAACGCATCGCCTTCATCATCCTCGTCATCATGGCCGCCCTGCCGCTCCTCTGGGTCTATGCTTCCATGGTCCACCCCTTCCCCCGCTACCTCCTCCCCATGTACCCCCTGCTCCTCATCCTCTCCGTCAGTTTCGCCCGTAACACCGCCGCCCTCTTCCCCCTCAAACTCCGCCCCTGGC
>CAZHRU010000159.1:0-3932 GCA_964535015.1 uncultured Verrucomicrobiota bacterium | reverse complement strand
ATGGATACCCCCGGCGGACGCCTCGACTCCGCCGAGGAAATCCTCGCCATGCTCCGCGACGTCAAGGTTCCCACCTATACCTTCGTCAACCCCAACGCCATTTCCGCCGGCGCCATCATCGCCATGAGCACCGACCATATCTGGATGACTCCCGGCAGCAAAATCGGCGACGCCATGCCGATCATGCTCTCCTTCACCGGCGACGTCCAGGAAATGCCCGCCGCCATGGAGGAAAAATCCGTCTCCTATGTCGCCGCCATGATCCGCGCCGCCGCCCAACACAAGGGCCATGACCCCCAACTGGCCGAGGCCATGGTGCGCCGCGACACGGAATACAAAATCGGCGACGACGTCATCTCCCCAAAGGGACGCCTCCTGACCCTGACCAACAAGGATGCCGAACGCCTCGTCGGCCCCGAAAAACGCCCCCTGCTCTCCGCCGGCACCGTGGACTCCATCGACGAGTTGCTCGTCAAGATCGGCCGTGCCGACAACCGCCGCGTGGAACTGCGGGTCACCCGCGCGGAAGAAATCGCTCGCCTCATTGAGTCGTTTTCCGTCATCCTGCTTGCCCTGGGCCTGCTGGGACTCTATATCGAATTCAAGACCCCCGGTTTCGGACTCCCCGGCATTCTTGGCATCACCTCCCTGGCCATCTGGTTCTGGGGCTACAACATCGCCGGCCTGGCGGGCATGGAAGAAGTGGCCCTGTTTATCGTCGGATTGGCCCTGATCCTGGTCGAAGTCTTCCTCCTCCCCGGTTTCGGGTTTGTCGGAGTCACGGGTATCGTCCTCATCATGGTGTCCATCCTCATGGCCATGGTGGAATACTACCCCGGCGACCCCTGGTACCCCACCCTCCCGAAATTCCGCATCCCCATCACCAACCTCGGCCTCGCGGGAATTCTCTCCGCCCTCGGCCTCTGGGGAGTCGGCCGCTTCCTGCCAAGAACCACCACCTTCAGAAAACTCATCCTGGACTCCGCCACCGCCCGGCAGGAGGGGTTTGCCGCCTCGTCCGATACCCATCACCTCCTCGGACGCACCGGCGTCACCCTGACCCCCCTGCGCCCCTCGGGCACCGCCGTATTTGACGAACAACGCCTGAACGTGGTAACACGCGGGGAGTTTATCGGAACCGGGGGTCATGTGCGCATCACGGAATCGCACGGCAACCGGATCATCGTCGAAAAAGCCGACGGGGAGTAACGTCATGGATTCTTCATTGTTCATGCCTATGATTGTCTTGTTGGTCGGGGGTATCCTCATGCTGGGTGCCGAGGTATTCCTGCCCGGCGGCATTCTCGGCGTCCTCGGGGCTGCGGCCCTGTTCGGCGCCATCGCGCTCTCCTTTGCCATCAGCCCGGTCTTCGGCATCTATATCGCCGGCGCGGTCATCATCCTGACGGGAATCGGCGTCATGCTCTGGATCAAGTTCTTTCCCCGCCTCCCCATCGGCCGCCAAATGACCCTCGATACGGATGGCAAGTCATTCAAAGCCTCCGACTCCAGGGAACAGTTGCTGGGACAACGGGGCGTGGCCCAGTCTGACTTGCGCCCCGCCGGCTACGCCCTGGTGAACGGCCACCGTGAAGACGTGGTGACCGAAGGCGACATGATCACCAAAGGACAGGCCATCGTGGTTGTCCAGGTGGCCGGAAGCCGCATCGTCGTCCGAAAGGCGGACGGATGATCCCGCACCACCCCTCCCGCACGCTGTTGTCCCAAACCCGAAATCTGGAGGGCGGAGCTCCTGCGACGCCTGCATTCCGGCGATCAGGACGACATCGCCGCAGTGCAATCGCCGCGGCCCTGCTGTTGATCGCCGCCACTCCCGTCTTTGCCACGGACTTTCACTCACAAGCCACTGACTTCACCCACCCGCCGGAACAGGTGCAGACCAATGAACTGTGGCTGATGGCCAGAACCATCACCCTCCAGGGGCAGGCTATGGACGACCTGCTACTCTTCGCCGAGGCGTCCACCGGCATGGCCACCAACACCCCCTCCACCATCCGCATGGGGGGCCAGACCCGCGGCAGCGTCTGGGCGGCGGGAGAAAGCATCGAGATCTCCGGCGTCATCGAACGGCATGCCCGCCTCCTGGGGTACCGCCTGGTCCAAGTCCCCGGCCGCATCGAACGCAACCTGATCGCCGTGGGCGGGACCATCAGTCTGCCCGCGACAGCCACTGTCGCTGGAGACGCCCTGCTGGCCGGCCGCGAAGTCGTCATCGAAGGTTCCGTGGCCGGCAACACCAGGATCTACGCCGAATCCGCCACCCTCTCCGGCCGGTTCACCGGCGATGTCTCCATCGCAGCCGCAACCATCACCGTCATGCCCGGCACCCATATCGGCGGCAACCTCCACTACCGGATGGATCAGGACCTGATCCTTGATTCCAAAGTGTCCCTCGGCGGCAAATTGATCCGCGAGACCCTTCCGCCCCCTGCCCCGCAGACCCGTTCAGCAGGCGATTACGTTCTGCAACTGGCACTCTGTATGGCCGCCATCATGGTGGGGCTCGTTTTCACCCTGCTCTTCCCGGGCCTCACCGGCCTCAGCCTCCAGCGGATGATGGACTCCTTCTGGAAATGCCTGCTGATTGGTTTTGTCGCCTTCTGCCTGATTCCAATGACCGCCTTCATGCTCCTCCTCACCCTGGTGGGACTCCCGCTGAGCCTCCTCACCCTTCTCGCCTACACCATCCTGATCTATCTCGGCAAGGTCGTGGCCGCCCTCTACCTGGGCCACCTGATACTGTTCCGTCGCGCCAAACCGCCCGCCCTGCACCTGTTCCCCGTCCTGACGCTCGGCCTTCTGACCATCTACACGGCGGCCCTGTTGCCTTTCCCCATTGACATCCTGGTCTGGTTTACGTTTACCTTACTGGGAATGGGTGCCATCGTGGGCGCCATTCTGGACCGGAGAACCCTGGTCCTGGTGGCCAACCCCGGGGAACAACCGCCAGCGGCGCCACCGCCACTGCCGGGGCCAAACCTGTGAGATAGGAATTTGTGTGGTGTTGTGTCTAAGCAATGAAAGGATGGGATTGTTATGAGGATTACCGATCTGTTCAGTCTAATGGTTGTTTTGCTCGCCATCGGCGCGCTTATTCTGCTCGGCGTCTTTTTCTACTTCCTCAAGGTGTGGGTCCGCGCCCTGATGTCAGGAGCCCGCGTCTCCATCACCGCCCTGATCGGCATGAAACTCCGGCGCGTCCCGCCCACCCTGATCGTGGATGCCCGCATCCGCCTGATCAAGGCCGGCCTGAACCTCTCCACCGATATCATCGAGGCGCATTACCTCGCCGGCGGTAACGTCATCAATGTGGTGCAAGGCCTGATCGCCGCCGACAAGGCCAATATCGACCTGAGTTTCCAGAAGGCCGCCGCCATAGACCTGGCCGGCCGCGACGTCTACGAAGCCGTCCGCACCAGCGTTATCCCGAAAGTCATCGATTGCCCCGACGCCCAGAAGAGCAATGTCACCATGCTCGACGCCGTGGCCAAGGACGGCATCCGCCTCCTCGTCAAGGCCCGCGTCACCGTCCGCACCAACCTGGAGCAACTCGTCGGTGGCGCCGGCGAGGAGACCATCATCGCCCGCGTCGGTCAGGGCATCGTGAGCGCCATCGGCTCCTCCGCCACCTACAAGGATGTGCTGGAAAATCCCGACCACATCAGCCGCCGCGTACTGGAAAGCGGCCTCGATTCCCAAACCGCCTACGAGATCGTCTCGATCGATATCGCCGATATCAGCGTCGCCGGCACCGGCGCCAAGGATGTCGCCAATGTGGGCGCCATGCTGGAAACCGAACGGGCTGAGGCCGATAAAAAACTCCGCCAGGCGGAAGCCGAAGGCCGCCGCGCCATGGCCGTCGCCCGCGAACAGGAAATGCGCGCCCTCGTCCAGGAAATGCAGGCCCGCGT
>CAZHRU010000158.1:0-3985 GCA_964535015.1 uncultured Verrucomicrobiota bacterium | reverse complement strand
TCACGCGTTTCGATGATGGATTCCGCGATGGTTTCATCGACACCGGGGAGGGTCATCAGAACCTGTTTGGATGCGGCATTGACGTTGACCTGTTGGCCGGACTCCTTGAGCGCGGTCAGGAGATCGGCGACGCCGCGGATGGCGACGCTGTTGGTGTCGTCGTCGGCGAGGGGCCCCCCGTAGAGGATGGCGTGTGAGAATCCCTTGATGAGGAGCAATTCGTCAACGGTGTCGAGGGCGGCCTCTTTACCTTTGCGTCCATGGGCCTTGTAGGGAGGGTCCAGGCGGGAATAATAGTCGTCGGTTTCGGCGCCGTCGAGATTGGCGTCGTCATCGCCGTCACGCCAGTCATTGAAACTGTCGATCAATTCGCTCCAGCGGTCCTCGGGGATGCCGCCGACCTTGAAGATGCGTTCCCAGTCCTCGTCCTTAAGTTTGTTGATATTGCGCAGGGCGGGTTCGGGGACGATGCTCAGGATGATGGTGCCCGCGCCGAGAGAGTCGGTAAGGCCGACGACGGCGTATCCCTGGCGCAGGCGTTTGGCGTTGTTGTACCAGGGTTTGGCTTTGGTTTCATCGTCATCCTTGGCGCCCTGGACGGTGGCGCTACGGGCGAGTAGGGCTTTGGCGTGTTCGATGCCGGCTTTTGCCAGGTAGATGGCCTTCAGTTTTTTGCGCTGGTAGGAGATGATGCGCGACTCCAGGTGCATATCGAAGGCGAAGCCGCCGATTAGAACCGAAAGCAGGGCAATCACCCATAGGACGATGATGAGGGCTGAGGCTTCGCGTTTCATTTCATTCCCAGATTAGCCACGGGGATATCCACCATCCGCCGCATTTCCACCGGGGGGTCATCCGGGTTGAGTGGTTTCATGTACAGCGTGATTTCGATAAAGCGGGGGATGTGGTTGGACTGGTTGTCGCCGCCGGCCATGTCCTCGTTCCAGGTTTCGAGCCACTGGAGTTTATTCATTTCGAAGTTATTGGTGGCGACCCGGCAGTCAAATCCAACGACGCGGTCCGAGAGCATTTCCGGTGGCAACGAGTCGGGGTCGAAGTCATCGGGTTGGAGGTATTCGTCGCCCCAGGCGGTGTAGGCGGCGCCGGTTTTGCCTTTGGCATCTTTACCCACAAAGAAGCGGGTGTGGTGGTAGGTTTTGGCCAGATGGGAGTCCTCGCCGACCAGGGCGGGGCCCTCCTTGACCCAAGTGATGGAGTCCATGGCGCCCGGGCCGTTCCCGTTGTCTTCGAGGAGCAGGCCGTCGGCCTTGTCGCGGTAGCGGGTGGCCAGGAGGCCGTCAACCACCTGATCAATGACGTAGTCGCCGGCGTGCAGATCCTGGCTCATGGCGGTGCCGCGTTCCCAGGCCTTGCTGACGGCGGCGAGGAGGGCGAACGTGATGGTGCTGACGAGGGCGAAGATGGCGATGGCCACGAGGAGTTCCAGGAGGGTGAAGCCGGCGGACCGGTATTTACAGGGTGATGTCATTGGTGAAATAGAGGTATGAGGTTACTTGCTCGAAGGCATCTTTCCCGCGCATTGACCAGGTGACGCGGGTTTGAACTTCAAGAAGGTCCTCGTGGGTTTCGGAGCGTTTGCAGGAGCGGGTGAACGTGAAACCGTTGGGGTATTCGACGGGGCCAACGGTGGGGTTGATGATTTTTTCGGGGTTGGCGCTGTTAATTGATGAGGGGCCTGGTCTGGTTCCTGGTTTGGCGCCTGGGGCAGTGGATACCGCGGCGGCGGCTTCGGTATCCTTGTAGACGAGGATGGGGTATTCGATTTCGCCCAGTTCGAGAACTCGACGAGCTTCGTAGTAGTTCTTGGATAGGCTGACGATGGCCAGGCAACGGGAGGTGGCGGTCATGAGGACGGCGGCGGATATGCCCAAGATGGCCAGGGCCATCAGGACTTCCACTAGGGTGAGGCCGGCGCGGGGTGTGAGGGTGGGGGGAATGGTTGATGGTTGATGGTTGAAGGGGGAATGGGAGGAGGGGGGCATATCAGCGGTCCTCCCGATGGGCTTCGGCGGAGGAGAGGGCATCGACGGTGATCCGCATGGCGGCGCCATATTCGTCCACCAGGAGGACTTCATAGGGGATGCAACGGCCGTTGCTTCGATAGAGTACGGTGGTATCGCCGGAGTTCCGGCTGTCCTGGTGTTCGAGTTCCACGGAAGCGATCCGCACGGCGTCGAGTTCGCGGGTGATGGAAAACGAAGGGCTGTTTTTGGGCGGGGGCGGGGTGTCTGTCGTTGAGGTTGAGGTTTCGGTGGGGGCGGGTTCAGTTGGGGTGGCGTCGGGTTGGGGGGGTGGAGTGGCACGCAGGGGGGCGACACGGAGGGTGCCCTTGGGGATGTCGAAGGAGAGAATCATTTCCCGATTGCCGAGGATGGCCATGCTACGGGCGTAGCGGCCGGCGCTGACGACGGTGTTGGCGGCCACGCGCAGGCGGTTGCCGCGGATGGACTTGACGAGATAGGGCATGGTGATGAGGGTGATGATGCCGAGGATCGCCAGAACCATCAGGATCTCTACCAACGTAAAGGCGCGTTTTCGGGGGCGCGCGAGGGAGTCGTCGTCAGTTGGAGAGATCATCAGCCGAACCCATCTGTTTGTCGGGGCCTGCCGACTTGATTTCGTAAGTATCGGTCTTCAGGGTGTAGCCGAATTCGGTGCCCCAGGCGTCCTGTGGCATGCGTCCATCCTTGATATAAGGGCCATTCCAGTTGTTTTCCGAGCCTTTGGTCAGGAGTGCCTGGAGGGTGGCCGGGTAGGCTCCGTTATCGACTTCATAGATATCGATGGCCGTTTGGATGGCCTTGATGCTGGTGCGGGTGGCGGCGATGTTGGCAGTCTTGGTGCGGTTGCCGAGGCCGACGACGGCCACACCGGCCAGGATGCCAAGGATAGCGACGACCAGGAGGATTTCCACGAGAGTGAAACCCTGGCGGCGGTCATGGGACTGGGATTTCAGCAGGAGTATGTCGGTGATCCGGTTCATGTGATTATATCCTCCGTTAGTTATCAAACACATCAAAATACTAGCACAATCCCTACGGCCATGCAATGGGTTGGGCCGTTGCTATACGCCGAGGCCGTTGGTGACATTGAAGACAGCCATAACGATGCTGACGGCGATAAATCCTACTAAGACGGCGACGAGTACGATCAGGATGGGTTCCAAGGCCGTGGTGAAGACTTTCACGCTCCGGTTCAGTTCGGTTTCGTAGCGATGGGCGATATGCTTCAGGGCGCTGGGCATGTCGCCGGTTTGTTCGCCGATGGCCAGCATATCGGTCATGAGGGGCGGGAAGACGCGGCCGGCGGCGAGGGGGCCGGAGATGGTGGTGCCGTCGGTGACGCGGTCGCGGGCGTTGCGAATTTCGGCGGCGATGATCACGTTGCCGACGGTTTGTTCGACGATGCCAAGGGCCTGCAAGGCCGGGACTCCGTTGGTCAGCAGGGTGCTGAGGGTGCGAGCGAAATTGGCATAGGTGCTGGAGGCGACGATGCTGCGGATGAAGGGGGCCTTAAGTTGGAAGCGGTGCCATCGTTTCTTTCCTTCCGGTGTTTGCAGATAGCGGCGCAGCAGGAAGCCGGCGGCGACGAGAATGCCGAGGGCCAGCCATCCATAGTGAAGCATGAATTTACTCATGCCGATCAACATGCGGGTGGGTAGCGGCAAGGTGCTGCCGAGTTCCTCGAAAATAGACGAGAATTTTGGAATCACATACACCATGCAGAAGATCATGGTGGCGAACCCCATGACCAGAACGATGATGGGGTAGACGAGGGCCATGACGACCTTTTCCTTGAGGTCCTGGACGCGTTCGTAGTGTTCCACGAGCCGGAGCATGACTTCCGAGAGAGCGCCGCTGGCTTCGCCGACGCGGACCATGCTGACATAGAGGGCGGGAAAACTTTTGGGGTGCCGGGCCATGGCATCGGAAAGGTTGGTCCCCTGGACGATCTGATCACGGAG
>CAZHRU010000157.1:0-4081 GCA_964535015.1 uncultured Verrucomicrobiota bacterium | reverse complement strand
ACACCCGTTCCCATACCGAACACGGAAGTGAAGGGCCTCAGCGGCGATGGTACTGTAGTAAACAGCTGCGGGAGAGTAGCACGTTGCCGGGTTTTTTTTCTGGGCTTACGCTTACGCGTAAGCCCTTTTTTTATTCCGTTGAAGGCTTGGCGGCGGGGCAGTGTCACCACGGCAAGACAGACCGCACCTCGTCACGCGAACGGAAAGTATTGAATGGGGTTGGTCTTGATGTCAGAATCAGTCAAATGGGCGCCATGAGAACACTGGATTGCGATTATCTTGTTTTGGGGACTGGAATCGCCGGCCTGATGTCGGCCTTGCATCTTTCCCGCCGTGGCCGGGTCCTGGTGCTGACCAAGAAGGACCGGGCCGAGAGTAACACCAATTATGCGCAGGGCGGGATTGCGTGTGTGATGGCATCGGACGACAGTTTCGAACAGCATGTCGGCGATACGTTGGTGGCGGGGGCCGGGCTTTGCAACGAAGCCGTGGTTCGCGAAATTGTCAGCAACGGTCCCGAGCGGATTGCTGAACTCGAGCGGTTCGGACTCCATTTCTCGGGACGCGATGGCAAAGATGGCCGCACCTATGATCTTGGGCGTGAAGGCGGTCATTCGCAACGGCGGGTTTTGCATGCCGGTGATATTACCGGGCAAGCCGTCGAGAAGGTGTTGCTGGCCCAGGCGCACTCAACAGGCAATATCCGCATCCTGGATCACTGTATGGTGATTGACCTGATTACGACCGGCTGGTTGGTCGGCCGTGCCGTGCGACGCGGGGAGGCGGTGTCGGGTAGCACGGATAGCCGGTGCGTGGGGGTATATGCGCTGGACGAGAACAGTGGGGAAATCTTTGCTGTGCGGGCATCGGCGACGGTGCTGGCAACGGGGGGTGGCGGCAAGGTGTATCTGTACACGAGTAATCCCGACATTGCGACGGGGGATGGCGTGGCCATGGCGTGGCGCGCGGGGCTGCCGATCAAGAATATGGAGTTCATTCAGTTTCATCCGACGTGCCTCTATCACCCCAAGGCCAAGTCCTTTCTGATTAGCGAGGCCGTGCGGGGGGAGGGGGCGGTACTTGTGGATGCCGAAGGCAAGTCCTTCATGGAGCGCTATGACACGCGGGGTTCCCTGGCGCCGCGGGATATAGTGGCGCGGGCCATTGACCACGAGATGAAACTCAAGGGGGCGGCGTGCGTGTTTCTGGATATCCGGCATCACCCCGCCGATTTTCTGATCAACCGGTTCCCTAACATCTATGCCAAGTGTCTGTCGCTGGGAATTGACATGGCGCGCGATCTGGTTCCCGTGGTTCCTGCGGCGCATTATTTTTGCGGAGGCGTAGAGGCAGACGTGGACGGCAGGACGGCGATGGACGGGTTGTATGCGTGCGGTGAGGTGTCCTGTACGGGATTGCACGGTGCCAACCGGTTGGCCAGCAATTCGTTGCTTGAGGCGTTGGTGTGTGCGGCTAAATTGGCGGATCACCTGGCGGAGGTGCCGCCGTTCGATGCCTGTCGTGTGCCGGTTCCGGAGTGGGAATATGGCGCGGCGGTACCCAGCGATGAGAGCATTGTGCTGGAGCACAATTGGAATGAAGTGCGGACCTGCATGTGGGATTATGTGGGGATTGTAAGGTCCGACAAGCGGTTGGACCGGGCAGCGCGGCGGATCCACAACCTGCGTCAGGAGATCCGTCAGTATTACCTCGACTACCTGGTGACGCCGGATATTCTCGAGTTGCGCAACATTGCCGATGTGGCCGAATTGATTATCCGGTCGGCGCAACGCCGGAAGGAGAGTCGCGGATTGCATTACACGTTGGATCATCCCGAGCGGGCGGAGGGGGCGGGACGCGACACGGTGATCATGGATGCGCCGGGGCAGCGCTAGGGGCGCTTTGGGGTGCAGTAGTCCGTGAATTGTGAATGACAGATTGCATGTGGGTCTGTGTGAAAGGAGGAGGATGATGAAACGGGTGTATGGAATTTGTTGCGGGATTGCGATTGGTGTGATGGTGGGGGCTGGGTGCTGGACACCGCCTGATGAGGTCCCGGTGGTGATGGCGGCCCGAGAGAAGAAGGCACCCACCGTCAAGTATGCGGAGGGGTTGACCCAACTCAATCTAAAGGGTAAGCATCTGGCCTCCGTGCCGGCGGAAGCGCTTGCCGTGGAGACACTGCAGGAGTTGTATTTGGATGACAACGCCTCGATCGTGCTGGGAGACGAATTGCTGGGGTTAAAGCAGTTGCGAAGGCTTAGTCTGATTGGGTGTCGTCTTGGGGCGATGCCGGCAGTCGTGTGCCGGATCGAGGGGTTGGAGGTCCTTGGCATGGATGACAACCAATTGAGCGCGCTACCTGACGAAATCGGGGCCGCTCAGAAACTGAAGGTGTTAAGTCTTGGGCGGAACCGGCTGTCGTCATTGTCGGGGGCAATCGGGCTCCTCTCGACGTTAGAACTCCTGCAACTGGATGACAATCTGCTGCGCGAACTGCCTGTGACGGTGGGTGGATTGGCGTCATTGAAGACGCTGGCGCTGGACCGGAACCGGCTTTCGAGTTTGCCGGATTCAATTTGTGAGTTGAGTCGTCTGGAGTCGCTCAGTCTGGCCGGCAACCGGTTAACTCGACTTCCGGCGGCGATTGGAAAACTGGATTCGCTCAAGGTGCTGACGCTGAACGGGAATATGCTTTCACGCGAGGAAGTACTTCGCGTACGAAAGGCGTTACCCAGGACAATGGTTGTGGAGTAGGGTGGGGTGGTGGCGGCGGGGATGTCACTGTGAAAAGCGCGAAAGACATGAACGATGGGCAGGGCTGGGTGACCAGTCATCGAGAGGGAGAATAAGGCAATGAGTATGCGGAAATTGAAGGCGGCGATTCGTGATGTTCCTGATTTTCCGAAGCCGGGAATTCTGTTCAAGGATATCACGCCGATCCTGAAGGATCCCCTGTTGTTCAAGGCGACGGTGGATATTTTTGTGAAACGCCATCGCGGCAAGGGGATTAGCAAGGTGGCGGCGATAGACGCCCGCGGGTTCATTTTCGGGGCGGTGGTGGCGTACCGACTCAGGGCGGGGTTGGTCCCGATTCGGAAGAAGGGCAAACTTCCATACCTCTGCCACGAGGAAAGTTATGAGTTGGAGTATGGATCGGCGACATTGGCGGTGCACACGGATGCCTTTGAGCCGGGCGAGAAGGTGTTGCTGATCGATGATCTTCTGGCGACGGGCGGGACGGCGCTGGCGTCGGCGCGGTTGATCGAGCGCGCGGGCGGGACGGTGGCGGAGATCGACTTTGTGGTTGAGTTGGGGTTCCTTCACGGGCGGGAGAAATTGGCGGCGTATCCGGTGTTTGCCCCGATCAGGTTCTAGGACGGGGTTGACAGCGGGAGAGCGGTTTGATACTTGGGCGCGCCATATGTTGAAAGAACCAGACTCCATTTGCCTTTCCGCTCCCGCCAAGGTGAATCTTTTTCTTGAGGTTCTCGGCAAGCGTCCGGACGGTTATCATGACCTCCGCAGTCTTGTGGTTCCCATCTCTCTTTGCGATGAACTAACTTTAAGTCTCGCTCCATCATTGGACGTTTCTTGTGAAGAGGGAGGGCTTCCGGAAGGGAATGTGGTGATGTTGCCGGAATCGAGCGACAATCTGGCGATGAAGGCGGCGCTGTTGTTGCAGGAGACAGTCGGGGGTGGTAAGGGGGCCCGGATCCGGATTCGCAAGGGTATTCCCATTGGGGGGGGGTTGGGGGGCGGGAGTGCAGATGCGGCGGCAGTACTGGTGGGGCTCAACCGGTTATGGGGCGCGGGATTACCTCTCGACGCGTTAATGGCGCTTGGTGCCCGGCTGGGGTCTGACATTCCGGCCATGGTGGCGGGCCGGCCCGTTCTCATGGAAGGGAGGGGGGAGCGGGTTACCCCGGTGGCGTGTCATTGGCCGTCCGGGGTGAATTGGTGGGTGGTGGTGGTAAACCCCGGTTTCAGTGTTCCGACAAGGGATGTTTATGCCCGGTACAGAACAGGGTTGACTTCGTTGGGCGAAATCTATAATAAGGCTACTTTTGCGCTGGAGAAA
>CAZHRU010000156.1:2519-4120 GCA_964535015.1 uncultured Verrucomicrobiota bacterium | reverse complement strand
GGCACATCAAGGGCGATGCCACAGAAGGAGCGCTGGTCGTGGCCGCCGCCAAGGCCGGCCTCGTCAAAACCGAACTCGAACGGCAGGCCCCCCGCACTGCCGAAATCCCGTTCACGTCCGAGACCAAGCGCATGACCACACTACACGCCTTCCCCGAGGGAATGGTGGCCTTCTCGAAGGGAGCGCCGGAAATCATTCTGGCGTCCTGTACCCACGTGCTGACCCATGAGAACGGAACCTTGCGCGAACAACCACTCGACACCCTCGGGCGGGAACAGATTATGGAGGTCGGACGTAACCTGGCCGATCAAGCCCTGCGCGTCTTGGGCGTGGCTCGGAAATCCAGCGCATCGCTCAAAACAGCGGAGCAAGGAATGACCTTCCTGGGACTAGTCGGCATGATCGATCCGCCACGGCCCGAGGCCAAGGATGCGGTGCAAAAGTGCGAACATGCTGGCATCCGGGTCATCATGATCACCGGCGACCACCCGGTCACGGCGCAGGCGGTCGCCCGCGAGTTGGGAATTCTAAAGAACGGCCGCGTCATTACCGGCGCGCAACTCGACGCCATTTCGGATGCGGATTTCGATCGCGAAGCGGTCAGCATCGATGTCTATGCGCGGGTTTCGCCTTCCCACAAATTGAGAGTCATAAGCGCGCTGCAGAAAAACGGCAGCATCGTTGCCATGACCGGCGACGGCGTCAACGATGCGCCTGCCCTCAAGAAGGCCGACATCGGCATTGCCATGGGCATTACGGGCACCGACGTAACCAAGGAGGCGGCAGCCATGACACTCACGGACGACAATTTCGCGTCAATCGTCGCGGCCGTCGAAGAGGGGCGCGGCATCTTCAGCAACATCAAGAAATACTTGATGTACCTCCTGTCCTCGAACATCGGCGAAATGCTGATTATGGTCGGCGCCACCGTGCTGGGCATGCCGATGCCGTTGAGCGCAGTCCAAATCCTCTACATCAACCTGGCCACGGACGGCCTGCCAGCCTTGGCTCTGGCGGTGGACCCGCCGGAAGGCGACCTGATGCGCCGCCCGCCGCGAAACCCGCGCGCCGGTATCTTCAGCCGTCCCGTCGTGTTTCTAATGATAGTGGGCGGTGTCTGGTCGGCTGTCGCCAACCTGTGTCTCTTCAACTGGGCCCGCGCCCAGCAGTTCCCGATGGATGAGTGCATGACGTTGGTCTTCGTGTCGCTTTGTCTCGTGGAGTTCTTCAAGGCCTACAGCTTTAGATCCGATCGTCACAGTGCATTCCTCCGCCCGTTCGCGAACCGCTGGCTCAATCTGGCGGTCCTGTGGGAACTGCTGCTGCTGGCGGGAGTCGTCTATCTTCCGTTTATGCACAAGGCGTTCGGAACATTCTCACTGCCCCTGTCGGTCTGGCCCGTGCTGCTTGGCGTGGCCGTCACGATCATTCCGGTGCTTGAAACGGCAAAGTGGGTTATCCGCCGCGGCTGGATCGGCACGACACACTGAGTTGCCCTGACCGCGTAACGCCTGGACTAAAAAACCTCTACTGGCTGACAGTTCGCACGATCCCCGTGACCTCGTGTCACGGGTGAAGGAAGTGGAATCCGCAACAACGCC
>CAZHRU010000156.1:0-2419 GCA_964535015.1 uncultured Verrucomicrobiota bacterium | reverse complement strand
CCGCAACAACGCCAGGCAACGATCCCCGTGACCTCGTGTCACGGGTGAAGGAAGTGGAATCCGCAACAACGCCAGGCAACGATCCCCGTGACCTCGTGTCACGGGTGAAGGAAGTTGTCTTGCATGTTCATGCCCGCCCCCCTACCTCCCCTTAACCTCTATAACCTAGCGTCGCGGAACGACCGAGGCTTGACTTGACCCCGCCCGGGCGGTAGCGTCAGTGGCTATATGCCTGAGATTCAAACGACATCTCCACAGAATCTTCAACCCCTCATCGAGGCCTTTATCACCCGCTGGGAGCATTCCGGCGCCGCCGAACGGGCCAACTACCAACTCTTCCTCTCCGAACTCTGCGACCTCATCGGCGTCCCCCGTCCCAACCCCGCCGCCGCCGATGACTCGCAAAATGACTACGTCTTCGAACGCGCCGTCGTCTTCCAGCACGGCGACGGCAACACCAGCGCCGGCCGCATGGACCTCTATAAACGCGGTTGTTTTATCCTGGAAGCCAAACAGGGGGCCAACGCCCCCAACCCCGACGAGGCCCTTTCCGAGGCCGCCCGTGAACTGAAACGCAAACTCAAGATCGGTACGGCCCGGCGTGGCACCGCCGCCTGGGACGACGCCATGTTCCGCGCCCGTGGTCAGGCCGAACAGTACTGCCGCGCCATCCCCTCCTCCGAAGGCCGCCCGCCATTTCTGATGGTCGTGGATGTCGGACACTCCCTCGAACTCTATTCGGAATTCTCCTGCACCGGCGGCACCTACATCCCCTTCCCCGCCCCCGGCACCCACCGCGTCTTCCTCCGCGACCTCGAACGACCGGATATCCGCGAACGCCTCCGTCTCGTATGGACCGCCCCTCACGACCTCGACCCCAGCCGCCGCAGTGCCCGCGTCACCCGCGACATTGCCACCAACCTCGCCAAACTCGCCGTCTCCCTCGAGAAGGACAATCATGACCCCCACACCGTCGCCGCCTTCCTCATGCGCACCCTCTTCACCATGTTTGCCGAGGACGTCGGTCTCCTTGCCCGCAACAGTTTCTCCAACCTCTTGCTCAGCCTCCGGGACAAACCCGGGGACTTTGTGCCCGTCGTCGAGGAACTCTGGGGTCGCATGGATCGCGGCGGTTATTCCATCAGTCTCCGCATGAATATCCTCCAGTTCAACGGCGGACTCTTCGAAAGCGCCACCGCCCTGCCCTTGAACAAGGATCAACTGCAACTCCTCATCGAGGCATCGCACTCGGACTGGCGCGACGTGGAACCCGCCATCTTCGGCACCCTGCTGGAACGCGCCCTCGCCCCCGAGGAACGCCACAAACTCGGCGCCCACTATACCCCCCGCACCTACGTCGAACGTCTCGTCATGCCCACCATTATCGAACCCATCCGCGCCGAGTGGGACACCGTCCGCACCGCCGCCGTCTCCCAGGCGAACAAGGGCGACATCAAGAAGGCCGCGACCACTTTGAAGACCTTCCACCGCCGCCTCTGCCACGCCCGCGTCCTCGACCCCGCCTGCGGCACTGGCAACTTCCTCTACGTAACCCTCGAACACTTCAAACGGATTGAGGGCGAAATCCTCGATACCCTGAACCTGATGGGCGAAAAGCAGGCGGTACTGGAAATGGCCGGGGAAACCGTAGGCCCGCACCAGTTCCTGGGCCTGGAGATCAACCCCCGCGCCGCCGCCATCGCCGAACTGGTCCTCTGGATCGGCACGCTGCAATGGCATTTTCGCAACCGAGGCAACGTCCACCCGCCCCAACCCATCATCCGCAATTTCCACAACATCCAATGCAAGGACGCCCTGATCGAATACAACAAGGTTGAACCCGTCTTGGATGACAAAGGCCACCCCGTTACCCGCTGGGACGGACGCACCACCAAACCCCACCCCGTCACGGGACGTGAAGTCCCCGACGAAACCGCCCGCACCCCGGTGGTCCAATACGTCAATCCCCGCCCCGCCGTCTGGCCAGAGGCCGACTACGTGGTCGGCAACCCACCCTTCATCGGCCCCGCTCTCATGCGTCAGGCGCTGGGCGATGGCTATACCGAAACCGTCCGATCCATCCACTCGGATGTCGGCGAATCCAGTGACTTCGTCATGTACTGGTGGAACCACGCCGCCAAACTCGCCCGCGAAGGCAAGATTCAACACTTCGGTTTCATAACCACCAATAGCCTCCGTCAAACCTTCAGCCGCCGCGTCCTGGAAACCCATTTAGACTGCGGCGTCTCGCCGCTTTCGATTATCTTCGCCATCCCCGACCACCCCTGGGTGGATACTGTTGACGGCGCCGCCGTACGTATCGCCATGACTGTCGCCTCTACTGGCACCCACTCCGGCATCCTAAACCAAGTCGTTTCCGAAAAAGAAACCGACGGGGACGGCTATGAAGTGGAACTCG
>CAZHRU010000155.1:0-4134 GCA_964535015.1 uncultured Verrucomicrobiota bacterium | reverse complement strand
CCGGCGGGTGTTATGCGAGGTGGGCGGGTTGAGGCCGGAGGATCCGGTGGATGTGGGGGTGATGGCGGAGGGAAGCGTTCCGAACAAATCAAGGAAGTGTGCCGTATGAACCATCGAAAACTCAGAATGGGAATGGTGGGTGGCGGGCGGGGTGCTTTTATTGGTGCGGTCCACCGCATGGCGGCTCAGTTGGACGGGCAGATCGAACTTGTCTGCGGGGCCTTCAGCGCCGATCCGGCCAAGTCGCTTGCCTCGGGGCGTGATTTGTTCCTTCCTGCAGATCGCGTCTATGCCTCCTACGAGGAAATGATGGCCCGCGAGCGGGTGTTGCCCGAAGGCGAGCGCATGGATTTCGTCTGCATCGTAACCCCCAACCACATGCATTATCCCGTGGCGGTTGCCGCCTTGCGCGCCGGCTTCCACGTCATGTGCGACAAGCCACTGGCGTTTGACCTCAAGCAGGCGAAGGCGCTTGCCGCGCTGGTGCGCAAGACGGGGTTGTTCTTCGGCCTGACCCACAACTACACGGGATATCCCATGGTGAAGGAAGCCCGGGAACTGGTCCGGACCGGCAAACTTGGCAAGATCCGGAAGATCGTGGTGGAATATCCGCAAGGCTGGCTGGCCTCCCGGCTTGAATCAACCGGGCAGAAACAAGCCGATTGGCGGACCGATCCGAAACGGGCCGGAGCCAGTTGCTGTATGGGGGATATTGGAACCCATGCTGAAAACCTGGCGGAATACATCACGGGGTTGAGCATCGAGTCCGTTTGCGCCGACCTGACGACCTTCGTCAAGGGCCGTAAACTCGATGATGACGGCAATGTGCTGGTGCGGTTCAAAGGCGGGGCCAAGGGAATCCTGTTTGCCAGCCAGATTTCGATTGATGAGGAAAACGGTCTGGCCATCCGGGTATATGGCGAGAAGGGTGGACTGGAATGGCATCAGCAGGAGCCCAATACCCTGATCCTGAAGTGGCCGGACCAGCCCCGGCAACTGGTGCGCACGGGCAGGAGTTGCGTGGTGTCCAAGGCGGCGCAATCCGCCACGCGCCTGCCGGCGGGTCATCCCGAGGGTTATCTGGAGGGGTTTGCCAACCTCTACCGTAATTTCGCCGCAGCGCTGCGGGCACAAATGGCAGGGTTTAAGCCTGATGCAATGGCCCTCGATTTCCCCACCGTTGAGGATGGAGTGCGCGGCATGGCCTTCCTGCAGGCGGTCGTCAAGAGTTCGTCCGGCAGTCGGAAATGGATTAAGATCCCGACGGTGTGATCACCAAGAAAGGAATGGAGGGAGTGTGATCAGGATTGCGATTGTGGGAACGGGTGGCATGGCCAATGCGCATGCCAAGGCGTTTCAGGCGATTCGCGGATGCAAATTGGTGGCCGGGGTGGATGTTGATCCCGGGCGCGTTCGCGATTTTTGCACCTGTTACGGGATTCCGGCGGCTTATGGATCCGTGGCCGAGTTGCTCAAGCAGTGTGACTTCGATGCCGCCTCTGTCGTGACCCCGGACAGTTTTCATGTGCCCTGCGCACTGCCGCTGGTTAAGGCCGGCAAGCATGTGCTCTGCGAGAAACCCATAGCGCCGACGGCTCCCGAGGGACTCAAGCTCGTCAAGGCGGCCGAACGGGCGGGTGTTATCAACATGATCAACTTTTCCTACCGCAACAGTCCAGTGCTACACACCGCCCGCGACCTGGTGGCGGCCGGAAGACTCGGCCGCATCATGCATTTCGAGGCGCACTATCTGCAAACCTGGCTCACGTCCCCAGTCTGGGGCGACTGGAAGACCACTCCCGCCTGGTTGTGGCGGCTCTCCACCGCGCATGGTTCGAAAGGCGTGTTGGGTGACATCGGTGTGCATATTGTTGACCTGGCCACCTACGTTGCCGACCAGAAGGTGACCTCGCTGAATGCCAGGTTGAAGACATTTGACAAGGCGCCTGGCGGACGCGTGGGCGAGTACGTCCTCGACGCCAATGATTCCGCCTACCTGCGGGTGGGTCTGTCCGGCGGGGGAATGGGCGTTATCAGCACGACCCGGTGGGCAACCGGCCAGCCGAATTCGCTGGCCCTCTCGCTGTACGGGGACAAGGGAGGCCTGCGCCTCGATCTCGACAAATCCAGGAACGAACTGGACGTGTGTCTCGGGAAGAATGTTGCCAAGGCGCACTGGGAGACGGTGAAATGCCGTCCGACGCCCACCATGTACGATCGCTTCATCCGGAGTATCAAAAGCGGTAGGAATGACGCCTCGGACTTCCGGCGCGGATGGGAAGTCCAGAAAGTCCTGGATGCCTGTTTTGTCTCGGAAGAGAAACGCCGGGAAATCTCGATACGCTAACAAGAAAAGGAGAACATGACATGAGTTACGCCGATGAAAAGATCCGTATTGGAACGCTGGTGGGGGCTGGAGCCAAGTCGCCTCAGTACATCCGCCAGATCAAGCACCACGGTTTTGAATCCTACTCGCTGACCTTTTGGCAGACCCTCGGCGATACCAACCTGGAGAAGTTGGCCGAAGAACTCCGGCCTGTGCTGGCTGAAAGCGGAGCCGTCATTTCCAGCGTTGGTATCTTTGGCAATCCGCTCGAAAAGGGTGAACTGGACATCGCCACCCGAAAGGGATGGGAAGTGCTGATTGACAAGGCGCACCTGTTCGGAACGGACATTGTGGCGGGGTTTACCGGCCGGCTGCGCGGCATGCCGATCCACAAGAGTATCGGTCGTTTCGCCGAAGTGTTCACCCCGTTGGCCGACCGCGCCGGAGCGAAAGGCGTGAGACTCGCCTTTGAGAACTGTGACATGGGTGGCACCTGGCAGGATGGCGACTGGAATATCGCCCACAACCCGGCGGCATGGGAACTGATGTTTGATGCCGTGCCGCAAAAGAACCTCGGTTTGGAGTGGGAACCCTGCCACCAGATGGTCAGTTTGATTGACCCCATGCCGCAACTCAAGGCGTGGGTGAAGAAGATTTTCCACGTCCACGGCAAGGACGCCACGATCCATTGGGACGTCATCCGCGAGTATGGCATCCATTCATCCACGCACGCCGACCCCAACACCACCCTGCCGGTGCAATTGGCTCCGCCTTACGTCGAACACCGCACTCCGGGTTTCGGTGACAGCAACTGGGCGGACATCATCACCGAACTGCGCCGCGGAGGGTTTCAAGGATCCATTGACATTGAAGGCTGGCACGACCCCGTCTATCGTGGCGACTTGGAAATGACTGGCCAGGTCAGGGCCTTGCATTATCTCAAGGCCAGCCGGGGCGGTGACTGGGTGCCCAACCCGAAGTGATTCCGCTGAAGGCGGTTCGGCGGGGACAACTTTCTTCACCCGTGACGCGAGGTCACGGGGATCGCCAAAACTCGGAGATGCGCCCGCAAGGATTGGGTGGCGATGAAGGGATTGTTTCCCTGTGAGCGGGTGTGGTAGCATCGCCGACCATGAAAAACGACAACGAAGAAATCCTGGTGGTGGAGCGTTCGCTGGTTGAGCGGTTGGGCATGTTCCAGGGTCTGATGCTGGAGGCGGACCGCTATCTGGTGGAATTGCTGAATCCGCGGAATTACCGGTTTGTGGCACGCCACAAGGCGGAGACCGACGAATCGCTGAAGCAGTTGATTCCCTACTTCCTGATCTGTCATGAGGACAGGATCTGGTGTTATGTGCGCGGCAAGAAGTCGGGCGAAGAGCGGCTGGTGGCAAAGGCCTCGATGGGCATCGGCGGGCATATCAACAACGAGGACATCAACCTGTTCGGCGATGTCTACTCCACGGCGGCGCTGAGGGAGTTGGAGGAGGAAGTCAAGATCGAGGGGACGTATCGCCAGAAGGTGGTGGCGTTGTTGAATGACGATGAGACGCCGGTGGGGCGCGTACATCTTGGCGTGATTCACGTTTTGCGGACGGATAGTCCGAACGTGGTGAAGCGGGAAGGGGTCATCACGGAGTCCGGGTTCCGGACGCTGGGGGAACTCCGGGGGATGCGGGAGCGGATGGAGACGTGGTCGCAGATATGTCTCGACTCGATTGACGGTCTGCTGGCGCGGGGGTAGGGATGGGGGGGGGGATGGTTAATGGTTAATGGGGGATGGTTAATGGTTAATGGGGGATGGTTAA
>CAZHRU010000154.1:0-4159 GCA_964535015.1 uncultured Verrucomicrobiota bacterium | reverse complement strand
TGGATCTCGGGCACTATGAGCGGTTCACGGGGATTCCCTGTTCGCGGCACAGCAACTACACGTCGGGCAGCATCTATCGGGCGGTGATTTCGCGGGAGCGCGAAGGCGGTTATCTCGGCAAGACGGTGCAGGTGATTCCGCACATCACGGATGAAATCAAGGCGGCGATCCGGTCGCTGGATGCCGATGACGTGGATATCGCGATAACGGAGATTGGCGGGACGGCGGGGGACATCGAGTCGCTGCCGTTCCTGGAGGCGATACGGCAATTCCGGCATGAGATTGGAAGGCGGAACGGCCTCTTCATACACCTGACGCTGGTGCCGTATATCAAGGCGGCCGGCGAGATGAAGACCAAGCCATCGCAGCAGTCGGTGGGGATTTTGCGCACCATTGGGATTATTCCCGACATCCTTATCTGCCGTTGCGAGCATCCGATGAGCGCGGAACACAAGGCCAAACTGGCTCTCTTCTGTGATGTGGATGAGAACAAGGTGATTGAGGAAAAGGATGTTGATCATTCCATCTACGAGGTGCCGCTGGAGTTGGCGCGGCAGGATGTTGATGTCTACATTCTGGAATTGCTGGGTTTGCATGTAAATCACCTCGATATTTCCGAGTGGAAGACGATGGTGGAAACGTTAATCACGCCGCCGCAAGGCACTGTGGAGATCGCGGTGGTCGGGAAGTACATCGGGTTGCGCGATTCCTACAAGAGCATCTATGAGGCCCTGACGCACGGGGGCATTGCGAATCAGGTCAAGGTGGCGGTTCGGATGATTGAGTCCGAGGACGTGGAGAAATCCGGTGCGGAGTCCTTGCTGGAAGGGGTTTCCGGAGTGCTGATTCCCGGCGGGTTCGGGGATCGCGGCATTGAGGGCAAGATCCAGGCCATCCGGTATGCGCGGGAAAACAACATACCCTTCTTTGGAATCTGCCTGGGGATGCAGTGCGCGACCATCGAATACGCGCGAAATGTGTGCGGGATGGCGGGCGCCAACAGTACTGAATTTGCGGCGGATACTCCCTTTCCTGTGATTGACATGATGATTGAGCAGAAAAAGGTTACCGAAAAGGGAGGCACGATGCGGTTGGGTGCCTATCCCTGCCGCATCGCGGACGATTCGGTGGCCCGTCGCCTGTACGGTCAGGCGGATATTCAGGAGCGGCATCGTCACCGGTATGAGTTCAACAACAAGTTCCGAGACAAGATGCAGAAGGCTGGGCTGGTCTTTTCGGGGGTCTGTCCCGGGCGTGATCTGGTCGAGATTTTGGAGTTGAAGGACCATCCCTGGTTTGTGGGGTGTCAGTTCCATCCGGAGTTTCAGTCAACGCCGCTTCAGGCCCATCCGCTATTCAGGGGGTTTGTGGAGGCGGCGGTGAAACAGCGGGGGAAAGCCGAAGTCAAGAAACAGAAGCGGGGCAGTCGTCCTGGAAGAGAGATATAAGCGCATATGCCGAAACGAACCGACATCAAGAAGATCATGCTGATCGGGTCCGGACCGATTGTCATCGGGCAGGCCTGTGAATTTGACTATTCCGGGGTGCAGGCGTGCAAGTCCTTGAAGGAGGAGGGATACGAGGTTGTGCTGGTGAACAGCAACCCGGCCACCATCATGACGGATCCCGAGTTTGCGGACCGGACGTATATTGAGCCGCTCAAAGCCGACATTCTGAAGGAGATTATTCGCCGGGAGCGTCCGGATGCCTTGTTGCCGACACTGGGCGGGCAGACGGCGCTGAATCTTGGAATTGAACTGCACGACATGGGGGTGTTGAAGCGTTACGGTGTAGAGATGATCGGCGCCAAGGCGGATGTGATCCGCAAGGCCGAGGACCGGGCGCTGTTCAAGGCGGCCATGCAGAAGATCGGGCTTGATCTGCCGTTGAGCGGGTCGGCGCATTCGCTGGAGGAAGCGATCGCGGTACGCAAGAAGATTGGCGCCTATCCGGTGGTCATTCGTCCGGGGTTTACGTTGGGCGGTACCGGGGGCGGCATCGCGAGGAATGACAGGGAGTTCGAGGAAATTGTCCGGCGCGGCCTGTTCTACAGTCCCACCTGCGAGGTTCTGGTCGAGGAGTCCGTGCTCGGGTGGAAGGAATTCGAGTTGGAGGTGATGCGGGATTGCAAGGACAACTGCGTCATTGTCTGTTCGATCGAGAATCTTGACCCGATGGGAGTCCACACCGGAGACAGTATCACGGTGGCGCCGGCCCAGACCTTGACCGACCGGGAATACCAGCGCATGCGGGACGCCTCCCTGGCGGTGATGCGTGAAATCGGGGTGGACACCGGCGGATCGAATGTGCAATGGGCGCTGAATCCGACCAACGGGCGCATGGTGATCATTGAGATGAATCCCCGGGTGTCGCGGTCGAGCGCGCTGGCCTCGAAAGCCACGGGTTTCCCTATTGCCAAGATCGCGGCCAAACTGGCGGTGGGGTACACCCTCGATGAATTGCGGAACGATATCACGCGTGAGACGCCGGCCTGTTTTGAGCCCTCGATTGACTATGTTGTGACGAAGATGCCCCGTTTTGCCTTTGAGAAGTTTCCGGGCGTGGACAGTCGGCTTGGGACGCAGATGAAGTCGGTGGGTGAGGCGATGAGCATTGGGCGGACGTTCAAGCAGTCGTTCCAGAAAGCCTGCCGTTCATTGGAGATCGGGCGGGCGGGATACGGGGCGGATGCCAAGGATGCGGCCTTTGACGCCATGGATGACGCCAAGGTGGAATCCGAGTTGGAGCGGCCGAATGCCATGAGGGTGTTTGTGATCCGGACGGCTTTCAAGCGTGGCTGGAGCGTTGAGCGGGTCCAAGAGATTACGGGGATTGATCCCTGGTTCCTCCGGCACATGGAGGAGTTGGTGGCCTTTGATGCTGAAATCAAGTCGGCGCGCACGGTCACGGCGCTCAAGAAAGACAAGGCGCTCTTCCGGCAGATCAAGGAAATGGGGTATTCCGATCGCCAAATTGCGTGGCTGTTGGGGTGCAAGGAGGCGGAAGTCCGCGAAGCGCGGGAGGAGATTAACCTTCTTCCGGTCTATGGGTTGGTGGATACGTGCGCGGCGGAGTTCACGGCGTTCACCCCTTACTTCTATTCGACCTATGGCGATGTGGACGAGAGCAGGCCCGGGACCAAAAAGAAGGTGATGATTCTTGGTGGCGGCCCGAACCGGATCGGGCAGGGGATTGAGTTCGATTACTGTTGCGTGCATGCCGCCTTTGCGTTGCACGAGGCGGGATTCGAAACCATCATGGTCAACAGCAATCCGGAGACTGTTTCGACTGATTACGACACCAGTGACCGGTTGTATTTCGAACCTCTGACCCTGGAGGACGTCCTGCATATTTACCGCCGCGAGCAATGCTGGGGCGCGATTGTGCAATTTGGGGGTCAGACGCCTCTGAACCTGGCCAAGGATTTGGAAGCCAACGGGGTCAATATTATCGGCACCAAGCCGGCGAGCATTGAAGTGGCGGAAGATCGCGACCTTTTCCAGGGCATGATCAAGCGCCTGAAGTTAAGGCAGCCAGAGAACGGGATGGCGACGACAGTTGAACAGGCGGAAGTGATCGCGGAGCGGATCGGGTACCCGGTGTTGATGCGTCCTTCGTTTGTGCTGGGCGGCCGGGCGATGGTGATCGTTTACAACCGTGACATGCTGCGCAAGTACATGGCCGAGGCTGTGGAAGTGTCCGACACGCGACCGGTCCTGGTGGACCGCTATCTTGAAAACGCGGTGGAAGTTGATGTGGACTGCATCTCGGACGGCGAAACCTCGGTCATCGGTTCAATCATGGAGCATGTTGAACTGGCGGGTATACATTCCGGTGACAGTGCCTGCACCATTCCTCCGCCGACGTTGACCGAGGACGTCAAGGATGAGATTCGGCGCTGTACGTTGAAGATGGCCAAGGAACTCAAGGTGGTCGGGCTGATGAACGTGCAGTATGCGGTCAAGGACGGTGACGTCTACGTGCTGGAGGTGAACCCGCGTGCATCCCGGACGGTTCCTTTTGTGAGCAAGGCGATTGGTGTGCCGCTGGCCAAATTGGCGGCGTTGGCGATGGCCGGGTTCAAACTCAAGGACATGGGCTTTACCAGCGAGATCATCCCCCGGCATTTCTCGGTCAAGGAAGCGGTCTTTCCGTTTGC
>CAZHRU010000153.1:0-4161 GCA_964535015.1 uncultured Verrucomicrobiota bacterium | reverse complement strand
AAACTCTCCCCCGGCTTCAGATCCATCAGGAACCCCGCCAGCAAGTCGGACACGTGATCCAAATCGTCCAGCGAAATCACCTCCACCGGCGTATGCATGTAGCGGTTCGGTATGCTGACTAACGCCGCCGCCACCCCCGCCCGATTGATCTGCATGGCATTCGCGTCCGTGCCCGTCGCCATCGGCTCCGCCGTCATCTGCACCGGAATCCGCCGCTTCTTCGCCGTCGCCTCCAACATCCGCCCCAACACCGGATTGATGTTCGGCCCGCGATGTAACGTCGGCCCCTTCCCCAGTTTGCACTCGCCAATCCGCTTGGGATCCGACCCCGGACTGTCCGACGCAAACCCGACATCCACGGCAATTCCGACGTGGGGATCAATCCCGTACGCACTGGTCCGCGCACCCCGCAACCCGATTTCCTCCTGCACGCTGGTCACCCCGTATACCCCCACCTGCACCTTGCGCCCCTTGAGTTTTCGCAACGTCTCCACCACCACAAACGCTCCCGCCCGGTCATCAAACCCGCGTCCCGTGATCAGATTGTTCTGCAGTTTCTCCAATCCAACCGCGATCGTCGCATAGTCGCCCACCGCCACATGCTTCTCCGCGTCCTTGCGGTTCTTGGCGCCAATATCAATCCACAACTCATGCAGTTTGACCGGCTTCCCGCGCTCCTCGACTTCCAACAGATGGATCGGCTTACGCCCGAACACGCCCAACACCGGGCCATTTTGTCCATGGATCGTCACCCGCTGCCCGCTCACCACCGCCGAGTCCACCCCCCCCACCGATGACACATAGATGAACCCTTTGTCATCCACATGCATGACCATGAACCCGATCTCGTCGCAATGACCGGAAAGCATCACCCGGAAAGGCGCCTTCGGATTGATGACCCCGATCACATTCCCATGCACATCGGCGCGCACCTCGCCGCAATAGGGTTTCATCCGGCGCTTGAGCAACCCCTGGATCCCCCACTCATATCCCGACGGACTGGCCGTTTCGATCAGTTGCTTCAAAAAATCAAACGATTCCTTCTGCATGATAATACTCCTTCTTCAAAAGACCCGCCCAAGGTACCAAGACCCCAAAAATCGTCAACCCCGCTGATTGCCGGACACATCTCCGGGTTTTGGCGATCCCCGCGACCTCGTGTCCGCCGTAGGGTTAACGAAGGAGGACGTGTTACGGGTGAAGAAAGTTTGGATGATGGACCAGCCCGCCGCAGATGTTCAACGTTTGCAGCCACCGGAACAAACTCGAAGAAGATGGCGAAAGAAAAACGACAGACAAGTGACCTTCTAAATCATACTTCTCTGGCAAAAAGTTCACGGCGTGGATTCCAACGCCCACACAACGCGCGGCAAACGCCGAAAGTCAGGTTCCGAGCGGAACGCGAGGTAACCTGGTTCGATCATTTTTCGTAGATTTCCCGTCGGTGACCAATTCGCAGGACGAGGACTTGTGTTCCCAAGACGGCATAAATGACACGGTAATCACCGACGCGAACTTTTCTCAATCCGGCAAACTGGCCTTTCAGAACAGGATACGACTCTGCGCGGGTGGCGAGATCCTTGTCTATCTTGTCGAGTATCCGCCTAGCTTCGGCTTTGCCGAGACTTGCGAGATCTTTCGACACGCTCTTCTTATAGGTGATTTCAAAGGCCAAGGGATTTCCTCAATTCGTGGCCGGACACAACCGCATCCTTTTGATCTCGCAGCCGGTCAAGGGCAATTTGGACATCGGCAAAATCCGCAATGTAGGATTCCAATGCTTTTTGAATATGGAAGGAGCGGGGCCTTTCCGTTTCATCTGCAATATGGGTCAGTTCATTAGCCAGACCATCAGGCAATCGAATTGATACAGCAATGCTCATATCATCTCCTTATGTAGTCGTCTGTAATACACTGTATGCAATGACATCATTGTTGTCAATTCCGTCTTTTTTGTGATCCAACGCTCACGGTGAGCGTTTGACCGAGCGCCGCAGGCGAGCAATACGCTCCGCCGTGTTGTTGGATGAGCTTTTTTGATTCCCGACATCATTGAAAGGGCTACTTGAGTCCCGATGTCATGTTCCCACAGTCGAAACACAATCCACCCCTGAATACGCAAACGACGCCGAACGGCAACATCTCTTCTCTTGTTGGCGGCAATCTTTCCGACCCAATATTTGCGGTTGGTGTGAGGAATCCGGCAATGCTTCGGACAACCATGCCAAAGACACCCATCAATAAAGAGAACGATTCGCTTTTGCGGGAAAACAAAATCCGGTTTCCCGTCGAGAGGGTAATGCCTCCGCCAGCCGGAAACACGAAAGGTACGGAGAAGGGAAATCACCGCAACTTCTGTTGACTTATTACCACTAGACTTCACTCTCGCCATAATCCGGGACCGTTCACTTGGCGAGACTGTATCCATGCCGACCTACGAGATGACCTCATCCGGACACATTTCCGAGTCTTGGCCTTTGACCAGACTATTCTGTGTCGTCAGGCATGTGGAGTGCGGCGGCTTGCGCAACTCGCCGTAGCCCGTAGGGCGAAGGCGGGACGCCGCTTTTCTCCGGTTTTTCGGCGTCCATCTATTACTTCCTCATGCTCTTCTTGGCGGTCTTGATGAATCGGCCGAATGATCTGTCCTTCTTCCGCTTCTCGACGTAGGAAAGACCATGGAACTCGATTTCTTTCCTGAGTTTGAGATAACTCTGGAATCTGTCTTCACTGATGGTCCCATTCTCCACAGCCAGGAGAACTGAGCATCCAGGTTCGTCGGTGTGGGTGCAATCCGCAAAGCGACAGTTTGCGGAGTACTCGTGGATATCGGAAAACGTGTCGTCTAGCCCTTCGCTCGCTCCAAGAAGGCCCAACTCGCGCATCCCCGGCGTGTCGATCAACATGGGACCACCATCCAACACAAGCAACTGGCGTCGGGAAGTGGTATGGACACCTTCTCCGGTCCCGCTGACAACTCTTGTGTCAAGGGCGTCACGGCCAATCAATCGGTTGATGAGCGTGGTCTTCCCGACTCCCGAGGAGCCAAGCAGACAGTGAGTTCGCCCGGGGACGAGAAGCGCACGCAACTGGTCCAAACCGAAACCCGTTATGTTGCTGAGCGCCACGACGTTGGCGAAAACGCACCTGCGCCTAACTTGCTCGAGTATACGACCGAGTTCATCAGTCGACACGAGGTCTGTCTTTGTCAGGAGTATCCATGCCTCTATCGCACCCTCGTTGGCCATCACAAGGTATCGGTCGAGCCTCGCCAAGTTGAAATCGTACCCACAAGCCTGCACGATGAAGGCGACATCGATGTTCGCCGCGATCATCTGGGAATCCATGGGTTTGCCGGGGCACTTGCGGCGCAGGAACGTTTTCCTCGGCAGGACGCTATGAATCATGGCGGGACCGCCTGAGGCATGGCGCTGCACACACACCCAATCGCCCACACACGGCAGATCGGCGGCGGCGTCAACTGCGAAACGGAACTTGCCCGCAAGTTCCGCAGGTGTCTCGGCATCCTGACTCCGGATGAGGAAGGCACCCCGATCGACAGCCGTGACACGCGCTACGGTGTGTCCCGGCTGCAGGATGGCGGCGGAATGTTGCTCAAACCAGTCGTCAAATCCTATAGCGGCCAATTCCATACATTCGCCGTACCATTCCCCAGCGGTTTCAATTCACAGCCACGCATGAGTTCTCCTGTCTCGGTGATAGATATCTCGCTATCATTGGCAATTACTTCGTGCATGACTGGTCGCTCCTCCTGTGGCCCAACGATGCCCTTCTCGGACGGCGCGTCAGCGCCGTACCAAGCGTGGTGGTTGGCCGTTTTGTCAAGCGTGTGCGATTCCGGCACGGAGTTCCAATCCCAGCGCCCCCACCACCTTCAGGATCGTGTCGAAACCGGGACTGCGTTCGCCGGATAGTGCCTTGTACAAACTCTCTCGGGACAGTCCGGCGTCTCGGGCCACTTGCGCCATGCCCTTGGCGCGTGCGATGTCACCGAGCGCCTTGGCAATGTAGGCCGCATCCCCTTTTGCCTCCTCGATGGACGCCTCCAGGTAGGCAGCCATTTCTTCGGGAGTACGGAGGTGCTCGGCCACGTCATACCGTGTTGTTGCTGTTTTGCTCATTGTTTCTCTCCTACAGATT
>CAZHRU010000152.1:0-4252 GCA_964535015.1 uncultured Verrucomicrobiota bacterium | reverse complement strand
ACCCGTGGGGACTGTCGAATGATCAACCTGATCCGTACCGTTGACCCGCTGCGGGTCAACGGTACGGATCAGGTTGTGGTTGGGGTTCCTATGGTGACGCCAGAATCTCCACAATCTTCCCCGTTGCTTTCTGAATCGTTACGCGTGCGTAATAGTCCCCATGAAGAATGTCGGGCTGAAGGGGTTGAGGGAAGGTCACCACAAAGTTGCCGTTGGTCTCCGTGACAATGGCTTGCGTATCTGCCGGTACGTCGACCTTGCCATCGCATGCCTGTCGCGAGATCCGAATTGCATCATCCCTTGTGAGGGAAGTTCGCGCAGACATGGGCTGGGTTCGTTCCTGAGCCTGCGGCGCACAGCCGATGAGCACGACCGCCATCAGGGATAGAATTGTCATTCTTCCGATCATCTTCATTACCCCAACGAGACTTCTGATGCGCGGCGTACTCGTCGCGAGGCCTGGTTGTGCGACTTCATTTCTTGAATAAGTCCGAATGGGTTCCCGTTCTTTCAAAAATGATGCGCTTGTTCCCGATTTTGTAAACAAGGAGCCAGTCGGATTCAATGTGACAATCCCGCCCCCGAAAAAAAGGGGGAGCCCCGTGCAACCGGAGCCCCCCCTGCTTACCATGCCGATCAGATGTAATCGTTGATCAAGGCTTCGTAGAGCTCCTGCTTGCCGCTGGTCTGCTTCGGCTCACCCAACTCCGCACCCAACGCGGCCAGTTGCTTCAGCGTCAGCTTCCCGGCCTCGAACGCCGCCCCATTCCCGCTGTCAAATGACGCATAGCGTTCCTTCCGCATCTTCTTGTACGCCGACTTCTGCAGAACCTCGGACGCAATCACCAACGCGCGGGCAAAGGTGTCCATGCCGGCGATATGGGCGATAAAGATGTCCTCGAGATCCGTGGAATTCCGCCGCGTCTTGGCATCGAAATTCGTGCCACCCCCCTTAAGCCCACCGGCCTCCAGGATGACCAGCATGGCTTCCACCGTTTCCTGGATATTGATCGGGAACTGATCGGTATCCCATCCGTTCTGGTAATCCCCGCGGTTGGCGTCAATGCTGCCCAGCATGCCGGCATCGGCCGCCACCTGCAACTCATGCTGGAACGCATGCTGCGCCAGCGTGGCGTGATTGACCTCGACGTTTAACTTGAAGTCCTTCTCCAGTCCATACGCCTTGAGGAACCCGATCACGGTCGCGCAATCGAAGTCGTACTGGTGCTTGCTGGGCTCCATCGGCTTGGGCTCGATGAAGAAGTTCCCCTTGAACCCCTGCGCCCGGGCGTAATCCCGCGCCAGGGTCAGGAACCGGCCCAGATGCTCCAGTTCCCGCTTCATATCGGTATTGAGCAGGCTGATGTACCCTTCCCGTCCACCCCAGAACACATAGTTCTCGCCGCCCAGCGCGATGGTCGCGTCGAGGGCATTCTTCAACTGCGCGCCGGCATAGGCCACCACGCCGAAATCGGGGTTGGTGGAGGCGCCATTCATGTAGCGCGCATTACTGAAGAGGTTGGCCGTGCCCCACAGCAACTTCACACCGGACGCCTTCTGCTTCTGCGCGGCGTAGTCCACCATCGCCTGCAGACGCTTGGAGGATTCCGCCAGCGACCCACCCTCTTCCACCAGATCGAAGTCGTGGAAGCAGTAGAACGGCGCGCCGATCTTGGTGATGAACTCAAACGCCGCGTCCATCTTGTTCTTGCCGCGGGCAACCGCATCCGGGCCATTCATCCACGGGAACACCTTGGTTCCGCCGCCAAAGGGATCGGCGCCGGTGCCGCAGAACGTATGCCAGTAGCAGATGGCAAACCGCAGGTGCTCCTTCATGGTCTTGCCGGCCACCACCGCGTTTTCGTCATACCACTTGAACGCCAGCGGATTGTCGCTCTTGCGCCCCTCAAACCTGATCTGCCCGATGCCTTTGAAGTATTCCGTCTGTCCTGTCACGATACCCATGATGCTCTCCTCCTGATTATTTCAACACAATGTCCAAATGCTGCTTCCACGCCGCGTAGGCCTGCGCGTAATCCCCCTTGCCGGGCTCAATCACCTTGCGCTTCTCAAGGGACCGAAACGCCTCGGCAAACGAACGGTAGTGACCGGCGCCCACCCCCGCGCCGCGGGCCGCGCCCACCGCACCATCCGTCTCATAGAGTTCAATCTTTGCCCCACCCACTCCTGCCAGGGTCTGACAGAACACCTCGCTCATGAACATGTTGGCGAACCCGGCGCGAATCGTCTTGAGTTCTATGCCAACACCCGCCATCACCTCCATGCCGTACCGGAACGAAAAGACGATCCCCTCCTGCACCGCCCGGCAGAGTTGCGCGCGGTCGTGACGGTTGAAGTCCACCCCGGCGATCTGCGCGCCAATGTTGCGGTTGCCCAACACCCGCTCGGCACCATTGCCGAACGGCAACACCGTCACTCCGTTACTCCCGATCGGCACCGCCGCCGCCATCGCGTCCATCTCCTGATACGAAACCCCGCCCAATAACCGCCGCGTCCACGCATTGAGAATGCCCGTGCCGTTGATGCAAAGCAATACCCCCAGGCGCGGATTCCCCGGGGTGTGGTTGACGTGCGCAAAGGTGTTGACCCGGGACTGCGGATCATAGCGCTTTGCCGCCGTGACCCCATAAACCACTCCGGACGTGCCGGCGGTCGCGGCAATCTCGCCCGGCTCCAGGACGTTGAGCGACAAGGCGTTGTTCGGCTGGTCACCGCCCCGGTACGCCACCGGCGTCCCGGCGCTCAGCCCGAACTCGGCCGCCGCCGCACGGGTCAGTTCGCCCTGCACCCCGAAACTCGGCACCTGCTCCGGCAAAAGACCCGCATCAAACCCGAAATGGTCCATCAGGAAACCGGCGGTCTTCTCGTTCTTGAAATCCCACAGAATTCCCTCCGATAACCCCGAGACCGTCGTGCGAACCTGCCCCGTCAACTTCATCGCCAGCCAGTCGCCCGGCAACATGATCTTGTCGATCCGGGCATAAAGCGCCGGCTCGTTGGCCTTTACCCAGGCCAACTTGGCCGCCGTGAAATTCCCCGGCGAGTTCAACAGGTGCTCCAGACAGCGGGTGGCCCCAAGGGACTCAAAGGCCGCACGCCCATAGTCCACCGCGCGACTATCGCACCAGATGATCGCCGGACGCAGAACGCCCTGTTGTTTATCCACACAAACCAGACCATGCATCTGGTAGGAAATGCCCACCGCCTTGACGTCCTCGGGACGCGCTCCCGCCTTCCGCATCGCTTCACGCACCGCCGCCTTGGCGCTGTCGCACCAAAGTTGAGGGTCCTGTTCCGCAAATCCCGGCTGAGGCGACTTGATAACCTGCTCCGCTTCGGGATGAAAGGCAGTCCCGGCACATCGCCCGGTCTGCGCATCCAACAAGGCCGCCTTCACCGACGAACTCCCCACATCCAAACCAAGCAGGTAACCCATAGTTCCTCCTAATCACTGGTGAGGTGGCACTATGGCATGGGGACATGGCGAATGCCTTGAATATCGTCCCATAATGTAGCACAATCCTCCCGCGATTATGAAAACGACCATCGCCGCCGGCGATCATTACTTCGAACTGGCCGACTTGCCTCTGGCCGTACGCCGCGTGAGAACGGATGCCGCCCATACCGCGTCCCACCCGCACGATCTGACCGAAGTGGAGCATTCGCATGATTTCTGCGAACTGGTGGTCGTCACGCACGGCCGCGCCCTGCACCGGCTGGAAGGAGCGGAGTTCCCCGTGACGGCCGGCGATGTGTTCCTCCTGCGGGGCCGACAGCGCCACTATTTCTACCAGCGCGAAAACCTGGGCCTGATCAATATCATGTATGATCCGGCCAGGATCCGACTGCCCGAAAACGATTTGCGTAAATTGTCGGGATACTGCGCCGTGTTCATGCTGGAACCGGACTACCGTCGCCAGCACCGGTTTGCCAGCCGCCTGCACATCGGCCGCGTCCCCCTCGCGCATGTGGAGCAACTCGCCGAGGAAATGGAGAGGGAGTCCACCCGCCGCCCGCCCGGCTACCCGGTGGTCTTGCGCGCCAAACTGATGGAACTCATGGTCTACCTGTCGCGGGCCTATGGCAACTCCGGAACCACCGAGGCCCGCGCCCTGGTCCGCGTCGGCGAAGTCATCGGCGCCCTCGAAGAGGACTATGCCCGTCCATGGACCTTGGACGACCTGCTGGCCATCGCCCACATGTCGCGCAGCAACCTCATGCGCGTCTTCCG
>CAZHRU010000151.1:0-4265 GCA_964535015.1 uncultured Verrucomicrobiota bacterium | reverse complement strand
CACCGATCCGCTTCAACCATCTCGGCGCCAACGTCTCGATGACCCCCTGCTGGAACCCCTCGTTCTCCAGCATGGCAGTCCGCAACATACCCATGGATTCGCGATCGGAGACGGTGTCAATTTGAGTACTGGGATCACGATAGATCATGATCTGCGCACTGGCCTCATACTCTTTGGGGGCCAGTTCCAGATAGAGAACCGCCCCGACCAGGGCGTACAAGAAGCAGATGACGATCAGTTTCCAGCGGAAAACCAAAATCCCCAGATAGATTCGGGGATCAACCTTCTTCTGCTCAAAATTATCTACAGGCGGCATGGTCGTGGTTTGAAATGGGCATGAACAGTGAATGGTTAACGGTCATTGTCATAATGCTACCTGTTCAGCACAGAAAAGACAAGAACCAGATGGACAAAGGATTGGGGTGTAGCACCGAAGAAGGGCGAACAAGAGGTCACGGGGACCGGCCGCCCACCGACCTTGCGTCGGTGGAGGCAAACGTTGCGTTGTGACGGCACCTCACGCCTCTACTCAACTTCCTTCACCTGTGACACAAGGTCACAGGGATCGCAAACCCGCCCCGCCGCCCACCGACCTTGCGTCGGTGGAGGCAAACGTTGGGCTTGATCACAAGGATCCCGCCCCGCAGATCTCCCCTAGAAAATCGACAACTTCCGCTCGGGAACCACAATCCGGTCGCCCGACTCCAGCACCACATCGTCACGCGGATCCCCGTTCTTCATCAGCGTCTCACCATCCACTATGAACGTCTTCTCGCTGCCATCCTTCTGCGTCCGCACAATCTGGATGCGATCGCCCTTGGCAAACCGCGGCAATCCCCCGATCTTGAACAGCAGGTACATCAGTGTGCAAGGTTCGTTCTCGGCAAACTCCACCACCCCGCGACGCGGCACTTCGCCCAACAACACAATCCGCTTTCCGCCCGCTCCGGTCGATACAACCCCATCCGCCGCCGGCGCCGCCGCCGAAAAAACATACACCAGGTCGTTGTTGCGCAAATACACCGCCGGCACCCGCATCTGGCCATCCTCGCCCACCAGCGATAACACTTCGCCTTCCGCCGCCGCACCAAACGGATTGCGTAACCCGCCCCGGATAATCTTGATACGGTTGCTCTCGCGATTACTCCTTAATCCATTGGCGCGACGCAGAGCGTCGGATAGCGTGATGGCCGACCCCGGCCCAATCTTGATCTCGCCCGGAACCTCCACACTGCCCAATACCCCAACCACATCGTAGGACGCCTTGGCTATCTTGACCGTCACCGTTGCATGATTCAAATAACGCCCGATCAGTACTTTATTGATCGCCGTCTCCGCCTGCGTCGCCGTCATGTCCTGCAGGAACACCAGTCCCACATACCCAAAATCAATCGCCGAGGAATTGTTGACTACATAGCGCCCATTCAGACTCGGGTCCTCGGTAACGGAAACCCAAAGAACCGTGTCCGGCTGAATGGTCGGCTCCCCGGGCGTCAACGGAGTGGCGGTGACCGCTGTCACGTCCCCGGTCACCACTGGCGCCGTCAATACTGGATTCGAGGCCCCCCCGCTCCCCGCCGCCGATGTTGAACCCGTAACCGGAACCGTCACGGCCGCAATGGCGGGGATCGCGCCCGACCCCGTCGCCGGGGAAACCACCATCGGTTGCGGTTTCACCACCACAGTGGATGACGACGACTGAACAACGGATGGGACACTGCCTCCAGAACTGGCCGACACAACACCCGCCGGCGTGACCGAAACAACGGAAGGACCGGACACGGCCAGGTAAGTCGCAGACGCGGTATCAGCCTTCATGCCAACCAGGGAAGCTTCTTCAACACCGGATTCCCGCATCGCCTCCTTGAGAATGGAGGCAACATAGTCGTCCTCGCGGGTGGTCGCGCATCCGGAAGCCAGAACACCGCCAATCAAGCTGATGCCCAATAGCGGCGCAATTCCCCCTTTCACTCGCAAGATGTGCAGAAATTTAACGATCAGCATTGGCTTTACCCCCCATCAGCCACCACGCATGTTCCTCCGGTCACGTAGCAATACCCTTGCACACCACACTACTTCCCCACAAATCCTCTTAACATAATCTTCACATTTATACCCTATTGCAGGCGTCGATGTCAAATCACGATCAGCGTTTTTTTTCATGGACCGCCCCCTTGTAGGACGTGCTTCCCCGCCAGGGGAGCGCGTGCAATTGGCACCCTCACACAACCAACGTATAACCGTGGTAGTTACGAAACGTCAGCAAGCCGCCCGCCAGCGTGGCCACTCGCCCGAACCCCCGTTGACGCAACAACCGGTACGCCAGGTAACTCCGGAACCCCACCATGCAGTACACCCGCACCGGTTTATCCCGGGGAACCCGGTCCAGTTGTCCGCGCAATCTACCCAACGGAATGTTCACCGCCCCGGAAATGTGCCCGAGTGCATATTCCTGCGGCCCCCGGACATCGAGAATAAACGCATCCTCCGTGCCCCCCGGATAATCCTCCGCATACCAGAATTCGACATCCCCCCTCAGCAGGTTCACCCCCACAAACCCCGCCATATTGACCGGATCCTTGGCCGACCCGTACGGGGGCGCATACGCCAACTCCAGCCTCTCAAGATCATGCACCGTCATCCCCGCCCGGATCGCCGTTGCCAGCACATCCAACCGCTTGTCCACGCCATCATACCCCACCACCTGTGCCCCCAGAAGCCGCCCGCCGCCAGGTTCGAACAGCACCTTGATATGCATCGGCGCCGATCCGGGATAGTAACCGGCATGCCCCAGGGGATGCAGATAGATCTTCCGGAAGTCGCGGCCAACCCGTTTGAGCGCCTTTTCCGAGGCCCCGGTCCCGCCCCCGGTCATGTCGAACACCTTCACAATCGCCGTCCCCTGCGTGGACGTGTAACTCGTGGACCGCCCGCACATGTTCTCACCCACAATCCGCCCCTGCCGGTTGGCCGGCCCCGCCAAGGGGATCACCGCCGCCTCCCCCGTAACCGTATCCACCACTTCAACCGCATCCCCGGCCGCATAGATGTTCGGGTCCGAGGTCCTCATCTGCGGATCCACCTTGATTCCACCGCGGGAACCAATCTCCAGTCCCGCCAACTTGGCCAACGCCGTATCCGGCCGGACCCCCACCGAGAGGACCACAAGGTCCGCCACCAACTCCGTACCCGTCGTCAACTCCACCTTGACCCGGCCATCCTCATCCTTGAATGCGGCCGCGGCAGCCCCTAGGTACAACGTCACCCCGTGCCGGATCATGTGCGTTTCCAGATCCCGCGCCATTTCACGATCCAGCGGCGGCATAACCTGATTCACCATCTCCACCAAATCCACGGCCAATCCGCGCTCCCGCAGACTCTCCGCCATCTCCACCCCGATATAGCCGCCGCCAATTACCACGGCACACCGCGCCCCCGCGTCAACCACCGCCTTGATCCGGTCCATATCGTCAAGGGTCCGCAACACCAGCACCCGCGGATGCTCGATCCCGGGCAGGTTCGGCCGGATCGGCGCCGCACCCGGACAAAGCGCCAACTTGTCGTACGCCTCCTCATACACCCGCCCCGTCTCCAACTCCACAACCTGCACCCTCTGCCGCTGCCGATCAATACCCCGCACCTCATGACCGACCCGGACCTCAAGGCCAAGGGACGCCTTCAGGCTTTCCGGCGTCTGCAACAACAACTGACCACGTTCCCCGATACGCCCGCCGATGTAATACGGCAACCCGCAATTGGCAAACGACACATGGCGCCCCTTTTCCAGCACCACGATATCCGCCGTCTCATCCAGACGCCGCGCCCGCGCCGCCGCCGACATCCCCGCCGCCACCCCACCAATAATGATGATCTTCATCCTGATCTCCTCTTCATTTTCTTTTCCCTGTGGGCGGGGCGTTACACGCCGCGACCTAATATGCCCGGCACCCCCCTCTCTCCCCATCGCCTCCCCCGTGTCTGTGGTCTGTAGTCTGTAGTCTGTGGTCTGTAGTCTGTAGTCTGTGGTCTGTAGTCTGTAGTCTGTAGTCTGTAGTCTGTAGTCGCTCCCCATCATCCCTTCGCCTTCCTGCGGATACAATCCAGGATCGTCAATGCACTTGGATCCGCGATTGCATACCACACTTCCTTACCACGCCGGGCGGCCTTGACCAGCCCCACCCGGCGCATCTGGTTCAGATGCTGCGAAACAGCCGCCTGGGGTTGCCCCAGGCGCTTCACGAGGCCATGCACCGGCAAGTCGCCTT
>CAZHRU010000150.1:0-4306 GCA_964535015.1 uncultured Verrucomicrobiota bacterium | reverse complement strand
CCAACCACAAGGTCGCCATGCTTTTCTGGCAACAGTCCCTCGGCGAATCCGTGGATATGCTTCTCTCTCCCGCCCCCATCCACACACACGGTGGCGGCATGATCGACGCCATGTACAGTCGCCCGCCCTCCCTCCATGACACCCTGTGCCGCCAAATCGGCCGCCGCTTCCACCTCCACCGCTATTGGGGCCCCCTCGCCTCGTCCACCTCCTCCAAGTGGATCGCCTCCGCCACCGCCGCCCTTCTGCTCGGCGACTCCCCTCCCGATCTCTGCCTCACCTATCTCCCCGCCCTCGATTACGACCTGCAACGCTTCGGCCCCGACCACCCGCGCGCCCGCCGCGCCCTCGCGGATCTCCTGACCCAACTGGACACCCTCCGCACCGCCTCCTCGAAAACCGGCCACGACCTCCTTATCTATGGCGACTACGCCATCGCCCCCGTTTCCGCCGCCGCCTTCCCGAACCGCCTCCTGCGCGAACTGGGCTTCCTCCTCACGCGCTCCGTCAATGGCATGGCCTATCTGGACCTGCCCGCCAGCCGCGCCTTCGCCCTCGTGGACCACGAAATCGCCCATGTCTACATCCGCAACCCCGCCGACATCCCCGCCGTCCAAACCGCCCTCTCCGGCCTCCCCGGCATCGCCTCGGCGCTCCCTCGCTCCGAAGTGGCGTCCGGCGCGCTCGGCCACCCCAATTCCGGCGAACTCGTTCTGACCGCTTCCGAAGGCTACTGGTTCGCCTATCCCTGGTGGACCGCCCGCAAGGAAGCCCCCGACTACGCCGGCCACGTTGATATCCATAACAAACCCGGCTACGACCCTTGCGAACTCTTCTTCGGCTGGCCCCCCGGAACCGTCAGCCAGGACACCACCCGCATCAAGGGGTCCCACGGCCGCACCGGCCCCGGACGCGAAGTAGCCTGGACCGCCACCTTCTCCCCCGACTCAACCCCCACCACCCTCGTGGATCTCGCCCGCTCCACCTCCCAATGGCTCGAGGCAGGCCCATGAAAAGCAATACCTCCTTCCACCAACGCCTCTCCGTCCCGTTCGACTACCCCGTGCAGTTCACGCACGATCTCTTCAATCCGGCAAACCCCACCCTCGTCCGCACCGTCCACCGCCTTAAGGAACACCGCCAACACCGCGTCTTCGTCTGCATTGATGCCGGCGTCCTGCGCGACAACCGCCACCTCGCCCAACGAATCAAAACCTATTTCAAACGCCATGCCGACACCCTTGAACTCGCCGGCCCCATCGAAACGGCCAACGGCGGCGAATCCATCAAACACGGACTCGCTTCCGTAAACCGCGCCATCCGCTGGATGGCCACACGCCACCTGGACCGGCACAGTTTCGTCATGATCATCGGCGGCGGCAGTGTCCTCGACGCCATTGGACTTGCCGCCTCGCTCGTTCATCGCGGCCTGCGGGTCATCCGCGTCCCCACCACCGTAACCGCCCAGAATGATGTCGGCGTCGGCGTCAAAACCGGCATCGATGCCTACGGGGCCAAGAACTTCCTCGGCACCTTCGCCCCGCCCTTCGCCGTGCTGAACGACCTCAACTTCCTCGAAACCCTGCCCCTGCGCGACCAGGTCGCCGGCATCGCCGAAGCCTTCAAGGTGGCCATGATCAAGGACCGCCCGTTCTTCCGCCAACTCTGCCGCCAGGCGCCCCTGATCGGCAACGGCGATCTACGTATCCTGTCGAACACCGTCATCCGCTGTGCCCGACTGCACCTTGACCACATTCGCACCGGCGGGGACCCCTTCGAAACCGGTAGCGCCCGCCCACTGGATTTCGGCCACTGGTCCGCCCACCATCTGGAAACCGCCTCGCACTTCACATTGCGACACGGCGAGGCCGTGTCAATCGGCATCGCCCTCGACACCATCCTCGCCGCGGAACTCAACCTGATTACCCGGCAGGATGCCCTCTCGCTCATCAATGCCCTCCACACCTGCGGCCTCCCCGTCTGGCACCCGCTCCTCGAAACCAAGGACCGCCGTGGGCAACCCCGGATTCTTGCCGGGCTAAGAAAATTCCAGGAACATCTCGGCGGCGAACTCTCCCTGACCCTCCCCGGCCCGCTCGGTTCCAAGGTGGAAATTCACGAACTATCCTCCGCCTCCATCCTGCGTGGCATCCAAACCCTCAAATCCCTCGTTGTCCCAACCAGGACGGCCCGCCATGCAACTTCGTAACACCCCGCCCGCCCACCTCACCTACTGCCTGAACGTACACCCCGGCGAATCATGGGCCGAAACCCTCGCCGCCATCCGCACCCACACCCTGCCCATCCGGGACCTCGTTTGCCCGGACCACCCCTTCGGTCTCGGCCTGCGCCTCTCCCACCTGGCCGCCCTCACTCTCGAAACCCCGGAACAACTCCACGACTTCCGCCGCTTCCTGCACGATAACCACCTCTACGTCTTCACACTGAACGGTTTCCCCTACGGCCCCTTCCACGGGGCCCCCGTCAAGACCGCCGCCTACGCTCCCGATTGGCGCACCCCCGAACGCCTGGCCTACACCCTGCGCCTCGCCCGCCTCCTCGCCGCACTCCTCCCAGAGGGCGGCGAGGGCAGCATCAGCACCGTTCCTCTCACCTACCGGGCATGGCATACCGGCCCCGCCGACGATCTTCTGCTCGCCCGCAACCTCGCCGACACCGCCCTCGCCCTGCACCGGCTCCACCGCGATACCGGCCACGAAATCCATCTCGGCCTCGAACCTGAACCAGACTGCCTGCTGGCAACCCCGGATGACGTCATCCATTTCTTCGAAACTACCCTCCTCCCCCAAGGCATCCCCCACCTCACCCGCATGTCCGGTTGCTCGCACCCCGAGGCCGAAGCACTCCTCCGCCGCCATATCGGCGTCTGCCTCGACACCTGCCACATGGCCGTCGAATTCCTCTCACCCGCCGAAAGCCTCACCCGCCTCCTCAGCGCCGGAATCCGCATCTCCAAAATCCAACTTAGCGCCGCCATCGAAACCAACGCCTCCCCCGCCGCCCTCGCCCGCCTGCACGATTTCTGCGACCCGGTCTACCTCCACCAAACCCGGGTCCGCGACACAGTCAAGTCCCCCGTCCGCCGCTACCCCGACCTCGCCCCCGCCCTCGCCGCCGAACGCCCCAATGACAACACTCTCTGGCGCACCCACTTTCACGTCCCCCTGCACATGCCCGACACCGACACCCTGCGCTCAACGGCCGGACTCCTCGACCGGCATTTCTGGCGCACCGCCCTTCAAAGCCCTGTCTCCCATTATGAAATCGAATCCTACACCTTTTCCGTCCTCCCCATCCCCCTTCAGGCGGAAGGCATCGGGCAAAGTGTCGCCAAGGAATTTGCCTGGGCCCTGTTGAGAACATGACCCCGCCCGCCCTTTGTGCTACAAGGTCCCCATGAAACGGTTCTGGCATCGCCAATTAGCGCTGGGCCTCCTGGCCACCACACTCGCCGCCGCCCCCGCACCGGCCACCACCGTCCGCATCGCGGCCGACACCCTCACCATCCACGCCAACCGTACTCCCCTGTCCGATATCCTCGCCCAACTCCAGGACTCCGGTATCCGCGTCGCCATGGATGATCGCATCAACCCCCTGGTCACCGCCGATTTTGAAAATCAGGACATCATCACCGGCATCAAGCAGATCCTGACGGACTGCGATTACGCCCTCGTCTGGGACACCGTCGACGGACCCGTCGGCAAACTGAAACGCCTCTCGGAAGTCCTCGTCTATAAGACCGGCGACCGCCGCACCCTCAAACCCCGCCCCCTCCCACCCGCCAACGTGGCCCAAACCCAAACCGCCACAAACACCATCACCTGCCTCAAGAATGAAGTCCTCCTCCGCCTCCGCCACGGCGTCACCCAGGAGCAGTTCCGTGCCCTGCTCCTGCGCAGCGGCGCCATGGTGCTGGACGGCATCCCCGCCCTGGGCATCTACCGGCTCCGCCTTCCACCCGGAAGCAATCTGGGCGATATCCTCAACGCCCTCGCCCGCGACCCGCTGGTGGCAAACGCCGAACCCAACCAGATCTACCGCTCCATTACCCCTGTCAAAACCGGGGATACCGGCGACTCCCCGACTCCCCGCACCGTCGCCACCACCGCCGGCCCCGCCGTTGCCATCCTCGATTCCGGATTCACATCGAGTACGGCACTGGAGAAAGCCGTGGTCGCCACCCTGGACGCCACTTCCCCCGGCCAGGACATCACCGACCCGCTCGGCCACGGCACCCAGATGGCCTTTCTCGCCTCAGGCGCCGTGAACCCCGACGGCACCGATG
>CAZHRU010000149.1:0-4402 GCA_964535015.1 uncultured Verrucomicrobiota bacterium | reverse complement strand
ACCCTGGCCGAAAAAATCTTCGTCCATTGGCAGGATTGATTCACCTTTCTTGACATCCTATTGACATCCACAACCATGGAATCACCTTGTTGTTACCGGGCACCAACCGCTATACTGTCATCAAAGAAAAACCATGACGAAACAGGGTTTCTTGGATAACGTCCTGCTTCTTTGTCAGGCATCCTGAAAGGATTTGAACGATGACGATCCTGCGGAAAACATTGATGGCGTTTTGCCTGCTTGCCCTGCTTCTTGCACCCTCACGCGCCCAGGCATACATCTCGACGGAAAACTTCGATACCAACTGGGTGCCGGCACTGCCACACGCGATAACAAACGGGACCAACCTGGTAACAGGCTGGATTTCAAACAACAACCGCATTCTTTCGGGCTTCGGTAGTCAAACGCCCCCATATGCGGCCGCTCCAGAGCAGTTTGGATGGGTGCAGTCGCCTACCCTCTCTAACGGCGTTGGCACGGTCTATTTCTACCTCCGCGGACCCGCAGGTTCATCTACCGGTGTCGTGGAAATCAGCACAGACGACGTCACATGGAGAACCAACGGCAACCCCCATGTCATTAGCGGCACAACTTGGACAGGGCAGACCAATGTCGTCAACACCAACGTCAGCGTGAAAGTCCGTCTGCGGCGGATTTCATCCTCATCACCTTGGGCGATCGATTCCGTCAACATCTCAGCCCCACCCCCGATCGTCACCGTCTCTAACCTCCTAACCGCCCCTCTCCGCCCCGCAGATCTCGACCCCATCACCATCACTGCCGGCGTCGGCGTCCAAGGCATCTACGACTCGCTTTGGGCCACCAACTACTGGCGGGAATGGCCGGGCACCAATTGGACCGCCATCCCCATGGCCACCAACGCCACCGGCGATTTCGCCACCACCTCAACCATCCCGGGCAAGGTCATCGGCTCTCTCATCGAATATTATGTCAGCGCCGCTTGCACCTTGGATGGCACTCCCTATTCCACCAACAGCACCCTTCGCTCCTACACCGTCCGACCCCGGTCCGGTTATACCAACATGCTGGTCACCGGCTCCATCAATACCAACCTGCTTCTTGGCACAAACTATTTCTGGCAAAACGTGGTCACCCTGAGCAACGCCGTCAACCCGTCCTTCCGCTTCCAGGGCACGAGTAATGCCGTCTCCTCCCTCTGGGGCGACACCAACCAGACCGCCACCAATATCCCCGCCTACGGCACCGCCGACCTCAATGCCACCAACATCGTTCTGGCAGGCACTAACACCGGCACTTTCGTTGTCGGCTTCAACGAAAGCAACCGCGTCTATACCGTGATGGCCTGCGACACCATCAACTTCGACACCTGGACCAACGCCACCTATGACCTTTTCGGAACTTACACCAACGACAACTGGATCGTCGCCGGGGGCTCTACCTCCAACGATGCCTACCGTTCCTTCCTGGGCCGAACCCTTACACTGAACGGCCAGCAGGGCTCCGCCACCAACACCTACCTCCTCGCCCCATCCATGTCGAACGGAATCGGCCAAATCTCGTTCTGGTACCGGAATTGGACCACCAATGCCTCACCGACCGCCAGTTTCAGGGTGCAGGTCGCCCCAACCCCAACCTCGACAAACTGGACCACCATCGCTTCGGTCACCAACATCATCTCCACCAATCACCTGTTCTTCACCGTTGGACGGTCTGACCGCGATAATCTGGGACTGCGGATCCTTAACAACCCCGACGGAACCGGTTCCCGCCTCTGCCTCGACGACGTCGTCATCGCACGCCCGGGTGCCGGGGTTGCCGCCACCCTCCTCACCAACTCGCCCGCCAATGTAACCTCCTTGGATACCGTGACCATCAACGCCACCCTTGCCCTGCTGAGCGGCGCAGTCGTCACCAATATGACCCTCTGGTATCGCATGGGCACCGACGGCATGTACGAAACCACAACCATGAGTAGTACCAACGGGACCTTCTGGACCAACGATACCGCCATCCCCCGCGCCGCCACCGGTACCGTGCAGTACGCCATCCTGTGCGGTTTCTCCGGGTTACAAAGCGAGTCCGGTAGCCCCGTGTGGTTCCCCTCGGCCGGCACAAATGGACCCGCTTCGTATCAGGTGACAGTCCCTGATAACCGCAGGGAGAACTTCGACAGCAACTGGTCGCCCTCAAATTCAACTTGGGGCGTCTACCAAAACGGAACCAACACCGTAACGGGTTGGCAGGTGAAGGATGGTCGACTAGCATCAGGGTTCGGCACCGTTTCCTCCCCATACGCCTGCGCCCTTTCCACCAACGGCAACGCTTGGTTCCAGTCACCCTTCCTCTCAAACGGCGTGGGCAGCATCAACTTCTATGCCAAACGCGGCGCCACGGTCGACACAAACCCCCCGTCGGTGCAGGTCTCGTATGACAACACAAATTTTACACTGGTCACAAATTTTGTTCTCTCAACATCATTCCAATCGTTCAGCTTCCCCCTGAACACAACCAGCAACGCCTCTGTTCGAATCCGCCGCGACGTCGCAAACGCGAGTTCTATAGTATTCGATGACTTTCTCATTCCCTATCCCCCCGCCGATGTCCTCATCACCAATGTCTTCATCAATCCTGGCTACCCCTCGGCCGCCGACACTGTCACCGTCTCCTGCGACATCTCCTCCATCAACCCGTTCTTCCCCGCCTGGGCCATCACCCCAACCCTCTATTACCGCCAGGCCAACGGAACCTTCACCCCCGTCACCATGTCACGCGTCTCTGGAACCACCTACGCAACAACCCCCTTCGCCATCCCTGCCCAGTCACGCTATACCATTATCGAGTACTACGTTCGTTGCGATTTCAAGGGGTACTACGGACACCCCAACGATAATCGCAGCCCACGCTTCTCTCCAGCCGGCGGCTCCAATGCCCCCAGCAGTTATACGGTCCAACCGTTTGCCTCTTCGTTCAGCAACCTGACCGCCACCGTCAACGGGCAAACCCAGTCCGCGCGCCTCCTTTCCGATCGCACCTGGCAATCCGTGGCCTACCTTGGCTCCGCCACCAACACCCTCGCCCTGTCGTTCGTCGGCGCCGGTTACACCACCGGAAACGGTTACGCCACCAATGCCGTCACATGGGGCCATTCCAACAACTGGCAAACCGCCCTCCCCCTCTCCGATACCGCCGGCACCAACCAGTCCGCCTTGTCCATCACCGGTTCCTTCGATGTCGGTCAGTACCTCGTCCGCTTTGACGAATCATCCCGCCAGTATCTCGTCATCCCCTGCGTCTGGCAGGATTTCGACTCATGGAGCGGCGATGGCATCACCTACCAATTGACCGACAACAGCGCAGGCACCTCGCCAACGGCCGTCAACTTCAATGATTGGTCCCTGAATAGTGTACGGATCAGAAGTGATGCCTTCAGTTCAAGTCTAGCCACTCACACTTATACCAACGGTGGTCGCAGTGGTGTTGCCTTCTATATCATCTATGGCGGAACAATCACCAATGGAGAAGTCCAACTGGACCCGTTCGCCACCAAACCATCACGATGGGTGGCTCAGATCGCCGACGAAGGTATCCCGCTATTTCGCGGAATTGAGTCCATCACCTATTCCTTTAGAGTATTGACCAATAACACTCCCATCACCAACACAACCGTCGGTGTCTATTTGTTCCCAACAAACTACCCTCATGATGATGACTACGGCGACCTGACCGCCGTCGGACAGTGGGACCTGTTGACTAATCATACCGCCGTCAACAACATGACATTCATCAGCCAGACACTTACCCTGCAAACCAACCTGCCGTCGGATGTCATCTTCTCACAGGATGCAGGCACCAACACCCTATTCTTCGACGAAATCACCGTTCGGGACTGGTACTCGCAGACTGTCACCAATGCCGGCTGGATCGCCACCCATGCCTGGATCGAAGGCAAAACCGGCGGCACAGGTGGAGACAATATTTGCCGCCTGGAAGCCAGCCGCGCCACTCCTTTCGGCGCGGAACAGTATCTGCAATCTCCCGTCATCACCAACGGCATCGACACCCTCAGTTTCGCCTACTCGGCCGGCGCCAACTCCAACGTTTCCTTTGACGTTCAAATCGCCTACAACACCCCGAGCGCCTGGTCCAATATCGCCTCGGTGGCCACCAATGTCACATCTCCAGGCACCACCTATTACTCGGTTTCGTACACCCTCAAACTTCCCCCTAGTAACACCTACGTCCGCATCGTCAACAAAACCCCGAAACCAGGCGCCCTGCTTCTGAACGACATCAACCTTAGTCCCTATGTTCAGGGAGCAAGTTGGCGCGCCAATAACGCGGCCATTGACGCCAGCGCGCAAACCTTCCCCCCTGGCGCCCGGCAGTTCTACGCCCACACCTGCTACCTGAACAGCAACCG
>CAZHRU010000148.1:0-4409 GCA_964535015.1 uncultured Verrucomicrobiota bacterium | reverse complement strand
CGAGGGGAGGCCTGGTGTGTTGAGTCCCGAAAAACTGATGGCGTTTGCCGCCTTTATCTTCTCCATAATTTTGCATGAAGTGGCCCACGGGTATGCGGCCTACCGGTTGGGGGATCCGACTGCCAAGATGTCCAACCGGATCACCTTGAACCCCATGGCGCACATTGACCTGGTGGGTTCCATCCTGTTGCCGCTGGTGCTGGTGTTCACGCACAGTCCCGTGGTGCTGGGGTGGGCCAAACCGGTTCCCTTCAATCCCTACTACTTTCGGGACCCCAAAAAGGGGATCATGATTGTGGGAGCGGCGGGTCCGCTGGCCAACTTCGCCCTGGCCTTGATCAGCGCCGTGCTATTCCGGCTCGTGGCACCCTTGGGCGGCGAAGCAGTCACCGTGTTTCTGGCGTATTTCTGCGTGACCAACGTGGCGTTGGGCGTGTTCAACATGGTGCCGGTTCCGCCGTTGGATGGATCCCGTGTGATGGTGGGGTTGTTGCGCGGGGAGTGGCTCGAGCGTTACATGCGCCTCGAGCCGTACGGGTTCGTGATCATCTTCGCCCTATTGTGGCTTGGAGTGCTGGACTGGGTTATCGGTCCTGTTGCGCACACCCTATTGAGTTTGCTTCTAGGGGTTTGACGTCTCAGGTCTTCCTGACGCGGCGGGTGGGTTTCTTCATCTTGGGGACGAGGCCCCGGCGGGCGAGGAGTTCCTGGATCTTCATGGGAGGTTCGCCGGCCATATCGCTGGCATACTCCTTGATGGCCATGCCGTTGGTCTTCACGGCGTGCAACTCATCCCGGATGAGGCCCAGGAACCGTTTCTCGGCGGCCAGAACCAGGGAATGTCCAGCGTCCTGGCGGCGTGTGAGTTTGATGGCATCCTTGACCACCAGTTTGGCGAAGCGGCGAAGCGTTTCCGTCTCGTGTTTCGCGCGATGGTCATCGAAGGCATAGGTTCCGCCGGACGAGGCGCGGTTGCGTCCGCTCGTGGCGGATCCGAGGCGTTTGGCTTCGGATTTTTCGATTGTGGGATTCAAGATGCAGTATTGTTCGACCAGTTTCGGGCTGGATTCCATTTCGGGTATGGCGGCATCCTCCAGGATAAAGAATCTGGCGCAGGCGGTATTGGTTACCACAACGGTATAAACGCTCATGGGTTACTCCTTGTTTCGTATCAGCCGGACGTCCTATCCTCACCGGTGCCCTGCCGGATTATTTCGGAGACGGCGTCCTGTCTTGTTTCGTTCACCTGAGTCCATTTAAGCACGTTCGCAAGGTTTCCGCAATTGATAGTGGGGGGTGGGCTGCTATCGGGCGGGACCTGAGGGAGGGATAATGGTGGCGGTGAGTTCGATATCCAGCGTCTTGCGCCGGCCGTTGTGATCCATGCCGATCAGGAAGCGGGTGTAGAAGTCGTTCTTTTCGGTCAGTCCCCCGAGGGTGAAGGGGACGCCGTCGCTCACGGTGACTTCGGTGGCGACATTGGCGAACCGGGTCCGGTAGGGGTTGTTATCCACCAGGCCGGTGAGTTCGGGTGTGAGTTTGATCCGGATGAGCGGGCCGTCGCCGATCACCACGGGTTCGATGACGAGTGTGGCGCCGACCCGTTGCCAGGACAGTTGCTGTTCGATGTAGTGGTAACGCCGGCCGTACTCCATCAGCCATTCGATGTAAGGGACCTCCTCGCCGATGAAGATGGAGGCTTGGCGTCCGCTGGAGACGAGCAATTGTTGGCGGGTATTGCTGGAGGTTTCCGACCGGCGATCCACCAGGTTGGGTTGGATGCGGAGGGTGGAGTGGGTGCCGCTGCTGTTGATGACGACGCCTCCCTGGGCGGAGACGGAGGCGCTACGCTGGGTTTCGTCGTCCTGTCCGAGGAACCGGACGGCAACGCTGACGTTTCGGGGCGGCACATTCAATTGTTTGACGATCCCGGCAACGGCGGCGTGGGTATTGCTGGAGGCCAGAACCATCAACTTACGCGAGGCCGGGTCGAAGAAGACCTTGCCGGATTCGCCGACGACCGTCTTGACGATTTCGGTGGCGTTGGAGCCATCGGAGAATCCGATGTCGTAGGTTTTGAATTCGGGGATTTCGACGACAGTGTTGGTGGCGCCCAGGGCAAGGAGGGCGGGGAGGGAGAGGAGGATGCAAAGGATGGTCTTCATGAGGGTAGTATAGTGGGTAGTGGGGGGAATGGTAAAGCCTGCTGAATTCAGGTTCGGGATCCGACATCCTGTTTACTTCAGGTTTGGGTTGACAGGGCGGGGGGTTTCGGTATGATGCCGCCCCTAATTACAAAAAAAGAGATGTTTGGAGTGGGATCATGTCTCAGCATTCAAGTTTGAAATCGGCCCAGAAGATTGCGACGAAGCGCAATGTCCTCAAGCGTTTTGAAAGAATCGACCTCCTGCGCAAACGCGGCAAATGGCAGGCCACCGACCGTGGTGTCGGGTTGCCCAAGACCAAACCCGAGTAATCGGGTTCGGCTTCAGAAACATCTTGCCGCCTGCGGAGTGGCTTCGCGACGCGCCTGCGAGCAATGGATTGAGGCGGGGCGTGTAAGTGTTAATGGCGTGGTGATACGCGGGCAAGGTTCATCGGTTGATCCAGAGTCGGACGTTGTCGAGGTGGACGGGACCCGGATCGGCCTCCAGCACAAGCGATATTTTCTTCTAAACAAACCCCGGGGAGTCCTGTGCACGTCGCGGGACACCCATGGGCGGCGCACTTTTCTTGACCTTTTCCGTGGTGTTTCCGAACGGCTGTTTACCGTTGGGCGTCTGGATCAGGACAGTGAAGGACTGATCGTGGTGACCAATAATGGGGATGTGGCGCTTGCCCTGACCCATCCCCGGTATGAAACCCCCAAGGTCTATCATGTCCTCCTGAGCGGGGTGTTGGACGCCAGCATGGCTGGTCGTATGGTTTCAGGGATTAGATCTGAAGGTGAAGTACTCAAGGCTGAATCGGTCACTTTGCTCAAATCCGGAGGAACGGAGTATCGGCTGGTGCTCAAGGAGGGGCGGAAGCGGGAGATCCGCAGGATGATGGCCGCTGTGGGGCTGGACGTGAAGAGACTTCGTCGTGTGGCCGTGGGCGGGCTGACGATTGGGACCTTGCGGATCGGGGAGTGGCGCGAGATGACGGCGGCGGAGCGGGAGACGTTGTTCCGGGACGCAGGGATGGAGTGACGACGAGAAACCCTTCCAACGGGGAGGCGCGACCTGCGGCGGGGGCGCGGGCCATCATAGGCACATCATAGGGTAAAGATCTCTTGTGTTCCGGCGTGGTTTTGCGACAATAAAACGTCGTGTTTTACTGATTTCCTGTGGTGAATTCGTAGTGTGAAACTTGCGGGTTGTGTTGGGAGTGCGCCAGCATGACCTGTTTTGTTTTATCGAAAGCAAAAAAGGGGGGTAGGTATGTGCCGTGACCGTGAGACGTGTGTTGTGGGCCGTTGGCTGTTGACGGCGGTATCAATCGGATTATTCACGGCGTGGGCAGGAGTTGGTTTCGCGGCCAACCCATCCAATGGATTACGGATCGAGGTGATTGCCGCCTACAACCTTGTAGTGGACTCCAATGTGGAATCACCCTCAACCTATGCGCCCCATTCGGCGTATCTGGGCGCGAAGTTCTACAATGACGGGACGAATGACCTGACGGGGGTTACCGCCTACATCGGCAATTACCTGAATGGAACTGCGGATACTCCCGGTGTGTATCCCACCAACTATCACTCGGAGTATCCGACCATTGTGGGACCGATCAGCGGGGCGTTTTCGTTGACGCATGAGGGGGGGGTGCCGGGTTGAGTGATGCGACGCGGTATCTTGGAACGATCAAGGCGGGTGAGTCGGTTACGGTCTACTGGTTGATCAGTTACCCCAGCGTGGACATCAACGGACATGCGGTGTGGGGGCCCAGTGTCAAGCCGGATGATGATTTGCGTCTGTACTACGATGTCTGGGGGCGGGGGACGAGGGCAGGCAGCGCGGTGGTGGCGGAGACGACGCGGGACGTCACGATGCGCAACGAGATCTCCGCCATGGCGAACAAGATATTCCCGAACTCGGCCAACAAGGTGCCGCAGGAGTATCAGGACCTGCTTCGGCAATATGCCCCGGTGTGGACCAACATTGCGTCCGACGGGTCGCCCGGGACCCTGATCAAGACCGAGGGGGTGTGGTATGACCTCGGAAATGTCGGGGAGGGGTTTGACAATGACGGGGATCTGGTGGCTGACCGTAATTTCTGGATGCAGCCGGTCGGTGATCCGACGTTGTTCAATGCCGGAGCCTTCCGGCTGGTTCGGACCCTTGTGTTGGTGGTGATCAAGTTGAAGACGGGGGGGTGTGCTAAGGACCGGATAATGAGTGAAGTTGTGGGCTGAAAATGGGTGACACTTT
>CAZHRU010000147.1:0-4450 GCA_964535015.1 uncultured Verrucomicrobiota bacterium | reverse complement strand
TTCTTGCCACTCCCCGCGGCCTTATCGCCCGGACAACTACCACAGTTCGCCATCGCGACCATCGCTGAACTGACCAGCACCGCAACCATAACCATGATCAACTTGCGCATAACACCTCACTGTTTGGGTTTGAAACAACTGCAACAGCACCACCAGGCACCGCCTTCAACTGGCCGTAATCTTATCCTCAGGGGCCAGTGACGTCAACACCAACACCCTGCCCCGATTTACGGCAGTTCCATGTACATCACATGCCCGTCCGTCGCCCCGCCGAACGTCTGCAACGATCCCTTCGCCGGCGATGAGGTCGCCGGTTCCCGATGATCCGACCCCGTGCTCCGCGACACGCAGAGCAAACCCTTCCTGGCCGGGAATGCCCGCGCATTCTCGCACCCAGGCAGATAGGCCGAGAACATCAGGGTCTTAAGCGGCTTGTCCCACACCCCCAACGTCTCCGCGCCGTATACATAGTTGGTTCCCACCGGTTTCCAGAAGGCGTTCGGCGTCTGAATCAGCCCCGTCGTCGCCGCCCCCGTGAACGCCACCGCGTCACCCGGCAACACCGTCACACGCGAAATCCTGGCCGTTCCAATCCGGTTGGCTTTCGGCGAGGTCGGCGGCAACACCGAACACCACCACGCATGCACCCGCGTCTCCAAGGTCTTCGGATTGACCACCGTCACATGCCCCAGCGATAACGCTCCCGCCGGATACCACGGCCATAGGAACCCGCCGATCGGACAGTTGGTCTTCCAGTTCGTCGCCTGCTTCCAAAACACCGAATTCGCCCCGTCGGACCACCCGCCCACCACAAGATCCCCGTCGCTCATCGTGTCCACTCCCCGAACCGAAGAGTCGGACTCGAGTCCCGCATGGTCGGACCCCACATCCTTCGGATCAAATTCCCACAGTTTCCACAGCCGCTCCCCCGCGGTATTGAACTTATACAGGTAGGGTTGACGCCACGGTTCACGTCGGGTACGTGTATTCCGATCGCCCCCGTAATAAGCCCCATCACCCTCAGGGTCAATCCCCTGCCACTTGCCGGTCTTCGCGTTGATCAGCTTGCATTCCTGCCCCCCAGCAACAACCCGCCGCAACCCTTTCAAGTCAAAATAGACCGCCCCCGCCTTGTCGCACCACAGGTCGGTCGGTGCCGGTCCCGCGCCTTCCCAGATATACGCCCACACGATGGCGCCGCTGGCGGCATCCACCTTGGCCACATACACATCACTCCCGCCTGACGCCAAGTCCTTTTGCACAACCGCATTCGTCGCCACCTCGCGAAACGCCGCCCCCGCACGCCCGGCCAACACCAACGAACAACCGTCCGGCGCCACCCGCCCGCACTCAACCTGCGCCACCCCCCAGTCAAACCGGACCGCCTTCTTCACCCCCGCCAACCCCGCCTCGTATAACACCCAGAACCCGGTCCGGTCCGGACTGTCCTGATCCGGAATCAAATGTCCTTTCTCCTCCCGGTCCTCCTTCGCCCCCCGATGCCCCCCTTTCCCCACAATCGCGACCACCGGTGCCACAGGAAATTCCGGCCCCCACGCATTGCCAATAGCCACCACGGTTCCATCCGCCAACTCACCGGCCGCCAGAAACTCCTCATACCCCTTCCCGCTAAAAAACGTCGCAGCCACCACTTTCATATGCGGCCCTTTCGCCGCCTCCTGATGCCACAAGTCATAACGATTCGGCAGAATCTTTTCCTTCGGGAAGGAATCCCAATCCCTTTTCGGCGCCTCCACGGCCGCCGGCGCAGATTCGCCTGCCCACACCCTGACGCAACTCAACCCCATCAGACCCGCAACGAAAAGACCGAATACCCGCTTTTGCATGCATCCTCCCGTCAGTCGCTCACTCCACCACAACACCATGGAATCCAAGCATCGGAATGAACCGCTCCATGTCCATCGGCACCGTCGCCGGGTTGAACCCGTACCCGCCATGAACAATCGCCGCCCCCTCGATCGCCCGCCGAAGCACCAGTTGAACACGCGCGTCCTTCGGATAAACCACCTTCTCAACCGGAACAACCCCCTGGTCGTCTTCAACACGGAAAGGGTTGACCGTCACATCAATCGTATCCATCCGACTGGTGACATTCCGGAACGTCAAGTCAACCTGCACTCCGTCTCCGCTTCGCTTGGCCGAAACGACATCGGGCGCCTGCCAATCAACCAGCTTCCCGTAAACCGACCCCAACGCCGCACGGGCCAGACGCTCAGCCAGCAACAGGTTCCCGGCGGGACTGGTGTGGATTGCATCGCTCAAGGGCAGATCAAGGGCCGGCACCACCACGACACCCGCCATCCGCCCCGGCACCTGCCGCTGCGCCTCGCGTACCTGCGTCCACGCTCGCTCACTTTCCTCAGGCGCCACCATGTAGACACGATTGAGTTGCACCGTCAAAACAGCCAGATTCGGATTGTTCAACGCCTTGCGCCATGCCCCAACCGCCTGCATAAACCGCTCGGCATAGGTCCCGGCCGATTCACCATTGGCATCGGATTCGCCCTGATACCAGAGCACACCCCGAACCTTACCGCCCGCCTTGGCAACACACTGCACCATGTTCTCAAACAGGACCGCCCCGCCCGGTTGCGCGGGATTCCACGCCCGCAAAGCCGATCCGCCCAACGCCGTCTGGATCAACCCGATGGGATGATTGAGTTGCTGTTTTAACAACCGGCCAAAATGCAGGTACGGCGAGTGACCGGAATTGGCCGCCTCGCGATTGCAGATGTGCTTCGTATCCGTGGACTCATTCATCGGCTGCGTCGCAAGCGCCCATTGCTCGCTATTGCGAAACAAATGCACCCCCAATTCCGGCGGATCAACCACCGGCCCGCGTCCATACCCCGCCGAATTGCTCTGCCCGGCAATCACCCACACGTCGCCAACACCCAGAAAATGCCGCATATCGCCACGGGGCGCCCATTCGCCCTCTTTGACCTGCTCGCCCCGGAACCGCGTCTCCAGACGATAGAGTCCACCGGCGGGAACCCCTTCCAATGTCGCCGACCATTGCCCCCCCGCCTCCGTATCCGCCGCCTGCCAGTCAAGCGCCGCGGTCACCGCCACCCCTGTATCCTCAAAAACCAACCGCACTTCCACCCGGCCCGGGGTCGCGCTCACCCAGCGCCCGCCAACCGCAATAACACCAACCCCATGCGAATCCTGCTGGAAAATCTGCCAATCGCTGGGACCTCGTTCAATGATTGCACCCACCTGATCGTCCGCCATTGGTAACTCCTGTTGCTGATTGAAGGCCGCGTTGTACGACGCACGCCTTGGCCGGTCAAGTCTCTAAGCGATCAACCGTATCCGCCGGATTCGCTTCGCCGACACCCCCCGCCTCCCGCATCCGACTGAGAATGGCCAGAATGTGCCCCCGGGCCATCATCCGGGCAAGATGATCCTTGGCAAAACGGTTCTGCCGCACATGCCATGTCAGCAACCTCCGCAACTCCTGCAACCCCGCCTGCTGAAGCCGCACCGACTCCGCCATATACCCACGGGCCTCGTCCTCCCACGCTTCCCAGTCAAACCGCACCACCATCCCGTTCTTGTAACAGGCATCCATAAACCGCGACACCACCTTCGTGAACGCCTCCTGGGGAAGTCCGTCCTCCTCCATCGGAATGATGCCGCCAGGACAGAACCCCGACTCCGCAAGGACGGGAATAAACGCCAGCATGGCGGCCAACTGGTCCGGCCCCACCGCCTCCGACTCACGCAACGAACAGGTTTTCATAAGGAGTTTCCTTCTTTACGCTCAATCCAAAATTGAACAATAGACCATCGCAGAATTGCCCAATTCTGAACATCACTAATCTTGCCAACATTTGCGCTTGTAACCCCGGGGACGTGGCGCCTAGACTCTCGCACAAAAGAAGGAGAATAACTATGTTCAGCAAAATGATGGCAAGCGTAGTGGTGGCAACCATGGTGTGCGCGGCAACTTCGGTGATGGCCGGCCCCGGCAAGACCTATCAGGTCACCGGACCCGTCCTGGAATTGACCGACGCCAAAATCGTGGTCGAGAAGGGCAAGGAAAAATGGGAACTCGCCCGGAACGCCGACACCAAGGTTGCCGGCGACCTCAAGGTCGGCGCCAAGGTGACGATCGAGTACACCATGACCGCCACCGATGTGAAGGTAAAGGCCGATAAGCCGGAAGCGCCAAAAGCCAAGTAACGTCTGCCATTATCCCGTCCGCTCTACCGGCCCCCGCCCATGAGCCGGATCATTCGATCCGGAACATCCGCTTCAAACAGCAAGCGGGCGCCGGTTACCGGATGGGTAAAACCTATCGACCGCGCATGTAAGGCCAGTTGCCGGTGCGAATCATCAGGCCGGCCATATTTGCGGTCTCCCACCACCGGCCACCCGGATTCCGCAAGGTGGACGCGGATCTGGTTCTTGCGCCCGGTCAGCA
>CAZHRU010000146.1:0-4500 GCA_964535015.1 uncultured Verrucomicrobiota bacterium | reverse complement strand
AGCCCCTCTCCACAACCTGTAGGGGTTACCCACTTAAAACCCTGAAGCCCCAAAAAACCAAACCCGGCTGAAACGGCTCGTCGAGACGCCTCGCCTTACCCAAATGCCAATGTTTTCCAAGGGTAGAAGGGCGAACCGTCCCGGTGAACCTGCCTGCTCCCGACCAAACGGGAGGGCTGGCGTGCCGCCGGTTTTTCAACAGGCTGCTAAACCTTTTTATTGTAGGAGCCAACCTTACCATGATAAAAACAGTCGCATTTGTTGGAATCAAACCTCAGGGTAACACCACCATGAAACATATCCTCCCATTTACGGTTGCAGGTCTCGCCATCGGAATTGCTCTCGGGTTTGCGGCGGGGCGCCAACACCCACCAGCGACTACCGGAAAAGTGGCGCAGAATACACGGATTTCTCAGCAACACACTCCTTCGGTGACGTCATCACCTTCCCCCATCATTCCAAGAAAGCGGGGCAACACTTCGGCCCCGTCAACATCGACGGACGTCACGCCGCCTTCAGGAGACGCCTTAACCCCCTATATGACCTGGATGGCGCGCGATTCGATCCGAGCCGCCCTGAACCTCATCATGAAAAGCCCCGTCGGTTCCCGTTGCCGGATGCTGGATGACCTCGCCCGCAGCACCGCGCCCACCGATGTTCCGGAAGCCATCGCGCTGGCCGAGACCTTTCCCCGCAAAGACTACCGCGAGTACTTCATCAGACTGTTGCTCCCCAAACTCGGACAGGTTGACCCCCAACGCGCCATGGACTACGTGAACAAGATCGTACCCCAGTCCCAACGTGACGTCATGATGAGTCAGATCGTCCAAAACTGGGCCACGACCGATGCCCGCGCCGCCGCCGCCTGGTGCGAAACCCTTCCGCCCGGTCGCCTGCGGGATCAATGCCTGTCCTCCGCCCTCGGCGAACTCGCCGTAATCGCCCCGGACGAGGCCATGAAACTGGCGCAACTCATCCCGCCAGGCTGGAGTCGCGATTCATCCATTCAAACGATCGTCTCAAAGTGGGCTGCCGCCGACCCCCGGGCCGCCATCGCGTGGGTGGAAACCATAAAGGATGGCAATGTCAAACAAAACGCCATGCAGGCGGCAATCGCCAAATGGACCGAAGCCGACCCGCAGGCCGCCGCCGACTATGTGATGAACATGAAACAATCGCCCCGGCGCACCGCCCTTCTGGGAAGCGTCGCCACGTCCTGGTTCGCCGCCTCCCCGGACGCCGCTATCCGCTGGATCTCCAAACTCGACAAAGATCCTTCCATGTCACAGGTGCTGAGCGGGTTGATCACATCCATGGCCTATGCCGATCCCACGGGCGCTGTTCAACTCCTGGATCAGGTTCCGCAAGGCCCGATCCGCAACCGCGCCCAGGAAAGCATCGCCTCCATGTGGGTCTACACCGATCCCCTGTCCGCATTGAAATGGGCACAGTCGCTTCCTGACTCCATTTCAAAGGCCAATGCCATCCGCAATATGACATGGTCCCTGGGTAACAACACTGGCATCGACGTTGCCATGAAGTTCGTGGAGTTGCTGACAGACCCCAAGACGCAGATCGACGCCATCACACGCATAGCCGCCAATCTGGCCAACTCGGACGCGGTTCAAGCCGTTGCCCTCATCCAGCAGATTCCCGAAGGACCCAGCCGCCAGAATGCCATGAACTCAATCGTCGCCCAGTGGGCACAGTCCGACCCGGAATCCGCCGCTCGCTACGTGGAGTCACTGACTCCTCAGGCCAGGGCGGGCTTCCTGGGCGCAATCAGCGCCAACTGGGCCAGACAGGATGTTGATGCCGCCTTGCGCTGGGTGGAGCAACTGCCGGAAAGCGAAAGGGCCCAGCCCTTGCTGGGGATGGTTTCCACCTGGGCCGCCGCAGATCCGGTCAAGGCCGCCGCCTATGTTGCGGCCCATATGTCGGGTCCCGCGCAGGAGCAGGCGGCCATGAACATCGTCCAGCTATGGTCCTATTCTGACCCCATCAGTGCCGCCGCATGGGCATCGTTGTTCCCGGAAGGAAAAACGCGGGAACAGTCGCTTGCCTCCATCGCCGCCGCTTGGTGCCAAAACGACCTCGTGGCCGCAGGCCAGTGGATCACGGGACTTGCGGCGGGCAAGTCAAGGGACATGGCCATCCAGTGCTACGTCAACTCAGTCATGCAGATTGATGTCCCGTCAGCCATGGCGTGGGCGAACTCCATTGCCGACCCGCAGGTCCGCCAAACCAGTCAGACCACCGTCGTGAGAACATGGATGCAGTACGACCAGCAAGCCGCGAAACAATGGATCGAGCAGTCCAGCCTTCCTGATCAGGTCCGAACCCAATTGTTACAGCAATCAAACCCGGGTTCATGGTCAGGCGAAGGAAACTCACGCTAATAAAGATCCGCGCCTGCGAACGTAACGCCCCTCACGACTCCACCTTGAGTTCCCCCTTCTTCGCATCAACCCGGAGCGTCCCCCCCTCTTTCAACTGCCCGCCAATCAACAGACGCGCTGCCGGCGTCTCCACCCGTTGCTGAATCAACCGTTTCAACGGACGAGCCCCATACACCGGGCTGTACCCCTCCTTGGCCAGCAATTCGCGCGCCGCATCCGAAACCTTCAACTCCACCCGCTGCTCCACCAACCGGCGCCGCAACTCTTCCATCTGCAGATCAACAATCTTCCCGATCTCGCCCAGCGTCAGCGGCTTGAACAAGACTACATCATCCACACGGTTCAGGAATTCAGGCCGGAACCCCCGCCGTAACTCATCCATGACCTCCCGACGCGCCCCCTCCTTGATCTTCCCCTCTTCGTCAATCCCCTCCAACAACACCGGCGACCCGACATTGCTGGTCATGATGACAATCGTGTTCTTGAAGTTCACCGTCCGCCCGTGCGAGTCGGTCAACCGCCCATCCTCCAGGATCTGCAACAGAATGTTGAAAACATCATGATGCGCCTTTTCAATCTCGTCGAACAGGATCACCGAATAGGGTTTGCGGCGTACCGCCTCCGTCAACTGCCCGCCCTCCTCATACCCGACATATCCCGGCGGGGCCCCCACCAACCGCGATACCGTGTGCTTCTCCATGTACTCACTCATGTCGATCCGCACCAGGTTGTCCTCCGAGTCGAATAGCGCCGCCGCCAGGGTCTTGGCCAATTCCGTCTTGCCCACCCCCGTCGGCCCCAGGAAAATGAAGGACCCGATCGGACGGCGCGGATTCTTGATGCCCGCCCGCGCCCGCAACACCGCATCGGCCACCGCCTGCACCGCCTCATCCTGACCCACCACGCGCCCATGCAACACGTCGCCCAACTGTAGCAACTTCTCCCGCTCCCCCTGGAGCAACCGGGTCAGCGGAATCCCCGACCAGCGTGACACCACTTCCGCAATCTCCTCCTCCGTAACCTCCTCGCGCAACAGCGGGCGCCCCGCCCCCTTCTCCGCCGTCTTCTGCATCGCCGCCAGTTTGCGCTCCAACTCGGGAATCGTCCCATGCCGGAGTTTGGCCAACCGGTCGAGATCATACTTGCGCTCGGCCTCCTCGCTCTCCCGCCGGGCCTGCTCCAATTGCCCCCGGATGGCCTGAACCCCCGCAATGGCCTTCTTCTCGTTGTCCCACTGGGCCCGCATGGCATCGGACTGCCCCTTCAAGTCGGCCAACTCCTTGCGCAAGGTCTTCAGCCGCGCCTTGCTGCCCTCATCCTTCTCCTTCTTGAGCGCCGTCTCCTCAATTTCCAGACGCATGACCTTGCGGGTGATCTCGTCCATCTCCGCCGGCATGGAGTCAATCTCCGTGCGGATCGACGCACAGGCCTCGTCCATCAGGTCAATGGCCTTGTCCGGCAAAAACCGGTCGCTGATGTACCGATCGGACAGCACCGCCGAGGCGACCAGCGCCGCATCCGTGATCCGCACCCCGTGATGCACCTCAAACCGCTCCTTGAGGCCGCGCAGGATCGAGATCGTATCCTCCACCGACGGGGCGTCCACCAGCACCGGCTGGAACCGGCGCTCCAGCGCCGCATCCTTCTCCACATGCTTGCGGTACTCATCCAATGTCGTCGCCCCGATGCAATGCAACTCCCCGCGCGCCAACATCGGCTTGAGCATGTTGCCAGCATCCGTGGATCCTTCCGTCCGTCCGGCTCCCACAATGGTGTGCACCTCGTCAATGAACAGGATGATCCGCCCTTCCGCCGATTTGATCTCCGTCAACACCGCCTTTAACCGTTCCTCGAACTCACCGCGGTATTTCGCGCCCGCCATCAGGGCCGTCATGTCCAGCGAGAAGATCGTCCGCTCCTTCAACCCCTCCGGTACATCGCCACGGAGGATCCGGTGCGCCAGCCCCTCCACAATGGCCGTCTTGCCAACCCCCGGCTCTCCAATCAACACCGGATTATTCTTCGTCTTGCGGGAAAGAATCCGGATGACACTCCGGATCTCCACATCACGCCCGATCACCGGATCCAGTTTCCCCTGCCG
>CAZHRU010000145.1:0-4529 GCA_964535015.1 uncultured Verrucomicrobiota bacterium | reverse complement strand
CCACCGCAACCAGCGCAACGCCCAGTAATGATAGTGTTCTTTTCATGGCATGATCTTTTCTCTTTGTTTGTGTTTCTTTCTGTTAACGACGAAGCAATAGCACCACGAGAACGATGACGACAACAAGACCGAGTCCGCCGCCGCCGATGTAATAGATGTTGGCCAAAACGGGCGAGAATAGAATATTCATTAGTCGATTCCTTTCAATTCCCAGGGAACTCTCCAGTTCCCATGTCTTCACTCATGAAAATACGCGGTGGGACGGACCTTTGCGATGGGGTGTAACCCTACCGCTACACCACATGCTTTTCGCAGATCTTGTGAAAGTGATACGAATTCATCTGCCAGCATGGTCTTGCCAGCACAATCGACCCCGTCGATCCCGCCCCGGACGGGATGCTCAAGACGGATTGACGCGATGATGTCTGCGAGTTGGGATACGGCTTCGACTCGCGTCATCTCTTGTCAGCCAACGTTCCGCATCAGGGGCGCGAAACGTACCCTGCCTGCGGTTAGCCCTTCATTCCGATAATGACTTAATCCCTCGGGGACAGGAGATTACGATTAGGATTTCTGTGGCAAGCCATGCACAACTTCCGCTATTGCGAAGTTGCTCTCTTCCCGGCCAAGTCTATAATACCCGGCAACCAAGGAAAGGGGCATTCCCATGCGCGTTCTTGTCACCGGCGGGGCTGGATTCATCGGTAGTCATCTGGTCGAACTCCTCCAGGGAAAGGCCGAGATCCGCGTGCTGGATAACCTGCGCTCCGGCCACCGCCACAATCTCAACGGCCTCACTTGCGATTTCATCGAAGGATCCATCCTGGATCGCCCGCTCGTCCGCCAGGCCATGACCAACGTGGACTACGTCTTCCACCTCGCCGCCATGATCAGCGTTCCGGAATCCATGCAAAACCCCATCGCCTGCACCGAACTGAACACCACCGGCACCCTGATCGTCCTCGAGGAAGCCGCCCGCGCCGGCGTCAAGAAACTCACCTTCAGCGCCTCCGCCGCCATCTACGGCGATAATCCCGCCACCCCCAAGGTCGAAACCATGCCCCCCGCGCCTCTCAGCCCCTATGCCGTCACCAAACTGGACGGCGAGTACTACTGCAACCTGTTCACGCGCGAAGGCCGCCTCGCCACCACCTGCCTGCGTTACTTCAACGTCTTCGGCCCCCGTCAGGACCCCAAAAGCCAGTATGCCGCCGCCGTGCCCATCTTTGTGGACAAAGCGGTCCGGAACGAACCCATCACCATCCACGGTGACGGCGAACAGACCCGTGATTTCATCTACGTCAGGGATGTCGCCGCCGCCAACGTCTTCTTCGCCACCACATCCCCCGAAACCGGCGTCTTTAACGTTGCCTACGGCCGGCGAATCACCATCAATGACCTTGCCAAAACCATCTGCACCCTCGTGGGCTCACGGTCCGAAATCCGCCATGCCCCGGAACGCGCCGGCGATGTCAAACACTCTCTCGCGGATATCGGCAAACTCCGCGCCGCCGGCTTCACCCCCGCCGGCACCCTGGACGCGGGACTCAAAGCCACGGTCGCCTTTTTTGCCGCCCGTCGAACCCCTTGATTCATCCCTGCATCCTGACCTCGCCCTGGCGCACGGACCTCCCCCGACGCCGCATTCCCACTCGCGTCTGCGCACCAACAAAAAAGGGCCGGCATTCCTGCCGGCCCTCATCACATCGCTGGAACTCGTCGCTTAGACCGCCAACGCTTTCTTGGCCAATTCCACAATCTGGACGAACCCGGCCGGATCATGAAACGCAATCTCGGAAAGCATTTTGCGATTCAACGTAATCCCAGCCTTCGTCAGTCCTGCGATAAAACGACTGTACGGCACGCCCTGCTCGCGGCAGGCCGCCGACACGCGTACCGTCCACAACCGGCGGAACTCCCCTTTGCGTTCCTTCCGGTGGATGTACGCCAGTTTCATGGCGCGGTCCACCGCCTCGGTCGCCTGACGGAACAGTTTGCTCCGTGACCCGCGAAATCCGCGGGCGCTCTTAAGTCGTGTATTGCGTCGCTTGCGGGACGCGGGCGCATTGGTTGCTCTGGGCATCGTTCGTTCCTTTCAATTCGATCAGATCATTTCCTTGATGCGTTTCTGGTCGGAATCATTGACCATCTTGCCCCGGCGCAAATTGCGTTTGCGCTTCCTGCTCTTCGAACTCAACAGGTGTCCCTTGCCCGGGCGAGAATACTTGAGTTTCCCCGAGGCGGTCAGCCTGACCCGCTTGGCGGTCATCTTCTTGGTCTTTTTCTTCGGCATCGCATTCCTTCCCTTCATCGGACTAAAATAGCGGCGCAATCTACCTGAGACCGCCGCCCGCGTCCAGCATTTTCATCGGCTAATTTGCCAGCCTTTACCCCTGGCGGGGATACGCCGCCAGAATGGCCTTCAACCGCTCCCGCACCGCCAGGCACATCGCCACCACCTCGGGGTCAAATTGCAGCCCCGATACGGCCTCGATTTCCTTGAACGCCTCGTCCATGCTCATCCCCCGGTGGTATGGACGCCACGAGGTCATCGCATCCAGCGCGTCCGCCACCGCCACGATCCGGGCCGGCAGGGGTATGTCTTTCCCGCGTAACCGCATTGGATAACCCTGCCCATCCCATCGTTCGTGGTGTGCCGCCGCAATTGTCGCCGCCAGACGGATCAATTCTATCGAGGACCCATGCAGAATCTGGCCCCCAATATGGGTGTGGTGCTCCATGATCTCCCGCTCCTGCGGTGTCAACATCTCCGGCTTGCGCAGAATGTCATCCGGCACGCCAATCTTCCCGACATCATGCATCGTCGCCGCCAACCGCATCAACCGGCACGCCTCCGGGTCCATTCCCATCGCCTCCGCGATCGCCTCGGCGTACTGGCTCACCCGCTCAATGTGCGCCCCCGTATTGTCATCCCTGAATTCCGCCGCCCGGGCCAGACGGCGAATAATTTCCGCCGCCGCCGCCGAGGATTCCGCCGCCGCCGCCCGCAGCGCCGCCGTCTGGTTCGCCACTTCCTCCTCCAGGTACGTACGCTCGTTCTCCAACCGGTCACGGTGGTCTTTGACGCTTAGCGTCGTCCTCACTCGCGCCAACAACTCCGCAATGCAAATGGGCTTGCTGAGAAGATCGTCCGCTCCGGCTTCCAGTGCCTTGGTCTTTTCCACCGAAACATCCCGCCCCGTGATCATCACAATGGCCACACGGCTTCCCACGGGATCCGCCCGGAGACGTCGCGCCACCTCGTACCCATCCATGTCCGGCATGATCAAGTCAAGCAACACAAGGTCCGGCCGATTCTTGGCAACCGCCTCCAACGCCAAACACCCTTCCGCCACCGACTCAACCTCATAGTCCTGGACATGGAGCAAATCAACCAGCGTCCGGCAAATCAACGGGTCGTCATCCACTACGAGTATCTTGTGATGATCCACGGTTGTTTCCTCATCTCGGCCGTCACAAAAGTTGCTTCGCCCACGCCAGGATTTCACCCGGCAACGCCGCCACCTCAACCACCTGGCAGGCCACATCGCCCGCCTCACCCGGCACCAGCAGTTCATCGCCCTTCCGGCGACCGCTCAACGCTTTCCCCATCTTGCTGCTGCACGAAATAATCCCCTTCGCCGGCTCCTGATCCCACTCGCCCATCACGTAAAAGACCTGCCGGGATCCATCGCCATAGCACAGCGTCACCGCGGTTCCCATCCCGGCCACGTCCGTCGGGCAACTGCTGAAATCAGTGCCCTTCACCCGGTTCAAGTCCTGCTCCCATTCGGCCCGGCGCCGCATCAGGATCCCCTGCTGCTCCTTGGCAGTCTTGAATTCAAAGTTCTCCCTCAAATCCCCATAACTCCGGGCCACCCCGATATCGCGGCTGTTCTTGGGAATGTCCTCGTTGATCAACTTGTCCAACTGCCTCTGCCGTTCCTGGTAGGATCGCCACGAGGTCAATCCGCTTTGCCCTGCGTTTGCATCCTCCTTGGGCTCCTCCAGCAGTTTGGCCAAGTCCGGATAACTCACACAGATACGGCCGATCATCGCCTGGGTATCCAGCGAGGTCCGCCCCATGATCGCCCGTAACGCCCGGATCAGACTGGTGCGCTGAACTTCATTCATGCTCTCCACACACACTTCCAGCCATTTCCGCTGCTGCACCAGTTCTGATAACTGATTGGCCGCTTTCAGACGGTCAAACATATAGACCTTCTCGAACAGCGGCAACACGTGAAACATCAGGTCGCCCAGGGTCCCCAGTTGCCACTCCGCCAACTTCTCCGGTCGCTTGGCCAACCAGAACACCATCTCAACCCCCGCCTTGCGCCGCCCCAGTTCGTCCCGGAAAACCCCCGCGCAAGCCGTCTCCGCCCCTTGCCCCGCCATGAACTCCATGAACACGTTCAACACGTTCAGCGACGCCCGCGGCAGCAACCCGAGAATCACGCCCTTGAGCCTCTCCGCATCATACTCGGCCACCATCCCCAGAAACTGCTCCAACTTCCGCCCGCTGAGTT
>CAZHRU010000144.1:0-4564 GCA_964535015.1 uncultured Verrucomicrobiota bacterium | reverse complement strand
CCCATCCCCAACCGTGTATACTCGCCGCACGAGGGATAAAACGCTATTCGTTCGGAGAGAAAAATGATGAACAGATACTGGATCAGAATACTGGCGGTGATCGTCATGGCCGGATGTCAGAAGGCGGACGTCTCGGTCGATGAGGCGATTCGACCGGAGGATGCGTTGACCGATTCGGTGCGCACTGAACTTCATCTTCCCCTCAAGGGCGATCTGACTTTGGCCAAACCGGCTGACACCGAGTTTGTGATGGGCCTCTCGCCTGACACGGTGAATGCCGTTGAGTCGTTCCTGAAGCCAACCGGAAGGAAGACCCGGGTTGTCGCGGCCCGCCCCATCGGCAACTACATCCTCCTCTGGGTCTCATTCCCGGCAGTGGCGGATGGTGGGGTTGATCTGATCTATTCACTGGAGAAGAAGCGAGTGGTTGGCACCTTTCTAGGCGGATATCGAGGATAGGAACTCCGAACCAGGCGTCCCAGCCTATCGCCGCTAGCGCGGCTCAGGCTGAACACCAACGTTCGCCGAGAAGAGAGAATATGAACCGCCTTTCTGTCAAGACCACAGATGCAAATGGGAGGTCGTTTGAACTCATCGTTGACGACATCCCCTTGGCTGAAAGACTGAATGATGGAAATGCCGCCATACCCTACTGGCTGGTCGAAGATGATTTGCCTTGCTTTCCGCCACAGGGCGAGCCACGCCAACAGGGCATCCGGATTGTCACGGTCTGCGATTGCGGAGAGTACGGATGTGGGCATACTCATTGTCGAGTGACAAAGACGAACGACACCGTGATGCTCGATCAGTTTCAATGCGACGGACGGAAGGAACCAGACAGCACCCGCTTTGTGTTCAGCAGAGCGAACTATGAAGAGGTAGTTGCCGCCATTCTGACAGGAACACAGGAACAGAAGCGGCGAACAAGCGCCTGAACGGTACGGCGTACCGCCGCCCGTTAGGCGCGGCGTTGGCTGGGAAACGGCAGATGAAGAGACGAATACTCATCACGATAGCAATGGGGATAATGGCAATGTCTCTTTCGGCGGCAGTGACAGGTGTGAATAAGGCTGCAGTCTTTTTCGTCGCGCCCGACGGTCATGACACAAACGCAGGGACAAGGGAAGCGCCCTTTGCCACGCTTGTTCGGGCACGGGATGCTGCACGACAACTGGGGTCGAGTCAGGTCCGGCGTATTGTTGTGCGCGGCGGCGGTTACTACGACGTGTCGCTGCTCTTGGATGTGCGAGACTCCGGATTGGTGATTGTGGCGGCACCTGGCGAGAAACCCATGTTGTATGGCGGTCGCCGGGTCACCGGGTGGAAGAAGGATGGAGACAAGTTCTATGCCGCAACACTGCCGGGCGTGACTGATCGGGCTTGGGATTTCAGGCTGCTGGTTGTCAACGACCAACTGCGATCCCGCGCCCGTTTGCCCAAAACAGGTGAGTTCACCCACCTGACCCACTTCGACGCACCTTGGCACACCACGGTCGGCGGCGGGTTCCGCGGGGCTGACAAGCCCGAGTTGAAATTGCATCTGCAATACAGGCAGGGCGACCTCGGTGCGTGGATGGACGTCAACAACGCCGAAGTCACCATCTACCACCAGTGGGATGACTCCATTGTCGGACTGAAGTCTCTCGATCCGGATACTCAGACGCTCAGCTTCTCCAATGCTTCCGGGTACCCGCCCGGGGCCTTCGGCATCAGGAGCTACGTGGTCTGGAATGTCCGGGAAGGGATGCATGAACCCGGACAATGGTATCTGGACCGCAGCCGTGGGATGGTCGTTTACTGGCCGCAGCCGGGGGAGGATCTGAGTAAGTTGAACGTCATAGCCCCGGCCGCAGAGTCGGTCATTTGCATCAAGGGAAACAAGGGAGAGCCAGTGACCGGCGTGATGCTCAGGGGGCTGGGCATTTCCACCACTACCGCACCGTGTCGTTCAGGCGGTTTCGGGGCGGGGGTTTTCGCAGGTGCCGTGGAAGCGGAATTCATCCGTAACCTTCGGCTTCTCGATTTGCACATAGCCAATGTCGGCGGCCAAGGAATTCGGATGCAGGAGAGTGTCAACAGCTTGGTCGAGGACTGCGAAGTCGTCAATGCGGGCGCATGCGGCATCCGGTGCGGGATGGGCGTCGGCAACCGCATTGTCTCCAACCGTATCGCGGGCGTGGGACGCACCTACAGCAGTGCCATTGGGCTGATAGTGGCTGGCGGTGGCCAAAAGATGCCGGGCCTAGAACTCTGCAGCGACAACGAGGTGTCGAACAATGAGGTCAGCGACGCGCCCTATATCGGGATTAGTTTTGGGGGATGGAAGAATCGGTATGAGCGCAACCTGGTTCGCGAGGTGATGAAAGATCTCAGGGACGGCGCCGCCTTCTATGGCGATGGCCAGGAGAACGTGCTCCGCGGCAACATGGTTCGCGACATCCCATCAGGCAAGCAAGCGCACGCTTACTATATTGACGAACTGGGTGAGAACTGTCTCGTTGAGAATAACTTGGCCCTGAACTGCGAGTGGCCGGTGCACATGCACATGGCGACGAATAACACCATTCGTAACAACCTGTTTGTCGCTGGCGGGGCCAGCAAACTGTCATTCCCCAGGAGCAGCGCTTTCGTGCTGGACAGAAATATCGTCTTTGCCGGGGGACCTGTTACGGTGGAGAACCCATCGGGTGTGGCAACCTGGACGAATAACCTGTTCTTTAGCTGCGCAGGACAATATCAGGGTGTGCCGGAGGGTGTGCAGAAGGGCGATCCTGTTTTCGTTGACGCCACCAACGGAGACTACCGTTTCCAAACCAACTCCCCAGCGCCTGCTCTCGGCATCATTCCGCTAGATTTCAGGGATGTCGGACCCCGACGGAAAAGCTCGTTGAATCACGATCAGGATTGAATCAGCCAACCAGCAGGTCCAGGCGAAGCTTTACAGCGCGCCTGACCTGCGACGTTCTGCAAAGAGACAGATGATGAAGGTCTATGTCCTACAGCATGAATACGAAGTGACCGAAGATCGGGACGACACGAAGTTCATTGGGGTGTATTCAACCCGAGAGAATGCCGAAGCGGCAATCGGCAGGTTGGCCACGCAACCCGGATTTGCGGAGCATCCCACTGGTTTCTGTATTGATGAGTACGAAACGGACGAGGATCACTGGACAGAAGGTTTTGCCACCATGATCGGCGACAAGAAGGTGAATTGACCGCAGAACCAGCGGAGGCACGCGACGCTTTACAGCGCGCCTGCTCCGCAACGTTGGCCAAAGATTGAGATGAAGAAGATACTGAGCATCGTGTTGTGCTGCCTAATGTGTGCCGGGTGTATCGCATATCCGGCGGCTCACTCCATCCCCCGACTGGAGGGGCGGGTGGTCTACTACACCAACTGCATTCTCCCCGACGGCACGCACTTGAACAAAGGTGTCGCGATCACGAATGTGCCGCTGTGTATGCAGTATTCCGTTCAGCAATGGACGAGCCAGTGGGTGGTAGGTCCACGGGTGGAGACTCGCAAGTCCTATCTCTACTACACGTTCACGGATGAGCAGGGCCACTTTGCGATACCGAAACAGATGACAGTCTATTGGGCATCTCGCTCACATGGTTCTCGCACGCGTGTCAGCGAGCCGATGTTGATGTTCTTGTTTCCAAACTCGTATGTCACAATTGTGGACACTAACGGCCCCAATGCTTACCGACTGATCTATCCGAATGACGAAGACAAGCCGGGAAAGCTAGAGACGTACCGAGCAACAGGAAAGCCGGTGAAACAGGGCGACGCTGTAAAGATGGAGGCGTTCCTGAACAAGATCAAGACACCGGCCAACCAAGCGGCGCAGGCTACGGCTCCTGCCGTCGCCGATCCTGGCCGCTGACGTTGGCGCAGAATAATGGACTTGAATATGATGCACAGATAGTGCATACACATATGCATGAGAACAACACTAAACATAGACGAGCAGATGTTCCGCAAGGCTTCGCATATCACCGGGATAAAAGAGAAGACGTCCTTGGTGCATAAAGGGCTTCAGGCGCTTATCGCGCTGGAGAGCGCAAAACGCTTGGCCAGTCTTGGGGGATCAGAAAAGGACTTGCGCCCGATACCGAGGCGGAGAGTGGCCTGATGCACACCGTTCTCGTGGATACCTCGGTTTGGGTGGACCACCTTCGCAAAGGTGAGGCTTTGCTTGAAGACCTTCTTGCGTCAGGTCATGTCGCCACCCATCCATTTGTCATTGATGAACTCGCGTGCGGCAACCTCTCAAATCGAGATGAAATTCTGAACTTCCTTTCTGAATTACCGATAGCGGAGGTCGCCACAAACGAAGAAGTGATGCATTTGATCGAGCGGCATAAATTGGGGGGTAAAGGCCTTGGCTGGATAGACATGAATCTCCTGGCATCGGCGCTTTTGAGCAACATGCCTCTCTGGACAAGGGATCACAGGTTAGCCACGGTGGCCAAATCAATTGGTGTGGCTGGCCATTAATATACCAACAATCGGCTCCCCGTGAACTGACCCAGTAGGTCAGTTCACAGGTGCCACACCACC
>CAZHRU010000143.1:0-4600 GCA_964535015.1 uncultured Verrucomicrobiota bacterium | reverse complement strand
ACTGTCGCGCCAGCCTTCTCAAGGACTTCCTTGATCTTGGCCGCTTCTTCCTTCGTCACGGCTTCCTTGACTGACTTCGGAGCGCCTTCCACCAGATCTTTCGACTCCTTCAGTCCCAGACCGGTGATCGTGCGGATTTCCTTGATCACGCCAATCTTGTTGCTGCCGGCGCTCGCCAGTACCACCGTAAACTCAGTCTTCTCCGCCGCCGGAGCCGCGCCAGCCGCCGGGGCCGCCGCCATCATGGCCATCGGAGCCGCCGCCGTCACGCCCAGGCGCTGCTCCAGACCCTTCACAAGCTGCGAGAGCTCCAGAACGGTCATGCTCTCGATCGCCTTGACAATTTCTTCCATCTTGCCTTCCAGTTTGATTTCGTCAGCCATTGTAGTCTCCTCTTGTTTGAAAAACTTACTTCGCCTCGTTCTTCTTGTTTTCGATTGCTTTCAATACATACACGACGCTCGACACCTTCTGCTGCAACACTCCCACCAGGCGCGACAGCGGTGCCGCCACTGTGCCCACCACCTGGCCCAACAGCACTTCGCGGGGAGGCAATTCCGCCAGGGCATCAACCTGAGCGGCCGACAGGTACACATTTCCCATGTAACCTGCTTTCACCTGAGGCATCCCGCCTGCACCATTGAACTCCTTCAACATCTTGGCCGCTTGGACAATATTCTTGCCCGTAACGATAGCCGACTGCCCCTTGAGCGCGGGTTCGATCTTCTCCCACCCCTTCTCTCGGGCAATCAGCCTCACCAAACGATTCTTAACCACCTGCATCCGCGAGCCCGCCTTGCGGAGCTGGCGACGCAGATCGCTAAGCTGATCCACCTTCAACCCCTTGTATTCGGCGACCAACAGGTACTCCGAATCATTCACCCGGGCGCTGATTTCGTCATAAATTGATTTCTTTTCAGGTCTCATGGCCCCGTCCTGTCCTAGTCACGCACGTCCACACGAAGGCCGACGCCCATCGTGGAACTCAGCGTGCACCGCTTGATAAACACACCCTTGGTTGCCGCCGGCCGAGCCGCCGCAATCGCACTGATGACCGATTTCACGTTCTCAAGAAGCTTGCCCTCGTCAAAGGACAACTTCCCGAACGGCACCTGCACGTTGCCGGCCTTGTCCATGCGGAATTCCACACGACCCGCCTTGCTCTCCCGTACGGCCGCTGCCGTGTCATCCGTCACCGTGCCCGTCTTCGGATTGGGCATCAAACCGCGCGGTCCGAGTACCTTTCCGAGTTTACGAACTTCCTTCATGGCGTCCGGGGTGGCAATCGCCACGTCAAATTCGGTCCACCCGCCTTTGACTTTCTCGATCAGGTCGTCGTTGCCAACAACGTCCGCGCCCGCCGCGCGAGCCGCATCCGCCGCCGCTCCGGCCGCAAACACGATTACGCGAATCGACTTACCCGTACCATGCGGCAACCCAACCGTTCCGCGAACCGTCTGGTCGCTCTTTTTCGTATCCACGCCAAGCCGGATAGCCAGCTCTGCCGTTTCATCGAATTTGGCACTCTTGTGCGTCTTCAAGAATCGGATCGCCTCGGCCAGGTCATAGACCTTGTCCTCAACGTCCTTTGCAATCTTGCGATATCGTTTACCTTGCGTTGCCATGGCTACCGGATCACCTCGATTCCCATGCTGCGAGCCGTTCCCTCAACCATCCGAACGGCGTGATTTTCATCCGTTGCGTTAAGATCATTCACTTTGGTCCGCGCGATCTCCAGAACCTGCTGCGTCGTCACCTTGCCAACTTTGTCCCGGTTCGGCTGCGCCGACCCTTTGGCCAAACCTGCCGCGCGCTTCAATAGCGACGAGGCCGGCGGACTTTTGGTGATGAATGTGAATGAACGGTCCTGGTACACGGTGATAACCACCGGAATCACCAGGCCTGACATCTTCTGCGTTGCCGCATTGAACTGCTTGCAGAATTCCATGATGTTAACACCGTGCTGACCGAGCGCGGGCCCCACCGGCGGCGCCGGATTTGCCGCTCCGGCCGGAATCTGAAGCTTGATTTTTCCTGTTACTTTCTTTGCCATATCACTCCCCTACCTGTACTCCGCGACTTCACCGCGGAGCGAAGACCGGTTTCCGGTCCATCCAAGGCCTATTGCCGTTCCACCTGCCAGTACTCGAGTTCCACCGGCGCCGAGCGACCAAAAATCGCCACCGACACCTTCAGCTTGCCACGCTCCGCATCCACTTCTTCGACAAGCCCCGTAAAGTTCATGAAGGGCCCGTCCGTGATCTTCACCGTCTCCCCGGTATCATAGATCACCTTGGGCTTGACCTTCTCCTTCTTCTCTTCCACCTGGAACAGAAGCACTTCCACCTCATCGGGCCGGAGAGGCGCCGGCCGCTCACCACCCACAAATCCAATCACACCGGGCGTCTCCCGGATGAAATACCATACCTTCTCGAAAACCTGCTTGTTTTCGTCGTACAACCCAAGATTCACCAGCACGTATCCAGGAAAAAACTTCCGCGTAATGACACTCTTGACACCCTTCTTCGTCTCCGAAACCTTCTCCGTCGGGATCAACACCTGATCCAGATACTCCCGCATCTCTTCCTTGTCGAGCCGCCGCTCAATACTCTCCTTGACCTTGGCCTCCTGGCCGGTCAACGTATGCAGCACGAACCATTGTTTCGTAATCATGAAAACCCCGGCCTTGTGTTGACTACCGATGCGCGAGCACGCTGATCACCACCCTCAGCACCTGATCGCATGCCGCCACGAAAACGGCAAACAGGATCACAGACAAAATCACCACCACTGTGGACTCCACTAATTCATTCCGCGTCGGCCACGTGGATTTCCGCAACTCGTTGCGGACCTCCCCGATAAAAAACTTCGCGCCCCGCAGGCTATCCATTACTTTCTTCACTCGCGTTCCCCAAACTACTCATATTGGCAGGCCAGGAGGGACTTGAACCCCCAACACCCGGTTTTGGAGACCGGTACTCTGCCAGTTGAGCTACTGGCCTGTACTCAGGCTAACCCCCGCCTCCCGATCCCGGGACTAACGGGTCTCCTTATGAATCGTATGCTTCTTCTCCGACCGGCAGAACTTCTTGATCTCCATCCGGTCCGGTGTCAGACGCTTGTTCTTCGTCGTCGTATAATTACGCCGCTTGCACTCCGTGCACGCCAGAATGACCTGTTCCCTCGGCATGTCAACCCATCCTCCAGTGTATAAGGCGACATCCTTGCAGATGCCGCCCGCACACGCTTAAAACGGCCTCACGACCGTATCTTTGTTACTCGATGATTTCCACAACCGTACCGGCGCCCACCGTGCGACCGCCTTCACGAATGGCGAAGCGCATCGACTTCTCCATGGCGATCGGCGCAATCAGCGCCACCGTCATGCTGACATTGTCGCCCGGCATCACCATTTCCACGCCATCCGGCAACGTCACATCGCCCGTCACATCCGTCGTGCGGAAGTAGAACTGCGGACGATACCCCTTGAAGAACGGAGTATGGCGGCCACCTTCTTCCTTGCTCAACACGTACACTTCGCACTTGAACTTCGTATGCGGCGTGATCGACCCGGGCTTGGCCAACACCTGACCGCGCTCCACGTCTTCCTTCTTCGTGCTGCGCAGCAACACGCCGATGTTGTCGCCGGCGCACCCTTCATCCAGCAACTTGCGGAACATTTCCACACCGGTCGCCGTCGTCTTCTGCGTCGGACGCAGACCCACGATTTCAACTTCCTCGCCAACCTTGATGATACCACGCTCCACGCGCCCCGTGACCACCGTGCCACGACCTTCGATCGAGAACACGTCTTCCACGGACAGCAGAAACGCCTGATCAATCACGCGGACAGGGTCGGGAATATAGTTGTCCAGCGCATCCATCAATTCCTTGATGCACTTGCAACCGGGATCATCGGGGGACTTAGCCTGAATGGCCGCCAACGCACTGCCGCGAATGATCGGCGTGTCATCTCCCGGATATTCGTACTTGGACAGCAATTCGCGGATTTCAAGTTCCACCAGGTCCAGCAACTCCGGATCATCCACGGTGTCAACCTTGTTCAGGAACACCACGACCGTCGGAACACCCACCTGGCGGGCCAGCAGAATGTGCTCGCGCGTCTGCGGCATCGGACCATCCGAGGCACTCACCACAAGAATGGCACCATCCATCTGCGCCGCCCCGGTGATCATGTTCTTGACGTAGTCGGCATGCCCGGGGCAATCCACATGAGCATAGTGCCGCTTCTCGGAACTGTATTCGACGTGCGACGTCGCAATGGTCAAAATCTTGGTCGGATCACGACGCCCCTGCGATTCGGACGCCTTCGCCACTTCATCATACTTCACATAGGTACTCATCCCGCGCAACGACTGCACGTAGGTGATAGCCGCCGTCAATGTGGTCTTGCCATGGTCAACGTGCCCGATTGTACCCACGTTCACATGCGGCTTGGTTCGACTAAATTGCTCTTTTGCCATGTTCGTATACTCCTTTGCTGCTTTCTCTCTTGTATCTGCTGAACCTGACTACACTATAGTTTGGAGCCCATGAGCGGGATTGAACCGCTGACCTCGTCCTTACCAAGGACGTGCTC
>CAZHRU010000142.1:0-4667 GCA_964535015.1 uncultured Verrucomicrobiota bacterium | reverse complement strand
TGGTCCTCGTCTTCGCCCAGTACCTTCCAAAAGCCTGGTTCCAAAGTCAGCCCCTCCGCCGCTGCATCCCCTTCGCCAAAGTCCTGCACCTAAGCGCCATCGTCCTCCGGCCCGCCGCCTCCGCCATCAACTGGATCACCGAGTGGATGGTACCCTCCGCCATCAAGGAATCCCCGGCCCGCCGCCTCTTCGCCACCAAGGATGAAATCGATCTTCTCGCCCACGAAAGCGCCGAACATGGCGTCCTCTCCCCCAAACAACGCATCATGATCCGCCGCGTCCTGGACCTCTCCAGCAAAACCGCCGCCAATATCATGGTCCCCCGCCAGGCCATGCAAACCGTCAAGGCGGCCGCCACCCTGGAGGAATTCTTCACCACCGTCCGGGAATCCTCCCATACCCGCCTGCCCGTCTATGACGAAACCACGAACACGTTCACCGGCACAGTGAACTATTTCGACGTCGTCTCCCAATGCGGCGAATGCGCACACGAACCCCTCTCCGCCTTTATCCGCCCGCCACTGGTGGTCCCGGAAGCCATGCCGATGATCGAGGTCTTCTCCCGGCTCCGCCAAACCCGCCAGCCGGTCTGCCTTGTCGGCAAGTCGCCCGCCGAAATCACCGGCCTCATCACCAATCAGAACATCCTCGACCAGATCGTAGGCAAGGCCTGATGACCCACGCCCCGCCAAAACCATCAACCCCGGGGTCCTGCCCCGCCTGCAGACGCTACACGGGGCCGGCCTTCACCTGCCCCTACTGCGAAATCGAACTGCCTGATCGCGCCGCCATCCGCCTCCTCCGCTGGTCCGCCCTCCTCTTCGCCTCGGTCGGACTCCTCGTCCTTCTCCTGGCCGCCCGACGCCAACCCCTCCCCGTGACCCCTGTCGCCCAGATCACCAGCGCACGCACCGAACGCATCCGCGTACACGGCCTCACGATCACCACCCCTCGCATCATCTCACGCGACGGCATTCCCCGCTTCATCAGTTTCGACCTGGACGACGGCACCGGCACAATCACCATCGCCGCCACTCGCGAAGTGGCCCGCCATCTCGTCGCCGAAAACCGCCTTCCACGGAAGGGCGCCACCATCGAGGTCACCGGCAACCCCGGGACCGACAGGAACCGCCAACTGCGCCTGTACATGGACACCCCCCCTCCCTCAACCGCTCCCGAATCCCCCCCACCACCGGAGGGCGCACTGTGACCCGCACATTCCCTCTCACCATCCTGTTCTCAGCGGCACAGATCCGGCGCCGCCTGGACCGCCTCGCCGATGAAATCGCCCGAACCTCCCGAAATAGGGAATTGGTGGCCGTGGCCATCCTCAAGGGCAGTTATGTCTTCCTCGCCGATCTGGCCCGCCTCCTCGCCAACCGCCAAATCCACCTCGTCGTCGACTTCCTCGGCCTCTCCAGTTACGGACCCGGCACCTCCTCGTCCGGCAAACTCACACTCCTCCACGATCTCTCCATTCCCCTGAAGGGAAAATCAGTCCTGCTCATCGACGACATCCTCGATTCCGGATTGACCCTGCGATACGCCACCGCCTTGCTAAAGAAACGCGGCGCACGTACCGTGAAAACCTGTGTCCTCCTGGATAAACCTTCGCGTCGGAAGACGCCCCTCTCCGCCGATTATGTGGGGTTCACCATCGCCGACACCTTTGTGGTCGGCTACGGACTCGACTACGACAACCACTACCGGCACCTCCCCTACATCGCCGCAATGACCCCGGTGCCTTTACCCGCCGTTGCCCGAAAACCCACAACCGGAACCCCCCGATGACTGACGCCGTCCGCCGCAAATGCAATCATGTCGTAAACGCCGGATTGTGGGCCAACGTCCTCCTGGCCGGCCTGAAGACCGTCATCGGTATCGTTGGCCATAGTCCCGCCCTGCTCGCCGATGGCATCAATTCCGCCTCTGACGTCACCTACTATATCGTCGTCAAAATCTTCATGAAACTGGCCGGCAAACCGCCAGATCACGAACACCCCTACGGTCACACCCAACTCGAAACCATCGCCGCCCTCATCGTCGGTTCGTTCATCGTCGCCACCGCCATCGCCATCTTCTTTGACGCCATCAATAAGGTGTACGACTTCCTGACCGGCGCCAGCACCTACGCCGGCGCCGAAGTTATCGCGTTGTGGGTCGCCCTGTTGACGGTCATCATAAAGATCGCCCTCACCATCGTCACACGGCGGATTGGTCGGCAGTCCAAAAACATCGCCATTCTCGCCCTCGCCCATGACCATCGCAACGACGTCCTCTCCGCCTCCGGAGCGGCCGTCGGCATCTTCCTCGGCCAGGTCGGCTACCCCGTCGCCGACCCCCTCGTCGGCGGCCTGGTGGCCTTCATGGTCTTGAGAACCGGCATCCAGATCCTCCGGGATTCCTCCGCGGATCTCATGGATGCCGTCCCCGGCAAGGAACTCGAAAAACAGGTCCGGCAAATCCTCGCTCCAGTCTCCGGGGTCCTCACCGTGGAGGAAGTCAACGCCCACCGCTTCGGGCCTTACCTGGTCTTGAATGTCCAAATCGGCGTGGATGGCGACAGCACCGTGACGGAAGGCCATCACGTTGCCTCAACCGTGGAGTCAACACTGGCAAAACACATCCCCATGGTCATCAAGTCCTACGTCCATTATCACCCCGCCCCCGGGACCCCACGTACCCCATGACCGTCCCGCCTCCTTTCATCCTTGCCGGGATCGTCCCCGCCTCGGTGATCGGGGCACTGGCGGGAGGCCTCGCCGGATGCGTCCCCGCCCTTCATGTCTACAACCTGCTGGGAGTCATCATGCTGTTGGCCGGCGGTCCTTGCATAGGCACAATCCCCGCGGAATGGGTGGATGCCCTTGTTGCAGGAATGATCGTCAGTTGGGCCATTGTCAATTCGTTGCCCGCCATCTTCCTTTCCTCACCGGACGAAAGCGCCCTGTTCACCGTCATGCCCGGCCATCGCCATCTGATGTCCGGCCGGGGTTATGAAGCCGTCCTCCTGACCGCCCTGGGGTCGGCAGGCGGTATCGCCGCCCTGCTTCTCGGCTCAACCCTCGCCCCGCGCCTGCTATCCCCCATCCACGCGACCTTGTCTCCCCATTACCACTGGATCCTCTGGTCCGTTATCGCCTTCATGCTGCTTTCGGAATGGCCCCAGGGACGAACCGCGGCACTGCCGACCCTGGACCGCTTTCTCTCAGGAACGCGCAATGCCACCATGGGACTCCTGACGTTCGCGCTTTCCGGACTCCTCGGCTTCGTGTTGCTCTACCGGCCCAGTCTCGCCTCGGCGCCTCCGGGTCAGACACTCACACCCGCCTTCGCCGGCCTCTTCGCCCTGCCATGGCTGATCATGAATCTCATCAGCCGCACCCGTCCCCCGGCACAACAGATTTCGGACTCCCTCCCTGTGGAACCCCGTGAAATCATCCATGGGGTTGTCTCCGGCACCTTGGGCGGCGCCTTTGCCGCCTTCATCCCGGTGGTCAGTGGCGGCATCGGCGGCATGCTCGCCGGCCATGCCACCACGCTTCGCAACGACCGCGCTTTCCTGGTGTCGCAAGGCGCCTCCAAGACCGTCTACTACGTCGGCGCCCTCTTCCTCTGGTTCGTCCCCGGCCTGCACCTGGCACGCGGAGGCGGCGCCGCCCTGCTGCGGGGCCTGCACCCTCCACCCCCGGATGCCTACGGAATCATCGTGGCCACAATTGCCCTTGCCACCGCCGCCTCCCTGCTGGCCTTGCCTTTCCTGGCCCGCGCCCTGATCTGGGCCATCAACCATATCGGACACCGGACAGTCTCCTGGCTGGCCCTGGGCCTCATCGTCCTTGGCATCGGAAGCCTGACCGGCCCCGGCGGATGGGGCGTCATGATCGTCGCCACCGCCATTGGCCTGATTCCCGCCCTATCCGGGTCCCGCCGCATGAACGCACTCGGCATCATCCTCCTGCCCTTGGCCTGCAACATGTCAGGCGTTGGTCCCGGCATCGCCCGCTTCCTCGGGGTACTCTGACATGAAAGGCATCACGCATTTTACCGTGGGCGTGGCCTTCGCCTCATGCTTTCCAGCCGCCGTCCACGCCGGCGCGGATGGCCATCCGCTCGCGTTCATCCTGGGCGGTGTCTGCGGCCTCATGCCCGACACCCTCGACTTTAAGTTGCTACGCTTCCTGCACCCGCACGACGTGGAGGTGATCCCGGACCCTTCCCGCCCCGACCCTGCCCTGCTCGCCACCGCCCTCGCCGAGGCGATTGGCCGGACCCACGAAACCAGGAAAACAACACGCATCCAACTGCACACGTCTCAACCCGGCGCCGGCCTGTGGCATCAATTCCGCATCACGCTGAATGGCCCGGCCAAACGCCTTGTCGTCGCCTATACCGGCATCGTCACCACCAGCCGCCATCCCGTTCCAGACCAACCGCACCCGCCCGCCGAAGCGGTCGCCGCCCTGCCCTGTGCAGTCGCCACGGATTACACCGCCACAACGGAAATGGATATCTTTAGCGGACCTTCCTTCGACTTCGAACCACGTTCCGATGGCCGGGTCCAGGCCCGTTTCATCCCCTGGCATCGCCATTGGAGCCACAGTCTTCCTGTGGCGGGCGCCATCGGACTGGCCCTCGGGTGGAATCTCGGATGGACAGCCGGTGTC
>CAZHRU010000141.1:0-4683 GCA_964535015.1 uncultured Verrucomicrobiota bacterium | reverse complement strand
GTTCTGCGAGGGTGTCGAGTTCGGCGAACTGGGCGGCGTCGCTGGCGTCGGCAATACAGCCGGGTCGCAGACCATCGCCCAGGGAGACGGTGACATCGTGGGTGCGGCAGATGTCGATGACCTTGTCCCAGGCGGTGAAGAGCGGGTTTTCCTTTTGCTGGGTATTCATCCACTCGGCCATGAGGGCGCCGCCGCGGCTGACGATGCCCATTTTCCGTTGCATGGCCAGGGGGATATGGCGGCGGAGCAGTCCAGCGTGCAGGGTCATGAAATCCACGCCCTGTTCGGCCTGTTCCTTGATGACATCGAGCAGGAGTTCCGGGGTTAGTGCGGGGGTGTTGCCGTTCAGACGGGAGACGGCCTCGTAGAGGGGGACAGTGCCAAGAGGGACGGGGCTGGCCTTGAGCATGCCGGTCCGGATGGCGGCCAGATCGTTGCCGACGCTCAGGTCCATGACGAAATCGGCGCCAGCATTCAGTGCCACCGCCAGTTTGCGAAGTTCCTCACCGGCGGCGGACCGCTGGGTGGACCGGCCCAGGTTGGCGTTGACCTTGGTGCGGAACGCGCGACCGGCGATCATGGGGCGTTGTTTGGGATGGGCGGGATTATCGGGCAGGACGGCACGTCCGGAAGCGATTTCGTCACGGACCCGGCTGGGGGGTGTATTTTCATCGCGGGCAACCTTCTCCATCAGGGGAGTGACAGTGCCTTGGCGGGCATGGATCAATTGAGTGCTCATGAACGTCGTAATCCTTTCGTCGTCAAAGGCGCACAGGATATTGATTTTGCGGGGGTGAGTCAATGTGAGGCGCATCTCCGGGTTTTGGCGATCCCCGTGGCCTTGTGCCGCGGGTGAAGAAAGTTGGGGTGATGGGCAGGTCCGTCCCAGCCGTTCAACGTTTGCCTCCACCGGGACGAGCCCGGTGGGCGGCTGACGTCATGTCACCCTCCGGATTGAGTCTGATGGTGGCCACAAGCATGGCATGTCCCCTTGTTCAACTTTCTGCACCCGTGACGCAAGGTCACGGGGATCGTCGGGTTAGGGATCGGGGAGGGGTTAGCGGACCATGACTTCGCGGAGGACGGTGGGGAGTTCGTCCGCGATGTCGCCAGCGATCAGGCCGGCCTGGGATTTTTTCCACATGGCGCAATCCCCGGCGCGTCCATGCAGGAAGACGCCCGAACAGGCGGCGTCGAAAGGAGTAAGGCCCTGGGCCAGCAGGCCGCCGATGATACCGGCAAGGACATCGCCTGTGCCGCCGGTGGCCATACCGGGGTTTCCGGTGAGGTTGATGTGCAGGGGGCCCTCCGAGCGGGCGACGATGGTGCCGGCGCCCTTGAGGACCACGATAGCCTGTGTCAGTTGGGCGGCCTGTCGGGCGGCGGCTTCGCGGTCGTTTTGGATCTCGTCGGTTGTGCAATTGAGGAGGCGGGCGAGTTCGCCGGGATGGGGGGTGATCACTACGGGGCACTGGGCCCGGGCAATCACGGCGGGGGTATCGGCGATGGCGTTGAGGGCATCGGCGTCGAGGACCAGCGGGCACCGGCATTCGTTTAGCAGATTACGCACCCAGAGGACGGTGTCGGCGTGGCGTGTCATTCCGGGACCGACGACGACGGCGTCGAATTCGGGCAGGCGTTTTTTCCAGTGGTTCCAGTCGAGATCGGAGAGGGAACCGGTTTCGGTTTCGGTTGCCGGATAAGTCATGACTTCCAGGTTGGCGCCGGCGACGACGGGGTAGATGGGGCGTGGGACGAGGGCGCTGACGAGGCCGGCGCCGACGCGAGTGGCGGCGAGGGCGGCGAGGGCGGGGGCCCCGGCCATACCGATGGAACCGCCGATGATGAGGGTGTGGCCGTAGAGTCCTTTGTGCGCGATGCGGGGGCGTTTGGGGAGGCTGCGGCGCACGTCCCAGCCGGTGATAAGTTCGCGGCTGCAGGCGTAGTTGTTGGTCAACTCGAGGGGGATGCCGATGCTGATGACTTCCATGCTGCCGACGTAGGGAATGGCGAGGGGCATCAGTAGTCCGGTCTTGGGCATGCCGATGGTGGCGGTGAAGTCGGCACGGACGGCTTCGCCGGGCGCTTGGCCGGTGTCGGCATTGAGGCCGGAGGGGACATCGATGGAGATGATGATGTTGTCGGAAGACAGGGTGTTGATATAAGTGATGGCGGAAGCGATGGGGCCCCGTGGGGGGCCGCTGACTCCGATGCCGAGGATGCCGTCGACGATGATCTCGCCGCTACCTGCATCCAGCATGGCGTTTTCCCAGGACTCCTTGGTGGGGAGTTCGATGAGGGGGATGCCGGCGGCCCGCATTTTACTCAGGTGGCGGAGGGCGTCACCCTTGATTTCGGAAGCGGATCCGGCGAGGAGGACTTCGACCTCGAATTCATCCTCGTGGAGGAAGGTGGCGGCGGCAAAGACATCGCCCCCGTTGTTGCCACGTCCGGCGATCAGTTGGATGAAGGAGTCACCTATGTTGGTGCGTTCGGCGATGTAGGCGACCACGGAGGCCACGCCGCGCCCGGCACGGCGCATGAGTTCAACGCCGGGGATCTCGAATTCATCCGAAGCGATCTTATCGAGTTCGCGCATTTGAGCGGTGGTGATGGCTTTCATAGGATGGCGGGCGCAAGGGTTCAGGGTTCAGGGAGAGAGCCCAGGAGGAGGGCGTGGGCGACGGCGAAGTGATGGGTGTGTGACAGGCTGATGAGGATGCGGGCCACCCCCTGTTTCCGGGCGAGTTTCATGCCGTGCTCGCTCAGGCGTACGGAGGGGGCCCCGGTCGTGTTGCGGAGGACCTCGATGTCCTTCCATCCGAGGGCGGGACCGATGCCGGTGCCGAAGGCTTTGGAAACGGCCTCCTTGACGGCGAACCGGCCGGCGTAGTAGAGCCAGGGGGCCGCCTTGGTATCGCAGTAGGATTGTTCGGAGTCGAGGAAGACGCGGGTTTTGAAATGGGGCCCCCACTTGGCGAGCAGGTCGCGGATGCGCTCGTTTTCGACGAGATCCACGCCGGTGCCGATGACGCCTTCATTCATTTAGACGTTGCCTCCCCGGTAGGCGCGCATGGCCCTGTGCATTTCCGCGACGGCCGGTCTTAATCCGACAAAGATGGAACGGGCCACGATACTGTGGCCGATATTCAGGGTGTCGAGGTGGGGGATGGTCATCAGGGGGGCGAGATTATCCAGATTGATGCCATGGCCGGCATTGACTTTCAGGCCGAGGCGGTGGGCAAGGCGGGCGCCATTGCGCAGGGCCGTTAGTTCGCGCCGTGCGGTGGTGCCCTTGCTATCGCAGAAGGTGCCGGTGTGCAGTTCGATGTAGGGGACGCCGAGACGGGCGGCGGCCTGGATTTGATGCGGGTCGGCGGCGATGAAGAGGCTGACGGCGATGCCGGCATCCATGAGTTTGCGCAGGGTGGGGCGGAGTTGACGTTCCTGACCGGCGACGTCGAGGCCGCCCTCGGTGGTGAGTTCGCGCCGTCGTTCCGGAACCATGCAGACTTCATCGGGTTGCACATCGAGGGCGATGCTGACGATATCAGGGTGGTTGGCCATTTCCAGATTCAGGAGGGTTTTCACCGAGCGGCGCAAGGCGTAGACGTCGCGATCCTGGATATGGCGCCGATCTTCCCGCAGGTGGACCGTGATTCCATCGGCGCCTGCGCTAATGCAGGTCCTGGCCGCCTCAACGAGGTCGGGATAGGCGGTGCCGCGCACTTGGCGCAGGGTGGCCACGTGGTCGATATTGACGCCCAGGCGCAGTCTGGAAGATGTTGGCATAGGGTAATGGGGTGGTGAAGGACTAGAAGATGATTTCGCACTTGGGCAAGGCGGCCTTGATACGTGTTTTCTCAGGGTCGGGGATGGGGTTGCCCTTGAGGTAGAGTCGGTTGAGGTTGACAGCCAGGCCGCTGAGATCGGCGGGCAAGGCGGTGATCTGGTTGCCGTTCAGGCGCAACCATTTCAGCGAGGCCATTTTGCCGAGGGAGGCGGGCAGGGCGGTCAATTTATTGCGGTCGGCGTTGAGGTATTCCAGTTTGTTGCAGTTACCCAGGGACTCGGGGAGGAGGGCGATGGTGTTATCGTTCAGGTAGAGGAACGAGAGGTTCTCCAGTTTGCCGATGGCGGGGTTGAGGTCGGTCATGGCGGTGCGGCCGAGGTCCATCCATTTGAGGGTGGAGAGGGAGCCGATGCCGTCAGGGAGGGTGGTGATGGTATTCTTGCGGAGGCTGAGGCGTTCGAGATTCTTGAGTTTCAGGATATCGGGTGGAAAGGCCTGGAGGCTGGTGTCGTAGAGGTTGAGGTAGCGGACGGAGTCCGGGTTTTTCAGGGCCTCTTCGATCGAGGTGATCTTCTTGCCGATGTCCGGTTTCTTCCAGAACTGGTCAGAAGGTGAACATCCGAAACCGACCAGGCAGAGGGCGAAAAGGGCAACAATTTGTTTCATGACGGACTCCGTTTCTGTTCTGACGGGCAAAACGACCCGCCGATTGGTTGATGCAGGGTGAATCCTATGGATTTGGCGGGAAAAGGCAACTGTGAATGGGGGGTGTGAATAGGCGGGGTGCATTTGCGCGTTATGGCGCTCCCTGTGCTTGGCGTCACACCGTGACGCACTAGTGTGCCCAGCATGGGCATGAACTTGTCATGAGAAAGGAAATGACCGGAAAG
>CAZHRU010000140.1:0-4810 GCA_964535015.1 uncultured Verrucomicrobiota bacterium | reverse complement strand
TCGAACGCATAGTACACCCACGTCGCATTGGTCCGCCCGGCAATGACCGCCGTATAGACCTGATCCCCAGCCGCCGCATCCCCCGCCACGCCCGCATCATTCATCAACCGGTTCGTCGTCACCCCGTCAATCACCGTCCGGCACACCACCTGCGTCGGCAACGGTTGCGCCACCACCGCCACCGTTACCGTGAACGCCTGCAACACGGCTGGCGCGGCAGGCATCACCTGCGGATTGAAGAACCCTCCAACAGGCGCCACCCCCGGCGATCCACCCGGAGCCCCCACAAACCAGTTGGATACCGTATTCGCCACATTGGTCGCCACCAACCGCTCCAGCGACGGACCGTTCCCGTCCGGCGCCGTCGGCCAGGGCGCCGCATCCAGATAGTCCACCCGGTCCACCAGGATCTGCGGCACAAACCCGTTCGTCTCGGGGATCCCCGGCTTGTAAAGCCGCACGCTTTCCCCCGCATTGTCCAACGCCCCCGTCCACGCCCCATAAACCGGAATGTTGGTCGGCACGTTGTACGTCGCCCGGAACACCGTCAGGTTCGTTGCCCCCGTCACCAGCATCCGACTACCCGCCGCCATCGTCACATTAGTCGGAAACGTATAATCCACCGCCGACGCCAGTTTCCACGTGTTCGTCGGCCGCGCCGCATCATACAGCGGCACTGCCGTCCCCGTAATGTTCAGCAACTCCACATACTCCTCGTTGGGATTGTCACTGGCCGGGTGATACATAATCTCGCTGATCACCACCGGCCCCACCTTGGCCACCCCGTTCGACGCCCCCACCGTGTTGGTGACCATAAAGGTGAACCCGCCCCAGCCGTCCGGAGACCGCCCCAGCGACACCCCGTTCTCCGACGCGCCAAACTTCACATAATCGGCAAACCGCACCAGGTTCGATGACGTGAGGTACAGCGTCTCACCCAGTTCGCTCAACGCAAACCGGTTACTGGCGGCGGAGGCAGGATTGTCGAACTGGTTGGTCGTCAACACCAGAAACCCGCCCGGCGCGATGGCGGCCGTGTTGGTGATCCTGTACTTGGCCCTCTGCACCGCATCGTCACTGACAGTCCAACCCAGCACCGATAACGACTGTGTCGAGGTGTTCAACAACTCTATCGAGTCCATCTGCGGAAAATCCGTATGCGCCAGGAGTTCGTTGACGACCACCGTGGGCGTCCACGCCGCACCGGCCCGGCCCGGAGTCCCCTGGAACGTATCGCTGAACGACCAACTGGTCGCCGCATCGGGATTCCCATTCGTATCCGCCAGCACCAGTGACGCACCATGCCCATCCGCCGCTTCCGGCCACGGGAACGTGTCGCCATACGTCACGGAATACAGAACGGTGCCATCACTTTTTCTCAACGTCACCTGTTCGCCCTCATTGGCCAGTTTGCCGGTATACACGCCCAGGATATTGGTGAGGGCCCCGTAACGATTGGTCATGGCCGCGACGCTGCGCACCAGCAGGCCATACGCACCCGCCGCCAGATTGGTGCCTGTCGGGAACGTGAAGGTGATGCCGGACGTGAAGGTGGCGCCGGAAAGGTTGACCGGTGATGCCGACGTGTTCCTGAGTTCCAGGAATTCAAACTGATCGTCATCCGCCGCGTTGGTCGCCGAAGGCAACGGGTTGTACATCAACTCGCTGAAGACAACGCCCGCCGCCCGCCCATCCGACGCCGCCATCAGCAACGCCACCCCGAGCCACGCCAGCACATTGATCACCTTTCGCGCCATAACCACCCCGAGCCCCTCCTGTTTGCCGTTTCACGAAGTCTGTTCGTGGGGTATTATATGCGGATTGCGGACACACATGAAGCGGTATATTCACCAGCCCGCAAAGGCTACGGCCTCAGGCATTCTGCAAAAGCGGCCTTAAGTTCATCCTTGGAAATGCCCCAGCCAATCACCGTAAAGGCCGTCTTGGATAGGCCGGAAACCGCCGCCTTCTGCGACAGGTGCCCGTTGATGACTTCCACAAACACCGGCTCCCCGCCCACCGGGCATAGGTTGCCCTTCAGACGCAACAGCCGCCCTTCCAGCCTGGTAATCGTCGCCTTGAACTGATCGAAATCCACGCAACGGCGTCCATCAATGGACGCCGATACCAACCCCTCCGGCGGCTTCTGCAACGCCATCCCCTCTCTCGGCAAGGCGCGCAGACTGCCAAGGAACGAATCCGGGATGCGTCCAAATGCTGTCTCCACCCGCGGCGCCTCCCGGTTGATCCCGTCCAATACCCTCCGTAACGCCACCAGGTCCCCGGCCGTCACCAAGTCGCTCTTGTTAATCACCAACCCGTCAGCCCATTGCACCTGCCGCACCGCTGTCCGCAGAAAAGCCGCAACCTGGGTAAAGGACAGGGCATCCACCAGACAAACATTCGCCTGCAAGGTGAACGTCGCCGCCAAATGCGGCTCGCCCAGCAACTGGCTCAAATCGCAGGGATCCGCCACCCCCGTCGCCTCAACAATCACCAGATCCGGCTTCACCTCTCGCGCAATCTCATCCAGCGTCTTAAGAAAATCTGTCTTGATGCAGATGCAGAAGACACTGCCCCGATTGAGCTCGTATAGCGGATGCTCGCGCGGCGCCACTAATTTTCCATCCACACCCAACGGGCCGAATTCGTTGATAATCAGGGCAATCCGCCGCCCCACCACCTCCGGCAACCCAAGCAAATGATTCAACAACGTCGTCTTGCCGGCCCCCAGATACCCCGTCAACATGATCACCGGAATAGGCGGCCGCGGCAGACCGCTACCCCCAACATCCTGCTGGCATCCGGAACCCATCACGACCTCACACGTCTTTGACCCATTCCTTGATGATGGCCGGCTCCGGCACTTCGCGCGTACTCTTGACCTGGTACCGCGCCAACACCACCGCCGGCAACATGGAGCGGGCGATGCCGTAGGAATGAATCCGGTTGATGTCCGTGATCTCCACGATTTCGATATCCGCACCAAGCTCCAGCGTCGCCCGCCTCGCGTTCGAACGGATCGCCGTACAGGCCTCGCCGCCATCGCCCAGAATATAGAGCGTGGCCTTGCGCTGCTGGATCATCAGCCGCATCTTGGCGTTGATCCGCTTCTGGATCGCGGCAATTAATTCGTCACGCGCCGGAATACGGGATACGAACGTGATCTCACCATCAATGCAGATCGTCGGCACGTTGCGAACCATCAACGAGGTCATGAACACCAGCGACTCCCGCTGTTTGATCTTGTGTTCGCGCCATTCCACAATCCCTTCAAATTCCGGCGCCACCTTCCGGACCGCCTCCACCATGTACTGGCACGGCGCACAGGCTTCCGAATCCAGCGTGATGATATCCACAATCACCTTGTCGCTGGCGCCATACTCGCTCAAGTCCAGGAGATCAGCGCTGACTTTGGCCGTACCCTTGGCCTTCAACACGTCCCGCTCGTAGGGATCGGTAACAATCCGCGTGATTGCCTCGATATTGGCGGGCGGCACCCCGTACGGCAGGTCGCAACCGGGCGCCAGGACAAAGCCCGCCGACCCTCCACCAACCTCCATGCACGCCAACGCATTCCGTTGCGCATCTTCCGGCGAACCCAACAGGAGCACCGAGGTCAACTGCAAGTTGCCGCCAAAACTGATGCCCCGCGCCACGCAAATGTCACGCAGATAATCGAGCGGAATGTTCTCATCAATGGAAATGTTGTGCGGGCGACACTCGCACATGGCCTCGATGTTCTGCTGCGCATGCCCGCAGACAAAGAAGGACCCGCACCCCTTGCGCGCCCGGATGTCGTCAAAAATCGCCGTCATGTAAGGCGTGACAAAGTCCCGGAATTGATCCGGCCCGATCTGGCTGGTCATCGGATCAACCACCGCCACAATATCACATCCCGCCTCCAGGAACCCGGCCGACATGGTCTTCCCCACAGCGGCGCAATACTCCATCAATCGCTTGACCTCTTCCGGCTCATCAAACATCTTCATGAAGATGTCCGTGCCCAGCAGGTGCAACGCCAGCGTGAACGGACCCGTAATCAACCCATAGAGCGCCACATCAGGATTGGCGGCACGCAACCTCCTGGCCGTCCGCATCACCAACGGAATACGTCCGGCGCTCATGTCAATGGACTTGAGATCCTTCAAGGCCAGCCCCTGCGTCAACACATGCCCCGTCACCGAGGGCGGATTCTCATCAGCCCATGCCAAATCACACCCCAACGCTTCGGCCTCGATCTGCAAATCGAAACTCACCGGAATACCGTCCGGACGATACCGATCAATGGCCGCCTGTATGCCCTCCACCATGAGCGACTCCGATTGCAGAAACTCCCGCGCCGTCTTGCCAATCAACGCGCCCGCATGACACCCCACAAAAGGAACCCACGGAACCCGGTCAGGTTTTTGATTTAGAAATGCCGCCAACACCCGCTCTTTTGCCTTCATTGTCTTCCTTCCGCTTGCATAACGGCTACCTCCTCAAATGGTCAGGCAGCCAAAACAGGCCAGCGAAGGTAACAAACAGACGGGCTGTCTATTGTAAAAAAGGGCAAATGAATTGCATGGTCAGGCAACAGTTGAGCAATCCAAGAGATTAACAAATTAACGACTTCCAGACGGAGGTGGCGCCGAATGTTCGGCCATAGGGACGCCAAGAGAATGTGTCGGTGGAGGCAAACGTTGGGGTTATGACGCCGCCTCACACCTCCGCTCAACTTCCTTCACCCGTGACACAAGGTCACGGGGATCGCCCCCAAGCCGCCCACCGACCTCGTGTCGGTGGAGGCAAACGTTGGGGTTGTGAC
>CAZHRU010000139.1:0-5074 GCA_964535015.1 uncultured Verrucomicrobiota bacterium | reverse complement strand
CCTTGTTTTCCGGCTCTCATCATGACAATCTTGCTCACTTAACAGATGCACACGATGACGAAACCCCGCTTTGGATGATGCTGTTGCATTGGCTACTGGCTATCGGGGGAGACGTCGGGTGTGGAATCGCTGTAGTTGATGTTGGTCATCTGGCCTACCCCATCGTAGGAGTAGGTGGTGGTGTCACCGCGCGCCCAGGTACGGGTCGCGAGTTTGCCGTCCGGGGTATACCCATAAGCGGTTCCCTTGCCGTCGGCATAGAGTTTGTTGGTCAACAGGCCGGTGACGAGATCGTACTGCCAGGTTGTGCGGTCCATTTGAGATTTCTGATTGCTGATTTCCGAATACGAGGACAGCGCATTCGTGCCGCGGTAGGTGTACATGGCGGTCATGCGCCCGAAGTCGTCGTATTCGTAAGCGACGGGATAGGTGGCGCCCCAGGTGGCGAGAATGCGGCCTTCGACGTCATAGGCGGTATGGGTGGTACTATTGTCCCTAACCAACCAGCCGACCGTCCAAACCACTGTCTTCGCCAACACCACCTGATGATTCAGGGAAAAACCGGAACACTGTTACCTTTTGGCCCCGGCAGACTCTTCCTTCCCTTGCCGTTTCTGTCGCAAAGTCTTGATCTCCCCAAGTTCCTTCTGTCGCAACGTCTTGATCTCTTCAAGATCAATACCCCACTCCTTGGCTTTTGCCTCGGCCTCTTTCTCATCAATCATGAGAATTCTCTTGAGACGCTTCTTCCTCCACGCAGTTATCTCCTCCGGTGTCAGTGCGGCCTGGCGTTCGCGGAGTTTCTCTGCCTCCCGTTTCGCTTGCTCGGCCAGTTCCGTGAGTTTCCCCCAGTCAAGCCAATAACGAGTGGCCAGAATGCGAGCCACCTTCACGTCACCTCGAGCCAGAAGGGGCACAACCAACTGTTCATGTTCTTTCAGGCGCGCAGGCGATCTTTCTTTCAAGTACTTCGGCATCAAGTCTTCGAGGCTCCGGGTCTTCGCTTCCTGCGAAGCCTCTACGATCAGCAACTCCGCATTCAAACCCCAGGTCTTACAGTAACTCTCGATATAGGTTCGGTCCGTCTCCTCCCTCACGAGTCGCTTAATATAGCGTCGCTTCCATTCATCCGCTAACTTGTCCTCAGCCTCCGTCACTGGCCGTCCGACGACGTCGAAATCAACAGATAGTCTCTCGCGAAACCTCCCAAGAAATGCGAGTTTCCGTTCTTCGTCATCGATACGCTTGGCTATGGCGCACTCCTCAGCGTATGCAATGCGTTTCGCTCGCACATAGGCCCAGTACAACGCTTGATCATCGAGGGCTTCGATAGGCCATCCTTCTCTCAACGCGTCCTCTGCCGATCCATCTAGCCATTTCGTCAACTCCTCTGTTGCCCGTTTCAAGCGAGACGGCCGGTCTTCCTCCGCAGCCCCCCCCTGGGGGGGGTTGCGAGACATATACTCTTCAGCCTGGTGCGCATGCCACCATGCAATATCTGCGGGCGTTCGGGGCAACAACCCAACCCACCTATTCCACCAGTTGTATTCTGCATCGCAGATATTGGTCAACGCCTTTGGAGATCCATCTGCAACCCAAACGCAGTAGTTGGACAAAGACAAGAATACATCGTCGAACGCAGGAGGTGGACTCGTACGCCCACGTTGCCTAAGTGCCGTGAGACACTGAGTATCCAGCCATACCGTCTTTCCCTTCCAGAACTCCGCAGGGTTCATGGGTTTCCCCCACCATGTATTCGTCTCAAACCCACCGCGAGGCTTTCCTAGGGGCTCGTTCCATCCGACAGCCCCGGGATCCGTTTGATACGGGCCGTGCATCCAACTGCGGTCTACAGGAGAACCCGTAGTACACGGTTTGATCCAACAACCAACACCACACCACACGGACAGCACCAACGTCAACCCGCAGAATGAACGACACCGACGATATCTTCTGTTAGTGAGAGTTAAGTAGTTCATAGTTAGTAGTCAGCCTGAAACTGTTTCCCTATACTTGGACTGAATGTTGCCGAACCCTAATCGAAAATACCCGGAGCAGACTTCAAATACAGACCTATGGCGGTTGCCGCACCATTGATATGCGACGTCTTCAAGTTCACGATGCCGTCTTGGACGTGCCCTACCACCTCGTTGGGATATAAGCAAAGACCGTTATACGGACTGTTCGCTCCGGCGCTTCCGCATATATTCATGCTAAATAGACAATTTACCGCGACTTCGCAGTAGGCCTCAAGAACAGCTGGCACCCCGCCGTACAGTCCACCACCCCACTCTTTAGCATAATTACCATTGATTGTAATGCGTCGTTGTGTTGACCCGCTGCTACCATCTTCTACTACCAGTTTGCCACGCCCCAAAAGACCATCCAAGGTCAACCACACTGGCCACCCCCCGTCATTTGCCGCAGTCGACAGATAGATGCCTCCACCATACCCCCCACCGTCGTCCGTATGCTCGTTCGCCCTGTTCTCCCTTACGTATATTCCTGTCCCAGTTGCGCTCATTTCAACTAAGCCATTCTTACAACCGAGTCCACCTCCGCTAAACCGTGCCCTGTTCGCACTGACCACGCACCCATCGCCCATCCGGAGCATGCCTCCCGCGGTAACGTGAGCACCTCCACCAAGCCCCTCTTCGTCAGGCATCGACACATGCCCGGAGATACCTTGCGAACCAAACGCATCACAGTCCTTTATCTGCGTTTCGCTCATCGCAATCTCACCGGATATAGTCAAATATATCCCGCCTCCATTGTCACTGGACGTACACTTCTCAATTAGTGTATTGCCATGAATCGTCATCTTCCCGTGCGGCACATGTGATATCGGTGAATCGTCAAAGGGGTTCCAGGTCCCTTGGTGACCACCACCAAACGCAATCGCTCCGCCTTTGCCATCGGTTTGATGCACCACACCCGCCTTGCATTCACTGAACTTACACCCATCGATCGTCACCTGCACTTCGCGTCCGCAGAGGAACATCCCGCCGCCTTGCGATCCTGCAAGACAAGACTTGATTGCTACGCGAGTCAGTGACCCGGCGCAACCGCCTCCTAAGATCTCAGGTGTCGGGAACAACACAGCATCTGTTCTATCCACAAACTCTTCCGAATATGCAGTAATTAACGCTCGATTTGCCGGATCAGCGTCCTTTGCGATATAGATCGCTCCACCATCACCTTCAGCGCGCGTGTTCTCGAACTTCGCATCTGTGATTGTCACCTGCGTGTCATCCTGGTTTCCATGAACAGCAATGCTGCCACCGTCGCCAGTGAACTTGTTGATCTGCTTCAGGTTAACGTAAGTTGATGACGCAGGCATCGTTTTGCCAGCCCGTGACTTCTGGAATTGGCTGAAACAGATACTCAACCTGCCCTGGTTCAGATAGATATCTCCACCACCACTTGCCGAACCGGTTGTGAAAATGCCGCCTGGGGTGGATGTGGTCAGCGCCTTGTTACCAGTGATCTGCCCAAAGAGACAATCGACAATAGCGAGATCCGCGTTGCCCGCGCTAGATTTCCCGGTAGCCACGGCCCCACCAAAACCTTTGGTGAGGGTGGGTGTGCCATTGTCATGGAATTCCGCGATGTTCCCATCGAAGAGACACGTGTTGATCTTACCATTCGCCACATCAAGGAGATTCACGGCCCCGCCAATAGGTGAGGTATTGTCATCGAAGGCACTATAGCAAAGTAACAGTCCGGAAAGATTAGCCGCTATGATGCCCCCCCCAAATTCAGAATCGCTCCCGGAAATGAGGCGCAAACCACCAAGAACAACACCATCGGCACTAATCATGAAAGTGCCCAACAGTGCAGATTGTCCTTTTGCCCCTTTTACGGTTGGTAATTCCGCGAAATCGAAAACCGTGGCATACGGATTCGGATGTATGGGAGAAGCCGGATCGGCTGGATCATCTACCGTCCACTTTCCTGCTGCCCCCGCCAGCACCACGCCCTCCTTTGTTGGCCCAATCGCGATGTCATACTCGTCGTATGTTCCTGACTGCCGCGCGACCACAATGTTATCGCCCGCACCTGCCGCCACGGGCGCAAGTGCATCGGCAATCTTCTCCGCCCCATTCTTCTCAAAGTCGTCGTATGGCGACGTGTGCACCGTCAGCGCCGGGTTGACGAAGATGATCGCCCCGTCTCCCGGTTCACATGGAATGGAACTGATTCGGATCGTATCTCGGCAGAGTTCTGTCCCTGCAGGGTATTCAGCGATGAGGGCAAGATCAACAACGCCTCCCATCGTCGAATCAACCTTCCAAGTGGACGACAAATCGGCGGCAACGACCGGCATTACCATATCGCCTTCATTCATGAACATGGATCCGTTCTTCCAGACGCGGATCTTTCCAACACTCGTAGAGGGACCGACCTTCTTCAGTTTCAAGGTCAGGGCACTTGCTACTGACGCCGGTTCAACGGTCATGGTGGAAATCCCCAAGAAGATACCGTTTGGATACAAGGTGCTCGGATTGTCTTTGGGGACAATCTGAACAATGCTACCATTCGAATGCTCCTTGTCTTCAGGAACCAGAGTGCCGTTCTTCCGGTTGACATCCAAGTTCACTTTTACGACGGGCACGTTGACGGATGTCGTTCCGGCACATTCGTTAATGCCACAATATGCCGTGACCGTGTGTGTGCCGGGAGTGGACCAATGGGTGGTAAACACTGTGCCGGTGCCCGTTGCTGGTTGACCACCCCCACTCCAATTGAGTATCGAACCGCCACTGTTTGTCGGCGACATCTGGGCGGTAAAAATCACATCCTCGTTCACCTGCGCCGCCTGAGGGGACACACTGATGCCTTGTAACTGGACCACGTCCAGTTTTTGCGTGTAGACGAGGCACGGATTAGTGTCGCCGCATTTGTACAGTTCCGCGATCAACCCGCTAAATTGCCCTTCTGGCGTCGGAGTGAGACCGCGCACGACAAAGTTTGTTTCGATGATTTCGGCGGAGCAACTACTGGTCACTGATAGAAAATCAAATGCCGCTTCCGGGTTTTGTGTGGGTAGCCCCCATATGTAGTGGTGTCAACA
>CAZHRU010000138.1:0-5301 GCA_964535015.1 uncultured Verrucomicrobiota bacterium | reverse complement strand
GCCTTCGCCGCCGTACCCGCCGCCTACATCGCCGACGGCCACCACCGCGCCGCCGCCGCCACCCGTGTGGCCCGGGAACGCCGCACCGCCAATCCCAACCACACCGGCAACGAGGAATACAACTGGTTCCTGGGCGTCCTCTTCCCGGCCAGTCAGGTGCAGATCCTGCCCTACAACCGCCTCGTTACCGACTTGCACGGCCTCACCGCCCCCGCCCTCCTCAAGGCAATCTCCGGAACGTTCACCGTGACCCCGGCCACCACGCCAACTCCCGCCACCCCGGGTTCAGCCTGCATGTATCTGGCCGGGTCCTGGTACACACTGTCCTGGACCCTCCCCGCCGGAGCCTCCCCCGAGGAACGCCTCGACGTCACCGTCCTGCAGAACCGACTCCTGGCCCCCATCCTTGGCATCACCGACCCACGCACCAGCAAACGCATCGAATTCGTCGGCGGCATCCGCGGTACGGCCGAACTGGTCCGCCGCGTTGACAACGGCAACGGCGCCGTGGCCTTCTCCATGCATCCCACCACCGTCAACCAGATGCTCGACATCGCCGATGCCGGCGGCATTATGCCGCCCAAGAGCACCTGGTTTGAACCCAAACTCCGCGACGGCCTGTTCGTTCATACCCTCGACTGACCAAGACGCTTCTTCATCGACGGGATAATTCCCATCTGCTACAGTCAGCCCATGAATCCAAAAATCCTCATCTTGGAGGACGACGCATCCATCTGCAAAGTCTACACCCTTATGCTGAACCGGTTCGGCATTGATGTGGATACCGTGGAATCGGGCGAAGAGGCAATTGAACGCTACAAGGCCGCCCAGGCGGCCGGCACCCCTTACCTCGGCGTCATTCTGGACCTCACCGTAGCGACGGGTATGGGCGGCCTCGCCACCTTGAACCAACTCAAGACCATCAACCCCGGAGTCTATGCCATCGTAGCCAGCGGCGCCTCGCACGAGACCACCCTGTCACATTATCACGCCCAGGGGTTCTCCGACGCACTCCCCAAACCCTTCCGCGTCAAGGATGTCCAGGATTGCGTCGCCCGCCTGAAAGCCGCATCCGCCTCTTGATCTCCGGTACCCCATCCTTATGAAAAAGACTTCCGCATTCCCCCTGCTCCGCCTCAGCATCCAATGGCCGGCCATCGAAGTCCTGCATGAGGATGCCGATATCATCGCCATCAACAAACCAACCGGCATGCTGATTGCCCCTGATCGCTGGGATAAGACCCGCGAGAACCTCATGGGACTTCTCCATGCCGCCATCCGCCAGCAGAAACCCTGGGTCGTCGAACGTGGACTTTCCTACCTCGCCAACGTCCATCGTCTCGATGTCGGCACCAGCGGCATCGTACTGCTCGCGCGGAATAAACCGGCCCTCGTCAGCCTTGCCAACCAGTTCCGGGGCCGGCACCCCCGCAAAATCTATACCGCCCTCGTGAACGGGGCCCCTCCGGAACCGGAAATGGAGATCAACCTCCCCCTGGCCCCCAGCCTGATGTATCAGGGCCTTTCGGAAGTGAGTTTGTCGCGCGGCAAACCATCAACCACCAAGGTAACCCTGCTGGAACGGTTCAAGGGATACGCACTCCTGCGTGCCGAACCCGCCACCGGCCGACTGCACCAAATCCGGGTCCACCTGCGGGAAATCGGCTGCCCGCTCGTCGCCGACGCGGATTACGGCAGTGGGGCCCCGCTTCTCCTTTCCACCATGAAGAAACATTACAAGATGAAGGCCGATGGCGAACGCCCCCTGATGGCCCGCCCCGCCCTCCATGCCGAACAACTCGAATTCCTCCACCCGACCACCGGGCAAACAGTCCTGATCACCGCGCCATGGCCCAACGATCTCACCGTGGCCGTCAAGTACCTCCGCCGTTTCGCCTCCTGAGGAGGCGCACCTCCGGGTTTTTATAACCCTGTCGCCAACTTTGACCTTGATTCCCAAGCCCCTTGCCCGTATTAAGTTCAGCATTCAGTCGCAGTAACAAGGATCAACCAATGGAAACAACCGAGACCCAGGCCGCCAACCCCGCTCCGCCACCCCCCGAATTGAACGACCTTGAGAAGTTGCTCCTCACGGCCCGGACCGAGTGGAAACACTGGTTGGGCACCGCGGCAATTGCCATCGTCCTGATCACCGGCATCTTCCTCTATCGCGCCCGGTCCGAGTCAAACGAGGAGAACGCCGGCCGCATGCTCGGAGAAGCACGTTCAACACAGGCCCTGCAGTCCATCATGTCCCAGTACTCGCGCACCACCGCCGCCAAGTTGGCCCTGCTGCAGATGGCTAAGATCCAGTACGACGCCGGCGATTACGTCGCCGCCCTCTCCTCCTATACCGATTTCCTCAGCCGCAACCCGACGCACCTGATGGCGCCCGTCGCTGAATTGGGAAGAATCCACTGCAATGAGGCCATGGGGCAAACGGCGGATGCCCTCGTCGCCTTTACCGCGTTTGCGGCCAAGAACCCCGATCACTACCTGGCCCCCCAAGCCTTGTTCGGTAAAGCACGTTGCCTTCAGCAGTTGGCCCGCCTGCCGGAGGCGCGGGCCGTCTACGAGGACTTTCTCGCCGCCCATCCGAAAACGCCCTGGAAGAACGATATCGAACAGGCGCTGAGACAGTTGGACCGCGAAAGCCGGAAGGGCTCAACAGCCTCCGTCAGTCCCAATCCCCTGAAGCAATAACGCCTTCAGGCTTTCTTGTCGGTGGACGAAGCCGAGTCCTGATCCCGTTCCTGCAGGGACTTCTGCCCCTCTTCACGCCCCTTCTTGAACTCGCTGAGGCTCTTGCCCAGTGAACGGGCAAGTTCGGGCAGTCGGCGCGCACCAAAGAGCAACAGGATGGCCAATAAGATAAGCAGCAATTCGCTCCAGCCAAAATTTCGCATCGCAAACTCCCTTCTGATGGGCATACCTTACAACACGCCGCCGCCAAACACAACCTTCATGCCATTCACCCCTGAACGCATCGCGGCTTCACACCAGCCGCCCACCAGGCTTGCCGGTGGAGGCAAACGTTGAACGTCCGCGGCGGACCAGTCCATCACCCCGCACGTGCCACTACCTCCGCGCCATGGCGCGCCGGGTCTCCTTGTCGGCATCCTTGCGCTTCAACGTTTCGCGCTTGTCCGTGTCTTGCTTGCCGCGACAGAGTCCTATTTCCACTTTCGCCCACCGCTTCCGGAAATACATATTCAGCGGTATCAGCGTAAAACCCTTCTGGGCAATCTTGCCGGCCAACCGGTCGATTTCCTTCCGGCTGAGCAACAGTCTCCTCTGTCGGGTCGGTTCATGGTTGAAACGGTTGCCGCATTCGTACGGCGCAATGTAGACGTCACGCAACACCATCTGGCGCCCTTCCAAAAAGGCAAAACCGCCCGTGAGAGTCACATGACCCGCCCGGACGGACTTGACCTCGGTCCCCAGAAGTTCCAGCCCCGCCTCAATGCGGTCCAGAACAAAGTATTCGTGCAACGCCTTCCGGTTAGTCGCAACCTTGCCGTCACGCGGTTTGTCCGTAGCGGCACCCATGGCGCACTACCGCCGCTTACTCATCCGAGGCAAGCGGACCCGTGCTGACCGGCGCAAAAAAACCGATTTCCGCAGTCAGTTTCCCTTCCACGATCTCACGCAGGGCGGTATCCACCTTCTCTTCATTCGGCGACTCGGGCTTGATGTACGGACGCATGCCCGCATTCAGTTGGCGTACGCGACGCGACACCATGTTAACCAGCAGGGGTATGGAAACCACCTTCTGTTTGGCCTTCTCAATCAAATCAGCATTCATACCGCATCTCCTCCGGAAAGTAAACGGGACGCAGTGTATGCGTCCCGTCTACCAACGTCAAACGTTTTGTTCAGTCGTGTTCAGGATCAGTACATGTCTCCGCCCATGCCGCCCATTCCGCCACCACCCGGGGCCGGAGCAGGTTTCTCGTCCTTCGGCAGGTCGGTGATCATGCATTCCGTCGTCAGGAGCAACCCGGAAATGCTCGCCGCATTCTGCAGCGCCATACGGGTCACCTTGGCCGGATCCAGCACACCATCCTTGATCAGGTCAACATACGCGCCGGTCGCCACGTTGAAGCCCATCGGCCCCTTCAACTTCTTGACTTCCTGAACGATCACCGCGCCCTCCAGACCCGCATTGTCCACGAGCTGACGCAGCGGGGATTCCAGACAGCGACGGATGATATCCACGCCGATCTTCTCATCACCACTCACATCAACCTTTTCCAGCGAGGCCAGGCAACGCAGCAAGGCCACGCCACCACCGGGAACCACACCCTCTTCCACTGCCGCGCGGGTCGCATGCAGGGCGTCCTCGACGCGAGCCTTCTTCTCCTTCATCTCGGTCTCGGTCGCCGCGCCAACATTGATCACCGCCACGCCGCCCGCCAACTTGGCCAGACGTTCCTGCAGTTTTTCGCGATCATAGTCGGACGTCGTTTCCTCGATCTGCCGCTTGATCAGGGCCACTCGCCCCTGGATCGCGGCCGCCTTGCCGGCGCCCTCGACGATCGTCGTGTTTTCCTTGTCCACGGTGATGCGTTTCGCGCGCCCCAGATCCTCAATCTTGACGTTCTCAAGTTTGATGCCAAGGTCTTCCGTCAGACATCGACCACCCGTCAGGATCGCGATATCCTCCATCATCGACTTCCGGCGGTCGCCAAAGCCCGGGGCCTTGACCGCACACACCTGCAACGTGCCGCGCAGGCGGTTGACCACCAACGTGGCCAGCGCTTCGCCTTCAACGTCCTCGGCAATGATCAGCAACGGCTTGCCGGCCTTCGCCACGCTCTGCAGCAGGGGCAGCAAATCCTGGAGATTCGAGATCTTCTTCTCGTGGATCAACAGATACGCATCCTCGAGCGACGCTTCCATCGTCTCCATGTTGGAGGCGAAGTACGGCGAGATGTAACCCTTGTCGAACTGCATCCCTTCCACCACGTCCAACGTCGTCTCAATCGCCTTGGCTTCCTCGACGGTGATCGTGCCGTCCTTGCCGACCTTGTCCATCGCATCCGCGATGATGTCGCCAATGGCCTTGTCGCCATTCGCCGAAATCGTCGCCACCTGGGCGATTTCCGTATGCTCCTTGACCTTCTTGGACTGCTTCGCGATCGCATCCACCACCGCCTCCACGGCCTTGTCAATGCCGCGCTTCAGGCTCATGGGGTTCGCGCCGGCGGTCACGTTCTTGAGACCTTCCCGGTAAATGTTCTCGGCCAACAGCGTCGCGGTCGTCGTCCCGTCACCCGCCGTGTCGCTGGTCTTGCTGGC
>CAZHRU010000137.1:0-5330 GCA_964535015.1 uncultured Verrucomicrobiota bacterium | reverse complement strand
AACACGTTATCCCGGATCCGCCGCGCAAACTCCGTCAGATCCACCGACTCCACCCTCATCCCCAGATAATCCTCAATAAAACCGTTATCCACAATCGAACCGGCAATACCCATGGAACAACCGCCCATCGACAGGTAAGACTTTCCGCGCATGATGGCCACCGCCAGGCCGGCTTTGGCGAACCGTAGCAGTTTGGTCTCCACATCCGCCGGAATCCGGGTATCCCCGGCATCCTGGACATCGCGACCGTAAATTCCAAAAGCCGGCAACCCCTTCTGCGCATGGGCGGCCAGCACCGCCGCCAGATAGACCGCGCCAGGCCGTTCCGTCCCGTTGAACCCCCAGATGGCCTTGGGTGTCAGCGGATCCATATCCATGGTCTCACTGCCGTAACACCAGCACGGCGTGACCGTGAGCGACACGCCCACATTCTGCTTCCGGAACTTATCCGCGCATTGCGCCGCCTCCTTGACCCCGCCAATGCAACTATCCGCCACCACGCAACGCACAGGGCGCCCATCCGGATACCGCAGTTTCGAGGAAATCAGTTCCGCCGTCTTCCGCGCCATGTTCATCGTCGGCGCCTCCAGCGATTCCCGCACCCCGCCGTAGCGCCCGTCAATGGCCGGACGAATGCCCACTGCTGGATACTCTTGCACCGTCAATACATCCTTCTTCATTGTCTTTGCGCCCTCGTTCGCTGATTGATTCCGGAGCCGTTTTCATACCGCCCCGATTGACTTTTTTGCAAGTTACAGCGTCTCATGGGCCCCCGCCCTCCGTCTAGACTATTTTGCCACCACATTCCCACCAGAGAGCATCTCTGAGTCTTGGCGACAAGAACGTCATCCGTCGGCCATGAAGGGCGCAAAACGGGCGGCGGTCTCGCGGAGTTGGTCGCGGATGGGAATCTTCTGCGGACATTTGGGTTCACATAGACCACAATTGACGCAGGCATCAGCGCGCTTGCCTTTGATCCAGGGATCACCAATGGCGCGGTAGCGCTTCACGGCAGACTCCTGGAAGTGGTAGACATCGAGATCAATCTTGCTCTTGAAGCAGGCCGCAATGTTAACCTCGTTCGGACAGGGCATGCAGTATTCGCACCCTGTGCAATACAGGTTGGCCAACTCCCTGAGCCGATCAGCCGTCTCCTTGACCTGCCGAACCTCTTCCGGCGAAAGCGGGTTGGGATCCGAAGCCACAAGGACATTCTGCTCCAGTTGGGCAAGACTGCTCATTCCGGAAAGAGCAATGTCAACGTTCGGATTCGCCAAAACAAACCGGAGGGCGATCTCCGGCGTCGTCCGCCGTCCCGGGATGGCCTTCTGAATGTCTTCATGGGCGTCACCCAGACGCCCACCGGCAACGGGCCCCATGATGACGGTTCCCAAACCCTTTTCATGGGCATAGGCGATCATCTCCTCATTGGATCGGTCCAGCAGATTGTATTGACAAAGAACAGAGGCAAAAAGCCCGGTGTCGATGAATGTCTTCATCGCCGCCGGTTGATCATGGAATGAAAATGACATAAAGCGGATCAACCCCTCCGAGCGCGCACGCTCCATTTCTTTCAACAGGTGCAGCGGCAGCACAGTGTTGTTCCACTTCTCAAGGTTGAGTCCATGGAAGTGGTAAAAATCGATGTGTGTCGTATCAAGGCGCTGCAGTTGCTCCTCCAGGAACCGGCGGAAATCCGCCGTCGTCTTGACATCCCAGAGGGGAAGTTTGGTGGAAAGCGTGATCCGGTCGCGCCACCCCTTTAACGCCTTACCAACGACACCTTCACTCTTGTGCCCCATGTACATGTAGGCCGTATCGACATAGTTGACTCCGAGTTCGAACCCGCGGCGTATGAGGGCGATGGAAGCGTCCTCATCCACCACATTTTGCCCGTTCTCCGGCCTAACCGGAAGCCGCATGGCGCCAAACCCAAGTGCACTTTCCCTGAGCCCTGTACTTCCGAAAGAATGATACTGCATCAACGTCCCCAAACTGAACTGTTCAATGGATTGAGCAATCAGACACTAGCCTGCCCTGCCTCTTCACCCGACTCTTCCCACCAGACTCATGAACTCAGCCCGCGTGCTGGGACTGTTATGAAAACTCCCCAGCACCGTGGATGTCGTCATGACGGAATCCTGCTTCTCCACCCCGCGCATGATCATGCACAGGTGCCGGCATTCCATCACCACGCCCACCCCCTCCGGATCCACCGTATCCATGATTTCGTTCGCCACTTGCGCCGTCAACCGCTCCTGGATCTGCAACCGCCGCGCCAACGCATCCACGATCCGCGCCAGTTTGCTCACCCCCAGCACCTTGGTCCGCGGGATGTAACCAATATGGCATTTCCCGAAAAATGGCAGCATGTGATGCTCACAGAGACTGTAGACCTCGATGTTCTTGAGCAACACCATGTTGTTCGCCTCGGCTTGGAAAACCGCACCGTTAACCACCGCTTCCATGTTGGTCCGGTAACCGGACGTCAGGAACTCATAGGCGGCCGCCACCCGCTCCGGCGTCTTGAGCAACCCTTCCCGGGCAGGGTCTTCCCCAATCTCCACCAGCAATTCCCTCACCAGTTGGGTTACGCGTTCCTTGTTCATTCCGCCACCTTTCTTCTTTCCCGCACGATCTCAACTTCACTGCATCGGGCATGCCGCAAGGCGCCCGGTTTCTGCACCACCACCGTCACCCGCTCCACCCGCTGGTCCCGCATCGCGATATCCGCCACCCGTTGCGCCACCCGTTCGATCAGATTAAACGGTTTCTTCTCCAAGTCCGCCAAAATGTCCAGTTTGATAGCCTTGTAGTCCACCGAATCCGCCAGCCGGTCACTCCGGCACGCCCGCCGTAAATCCGCCTCCAGCGTCACCGTCACCAGGATATCCTGCGCCTTCCGACGCTCCGCAACCGTCACTCCGACCCGGCACCGCGCCATCAACTCCCGAATGCTGATTTTGTCCAAGGTTCTCACCGGCCCGCCCTCCCGAAACTTGCATCACCATCGCCAAGACTGGCCCACATCGTATGCCCCCCACCCCTCCCAAGTCAATGCCGGGTAACCCCCAAAAAAGGACCTCGCCCCCCCTTCGTGTCCTTCGTGAACTTCGTGGCAAAACCCGATTCTGAATTCCGCATTCCGCCTCCCCTATTTTGAATTCCGTATTCTGAATTCTGGATTCTGGATTCCCTCTCCTCCCCTCCCCTCCACCCCTCCCCTCCCTCTTTCGTAGTTGCATCCCATCCCCGCTCCCTCCTATCCTACCCGCCATGAGCATGAAATTGACCTTCCTCGGCGCCGCCCAAACCGTCACCGGTTCCCGCTACCTCCTGGAGGCCGGCGGTAAACGACTCCTCATCGACTGCGGTCTCTATCAGGAACGCGATCTCAAGAACCGCAACTGGGACCCTTTCCCCGTCGCCCCGTCCAGCATCGACGCCGTCCTCCTGACCCACGCCCACATCGACCACTGCGGCTACCTGCCCCGCCTCGTCCACGATGGCTTCCAAGGCCCCGTCTTCGGCACCTTCCCCACCGGCGAAATCGCCAAAATCGTCCTCATGGATTCGGCTAAACTACAGGCGGAAGACGCATCGCTCAAACGCAAGCGCCACGACAAGGAGAACCGCAAGGCTCCCCACCCGGAACAACCCCTCTATGGCCCCGAGGACGTCGAGGCCTGTTGCTCCCACTTCCAGTCCGTCGCCTACAAACAGACCTTTTCCATCGGCAACTCGATCCGTGTCACCTACTTCGACGCCGGCCACATCCTCGGCTCCGCCTCCATCCGCGTGGAAGCCGACCAGTCCTCCATCCTCTTCTCTGGCGACCTCGGCCGCTGGAATCGCCCCATCCTTGAGGATCCCGACTACTGCCCGCCCACCCGCTACGTCGTCATGGAGTCCACCTACGGCGACCGCGATCACGAACAAACCGGCCTGATCGCCGACCACCTCGCCGCCGTCATCACCGATACCCACAAACGGGGCGGCAATCTCATCATCCCCACCTTCGCCATCGAACGCGCCCAGGAGGTCCTCTACTACCTGAACGAACTCCTCCTCGCCAACCGCATCCCCCATATCATGGTCTTTGTCGATAGCCCCATGGCCGCCAGCGTCACCCGGGTCTTCGAGAAACACATGGACATGATGGATGCGGACATGCAACGCCTGATCCAGAAGCACCAGTCCCCGTTCCACTTCCCCTCCCTGAAGGTGACCTCCACGGTGGATGACTCCAAAGCCATCAACCACATCTCCGGCACCGTCGCCATCATGGCTGGCGCCGGCATGTGTACCGGCGGCCGCATCAAGCACCACCTTGCAAACAATATCTCCAAACCTTCCGCCACCGTCCTCTTCGTGGGCTATCAGGCCGTGGGCACCCTCGGCCGCATCATCCTCGATGGCGTCACCCCGGTCCGGATTTTGGGCCAAAGTTATCCCGTACGCGCCAACGTCGCCCAGATCCCCGGTTTCTCCGCCCATGCCGACCGCGGCGAACTCATCAAGTGGCTCTCCCGCCTGACCACACCGCCCCGCCATGTCTTCGTAACCCACGGCGAACCCGAATCCTCCCGCGCCTTCGCCGCCACCCTCAAGGAACTCCGCGGCTTCACCACCTCCGTCCCCGCCTACAACGACACGGTCACCCTCGACTAGGAGGCACCCCCCATGCGTGCTTTCTCCGCCATCCTGTTCGTTGTGGTCGCCTCCCTGCCTTTCGTGGGAATGCTGACCTCCCGCCGCCCGCCGGAAGCGCCAGCCCCCGCCGCCGCCGAAACCCTCGCCATCCTCTCGCCCCACCGCCGCGAAGTCCGCCTCGAATACTCCCGCGCCTTCCGCGACTGGATGCAAACCAACCACCACCGTCAGGTGGATATCCGCTGGCTCGATGTCGGCGGCGCTTCCAAAATCCTCAAGGAACTCGAATCCCGCTTCACCACCTCCCCGGACGCCCCCGGCGTCGACCTCCTCTTCGGCGGCGGTGTCGCCCCCTACCTGACCGCCATCGAACAAAACTGGCTGACCCCGCTCCCGCTCGACCCCGACGTCCTCGCCGGCATCCCACCCCGCTGCGCCGGGGCCCCCGTCGTCGACCCCCAACACCAATGGTATGGCATCGCCCTCAGCAGTTTCGGCATCCTCTACAACCGCCCTCTCGTCAAACGCCTGGGACTGCCAATCCCGACCGACTGGGCCGATCTGGCCCGCCCCGACTACTTCGCCTGGGTCGGCTCCGGGGACCCCCGCTCCAGCGGCTCCGTCCACATGTGCTACGAAATCATCCTGCAGGCCTACGGCTTCGAGGAAGGCTGGTC
>CAZHRU010000136.1:0-5370 GCA_964535015.1 uncultured Verrucomicrobiota bacterium | reverse complement strand
TCCTGGCGACGGCGGCGCTTGGCGCCTCCATTGGGGTGGCGGAAGGCAACTTCGGGCATGCGGTCAATCTTGTCACGGCTCCCATGGTGGTGGCCGGCATCGGCACATTGCTCTCGATCCTGGGAGTTTTCATGGTTCGCTGCAAGGAGAGCGCTGACCAGAAGGGCCTGTTACGGTCGCTACTTGCCGGGACTCTAAGTGCCTCCGTTATGAGTGTGGTGGCAGTGGCAGGGATGGCCTGGCTTGGAATGATCAGTTGGGGTATTTTTGGAGCGGTAGTGGCCGGACTGATTGCGGGTGTCTTGATCGGCCAATCGGCGGAGTACTATACATCAGATGCCTATGCTCCGACGCGCGGTATTGCGGCGCAGGCCAAAATGGGGGCGGGGACGGTCATTATCGAGGGGCTTTCGACCGGGATGATGAGTGCCTGGGTTCCAGGGGTCATTATTGTGGTTGGTATTCTGTGTGCCTTTGGATTTTCCGGTGGATTCGCCCACTTTTCGCATGGTTTGTACGGTGTCGGGTTTGCGGCGGTGGGAATGCTGGCCACCTTGGGTGTGACACTCGCCACCGATGCGTACGGGCCGATCGCGGATAACGCCGGCGGTAACGCGGAGATGGCGGGATTGCCACCGGAAGTCCGCGAGCGTACGGACGCGCTGGATGCGCTGGGCAACACCACGGCGGCGACGGGCAAGGGGTTTGCCATCAGTTCCGCGGCCCTGACTGCGCTGGCGTTGCTGGCGGCGAATATTGAGGAAGTCAAACTGTGGGTGGGTAAACTTGCCTCCGAATCGGCCGATGGAACCTTCCGGGTGGGTAAGACGTTGTTCACGGCGGCGGAGGCGCACAGCGCCACCGTGCTCGATTTTGTGGCTGCGTTTGAGATCAATATCCTGAATCCGTTGGTGCTCTGCGGCATGTTTGTCGGGGCGATGCTGACGTTTGTGTTCGTGGCGATGTCCATGAAGGCGGTGGGGAGGGCGGCGGGGGCGATGGTGGATGAAGTACGCCGGCAGTTCGCCGAGAAACCCGGTATCATGCGGGGCGAGGAACGACCGGACTACGCGCGCTGTGTGGCCATCTCGACCGCTGGCGCACAGCACGAAATGATTGCCCCATCCCTCATGGCCATCATCGCGCCAGTCCTGACCGGACTCGTCCTGGGGATAGGGGGCGTGATGGGGTTACTGGCAGGGTCGTTGACCACTGGCTTTGTGTTGGCCACGATGTTGAACAATGCCGGGGGCGCATGGGATAACGCCAAGAAATACATTGAAAAGGGGAACTACGGCGGCAAGCATCTGCCCGACGGCAGCAAGAATCCAGTGCACGGGGCGGCGGTGGTTGGCGACACGGTGGGGGATCCGTGTAAGGATACCAGTGGACCGTCGTTGAACATTCTGGTCAAGTTGATGAGTATGGTGTGTATAGTGTTCACACCGGTGATCGTTAAGTTTTCGCCGGCAGTGCAAGCGTGGCTTGGAATTGCGGCGCATTGATAGGGGATGCATGGCAGTGAGAATTACGTTCTTAGGTACGGGGACTTCTGTGGGAATACCGGTCATTGGGTGCGATTGCCGGGTCTGCCGGTCCCAGGATCCGAGGAACAGGCGGCGACGGTCGAGTCTGTATGTCCAGACGCCGGAAGCCAGTGTGGTCATCGACACCTCGCTTGATTTTCGGGAGCAGGCGTTGGCCTACGCGGTGCCGCGGGTTGATGCCGTGTTGATTACCCATTCACATGCGGATCACATCTTCGGTCTCGATGACGTGCGACGCTATAACACCCTGCAAGGGGCCGTGATCCCCGTCTACGGATCCGGCGAGACGATTGGCGATCTGCGGCGGATCTTCAATTACATCAACGTTGACACGCCGGAACCGGGTGTGTTCAGACCACGGTTGGACTTTGTTGCCGTTGACCAACCCTTCAAGGTGGGGAAGATCAGCGTGGAACCGTTGCCGGTGGTGCATGGACGATCGGCGACGTACGGGTACCGCTTGGAATGGGAGGGACGCTCCGTGGGGTATGTGCCGGACTGCAAGGAGATGCCGGCCTCCACGCTGAACCGGTTCCGCGGAGTGAATGTCATGATTCTGGACGGGTTGCGTCACCGCCAGCATCCAACCCATTTGACTGTGGAAAATGCTGTTTCGTTGCTTGGCGCCATTGGCGCCAAGCACTCGTATATTACGCACGTCTGCCATGATCTGGACCACGAGGAGGTTCAGGAAAACCTGCCTGCGGGTCTCTTCGTGTCATGCGATGGAATGGTGCTGACCGTATGACAGGCTTGGAGAGTGCCGTTGTTCCGCGGCGCCGCCCGGACTCAGGTCTACCGTTTCGTGTTCACGAATTGACAGATCTGCCAAATTTTTAACAAGAGTTTCTTGCGTTTCCGCGGTCGCTCAGGTACTTTCCTACGCTTTGTTGCGGAATGTGGAGGAACACGACAGGCAGGTCTTGCTTCCCTTCACCATTTTTTTAGAACCAGAAAGGATAGAAGAAGAGTCACACATGAAGACACCAACCGGCCCCAGTCACTCCACGTTCCTAAAATCCCTCGCGGCGCTTGCCATGGTGGGGTTGCCCGCCGCCGCATTTGCCGGCGAGGCGGATATAAAGATTCCTGACTTAAGCACGGTCTCTTTCGCCGGATTGGGTGGAATCAGCGGTGCGATGCTGATGTATATTGGCATCGCGATTTGCGCCGTCGGGGCGGCCTTTGGCCTTGTCCAATACATCCAGACAAAAGCGCTACCCGTGCACGAGAGCATGGCCAAGGTTTCCAACACGATTTGGGGAACCTGCAAAACCTATCTTTTCACGCAAGGGAAGTTTCTTGCCATTTTGTGGGGGCTGATTGCCGTTTGCATGATTTATTACTTCAAGGTTCTGCAGGGGAATTCCATTGGACACGTGGCGGTGATCCTGGCGGCCTCGATCCTGGGTATCCTCGGATCCTACGGGGTGGCCTGGTTTGGCATCCGTATCAACACGACGGCCAATTCCCGAACGGCGTTTTCGGCGCTCCAGGGTAATCCGCTTGCCACGCTTGGCATTCCGCTGCGGTCCGGCATGAGCGTGGGGCTTCTGCTGGTGGCGGTGGAATTGTTCTTCATGATCTGCATTTTGATGTTCCTGCCGCGTGAACTGGTTGGCCCCTGCTTCATCGGGTTTGCCATCGGTGAATCGCTCGGCGCCAGCGTGCTTCGCATTTGCGGCGGAATTTTCACCAAGATCGCCGACATTGGTTCGGACTTGATGAAGATCGTCTTCAAACTGCCCGAAGATGACCCGAAGAATCCCGGCGTAATCGCGGACTGCACGGGCGATAACGCCGGCGACTCGGTCGGTCCGACGGCGGACGGTTTTGAAACCTACGGCGTGACGGGTGTGGCCCTGATCGCGTTCCTTGCCTTGGCTTTGGTGGCGAGTCCGGCAATTTGCGCGACGCTTATCATCTGGCTGTTTGTAATGCGCGCACTGATGATCGTCACCTCGCTGGTCTCCTACTTCGGCAATGAAATCCTGAGTAAAATCATGTTTGGCGGCAAGAAGGATTTTGACTTTGAAGCGCCCTTGACGCATCTGGTGTGGATTACCTCGGCGGTTTCCATCGCGATCACGTTTGTCGCCAGTAAGGTTCTGTTGGCCACCCAACCCGGTTTGGATCCCAATCTCTGGTGGGTGCTCTCGATCATTATCAGTTGCGGAACGGTGGCGGGCGCCCTGATCCCGGAGTTCACCAAGGTGTTCACCAGCACGAATTCGCGGCATGTGAAGGAAGTGACCAACTGCTCCCGTCACGGTGGAGCCTCGCTGAACATCCTGTCCGGTTTCGTGGCGGGTAATTTCTCGGCATTCTGGATGGGGCTTTGCATCATGGTTTTGATGTTTGTCTCGTACTATTTCTCCCAAAATGCGGCCCTGCTCGCTCTGATGCCCAAGGAGTTCCTGTTTGCGGCGCCGATCTTTGCGTTTGGGTTGGTGGCGTTTGGATTCCTGGGTATGGGGCCGGTCACCATTGCGGTGGATAGTTATGGACCGGTTACTGACAACGCGCAATCAGTCTACGAATTGAGCCAGATCGAAGGACACGGCGGCATCAAGGATGAGATCAGGAAGAAGTTTGGATTCGATCCGGATTTTGAAAACGCCAAATACCTGCTCGAGAAGGGGGATGGCGCCGGCAATACCTTCAAGGCCACCGCAAAGCCGGTGCTCATTGGTACCGCCGTTGTGGGCGCCACCACGATGGTGTTCGGCATCATCATGCTCTTGGAGGAGCGGTACAAAGCGCAGGTGCTTTCCGGGATTGCCGGCCCCTTCAAGCCGGTCGTCGACGCGCTCTCCATTGTTCAGCCTGAGATCATTCTTGGCCTCATCATGGGCGGATCGGTGATCTACTGGTTTACGGGAGCCTCGTGCCAGGCGGTGGTGACAGGCGCCTATCGCGCGGTTGTCTATATCAAGGAGAACATGAATCTCGACGCGTCCACGGCGTCGGAGAAGGACAGCAATGAAGTGGTCCGCATTTGCACGGTGTATGCGCAAAAGGGGATGTGGAATATCTTCATCGTGGTGTTCAGTTTCGCCTTGGCGCTTCCTTTCTTCAATCCGTACTTCTTCATTGGGTACCTGATCGGCATCGCCTTCTTTGGTCTGTTCCAGGCGATCTTCATGGCCAATGCCGGCGGCGCGTGGGATAACGCCAAGAAGATCGTCGAAGTGGATCTGCGGCAGAAGGGCACCGATTTGCATGCGGCCACGGTGGTCGGTGACACGGTGGGTGATCCCTTCAAGGACACGTCGTCTGTCGCGCTGAACCCCGTGATCAAGTTCACGACGTTGTTTGGGTTGCTGGCGGTTGAAATTGCGATCAACATGAAGGATCAGGCGATCAAGAATGGGATTGGCGCCTTCTTCTTCCTGGTCGCGCTGGTGTTCGTGTACCGGTCGTTCTACGGGATGCGGATTCCCGAGGAGAATGCGGGCACGGATGGCACGCTGGTACTGCCCCATCACGTGCATGGGCAAAAGGGCGACGTCTCGAAACACTAAGACGCGTACGCCGTAACGTGACGCGCTGTGCTACACAAGCACAGCGCGTCTTTTTTTGTGGCGTTGCCGCAAACGTGAGTCGATGATCGGGCTTGCACCCGATCCTTTTCTCCGGTATCTAGTCCGTTCGATTGGGTGATGGTATTGGGGCGGACGGAGGAGGAAATGGGCGAGAACAGCAGAACTGTAGCGAACCAGATGGATGTGCGATATGTCGCCAATCTGGCAAGACTCCGGCTCACCGATGCCGAAGCCGAAGAATTTCAGGGGCAACTGGCGCGGATCGTTGATTATTTCAA
>CAZHRU010000135.1:0-5591 GCA_964535015.1 uncultured Verrucomicrobiota bacterium | reverse complement strand
AAGCCTCCAGTATGCCCACGCACAAGGATTTGAGACGAGTGTGTCATGCGAACCCATGCTGGATGGCGCCATTGACGACGTCATTACCGACGTGCGCCCCTACGTCACCGACTCTATCTGGTTGGGCAAGGCCAACCGCCTGCGCCAGATTATCCCGTTCAACTGCCCCGGTGATACCAAGGCACTCAGTCGCGCCGAGGAACTTATGACCATTCAGTCGGACACCAACATCCACGCCCTCTACCAACGTTACCGGAAAGACCCACTCATAAAGTGGAAGGACAGCATCAAACAAGTCATCGGCCTCCAACGCCCGCAAAAAGCGGGTATGGACGTGTGAAAAACCAGTCATTCATATGACAACAACTCAACCAAACACCGAATACGAATATGCGGGCTTTTGGCCCCGAGTCGGCGCCAATGCAATCGACCAAATACTCCTCCTGAGACTGTGCTTATGAGAACTTGTTTCATTTATTATATCTTGCTTGTTTGCCTGCAAACATCGTCCTTTGGACAGACCTCAGTCATCACTTCCCTGCAAAGTAACGGCGTCATCACTTGGACTAACAGTGTGTCCAACGCCATCTATCGAATCGAATGGGCTTCAACCCTAAATAGTTCTTGGCAGTCATCGTGGGACTCACTGCGGAATATCACCACCGACACCAACCTCTCGGCATCCGCATCTGTTCCCATGTTTTACAGGGTTACCATGATCCCGGAGGCAGACATCCTAACCATCATCGCTAAACCGTTTTCCATTGCGGAGGATAACGAAATGTCAGTCTTGAGTGTCTCTGGCGGCGTTCCTCCCTATTCTTGGACTGTGTACGATTCCGGCAGGGGAAACTTCCCGGCCGGCAATGCCGGTAACACCGTCCTCTACAAACGTTATTCACCAGGCCAAAATGCGGTCAACGTGACAGATGGCACCAACAACACAGCCTGGGTCATCATCCAGCAACCCTGATAATCGCCACGGTTCCCCCTCCTTCACCCCTTCGCGTGTTCTCGCGACTTCCTCAACGCCAAACCGTACCGTCACAGATCCTGGCACCCCCATTGCCTCTTCACTTCATTATGCTATCATGTCCGCGTGAAACAACGCTTGGCTCCATGGCTTTTCTTGTCCTGCTCCCTGGTGGTGGCTACCTGGCTCATCCTGGCACACCACTCAAGACAACCGTTCAAGGCATTTACACTAACCGCCGACACGTTCTCCAACTTTATCCCACAGGTTAAAGACTGGTCCTTTTCCCACCTCCCGATCACGGCCATTGACCCGGCGGAACCCAATATCATGACGCTTTCCGGCAAGCACGATCGCGAACCGGAACGTGCGGCCACCCTCCGCCTCATACATGGCTACAACATGCCAATGTGCATGAAGATCAAGGGATATACGGTCACCCCCATCGGAGATACGACCCTCCCCGCCAACCCGCAACAAAAGCCCCCCCTCCGCATCCAATACTGGCGCATCACCTCATCCACAGGCGACACCTCCTATTGGCTGACCAGCATGATCCGCGCGGATACGTTTGCCGGGACCGGAACGGACATCTGCGACATGGCCTTCCCTCGCATTGACATTCCCGATGACCCGAACTGGGTCCCCCAGGGGCTTGGCGCCAGCCTCCGCCACCCGGTGACATCCCTGCGCCGCTGGTTCCGCTCGCGATGGAATGGCGCCCGGACCGACCTGCTGACCTTCTTGCGTCTAAGGCAACCCGCTTGGGCAAGCGATGAACAACTCTCGTACGTAACGATCGGGAAACCGGCAACGGCGGAAACCACAGAATCCCTTCTGGAGCAACTCCAAAACCTGCACACCGCTGCGCTGGCCAGACTGCAGGAATGGGGGAAGACCAGACACCTGTAGTCCCGTCCTGTGTTCGGCCTTGGCCGCACCATCGACCTCGCATCGGTGGAGGCAGACGTTGGACTTGCGGCGGCGCCGCCCATCTCTGCTCAACTTCCTTCACCTGTGACGCAAGGTCACAGGGATCGCAAACCCGCCCCAATCCGCCCGCCCCCGATCCCCTCACCTCATGTCCCGTTCCAATCCGAATATCACTATCCGCAAGGTGCGCAGGATGATGCGCAGATCGAGGGCAACGGAAAGATTTTGCAGGTAATACAAATCATACTCCAACTTGGCGCGGGAATCCTCAATGCTCGCCCCGTACGGATACCAGATCTGCGCCCACCCGGTCAGCCCCGGCGGAATATTCTCCCGCTCACGGTAGAACGGAATCTCGCGCGCCAACTTCTCCACCAGTTCCGGACGCTCAGGCCGTGGCCCGACCAGACTCATATCCCCCTTCAACACGTTGATCAACTGCGGCAACTCGTCGAGCCGGAACTTGCGGAGAAACCTCCCCAGCCAGGTGATCCGCGGATCCTTCTCAGGCGACCACACCGCCCCGGTTGCCTTTTCGGCATCCGGATTCATGGTGCGGAACTTGTAGATCCGGAAAATCACTCCAAACCGCCCGACACGCTCCTGAACATAGAACACCGGCTGTCTCGGAGCGCTCAGTTTGATCAACACCGCAATGAGCAACGCCACCAGGGCCGCCGGCAACCCGAAAACCACAATGATCAACGCATCCATCAACCGCTTGAACCGCATCACCACCGGCGTCACAAAACCCTGGCTGGCATGCATCAACCAATACTCATCAACCAGATTCAGCGGCGCCTTCCCGCAATACGTCTCCGCCACGTCAAGAGGCGTCAGCACAGACACCCCCTCAAACCGAAGCCGTCTCAGTTGGGGATACACGCCCGCCAATTCCTCCTCGCGGTCAGTACCAATAATGACCACATCGGCACCCATTGACTTGATGGTATTCGCCACATGGTCCGGGCCGCACTCAATGACGACCGTTCCGCCTTTTTCACCCCGGACCGCCTGCCGCCCACTCCCCACCCTTTCCAACTGCAACATGGCCACCACCGTGTGGGCCGGGCGAAGGTTCTCATCTTCCACCATGTCGCGATAGGCCCGCGCCCGCGCTCCGACCCCAAGAATCACCACGCGATACCCAAATGCTTCCTTCTGGAAAAAATAGTAGTAGATGATCAGGCGCAGCGCCAGCCAGGCAACCGAATAGAACACAACCGCCAGCACCAGAACACCACGTCCAAGCGCCATATTCAGCCAGGCATAGGAGGTGGCGCTAACCATTAACATCGCCATGACGATTGAGAACACCCAGTTGACCGCCATGTTGAAGCGGGACAGGCGTAACTCCAGCCCATAGGACCCCGCAACATAATTGGCGATGATGATCGCCGCCGCGAAGTAGAACCATCCGGTGGCATTGGCGAGGACGTGCTCTTCCAGCGCCGAGAATCCAAGGCGCACGGTTACCCCCCCCACAATACCGACAATAAGGCAGAATGCATCCAGCAGTGCCATCCAGATAATCTGGCTTTGCAGATAACTGCGACGCGTCGCCATGCTGACCCCCTTCTTTCAGACAGACACAACACTCAACCCGCCAGGGCCCCGCCACCCCGGCCTTAGCTCACACAGGTTATTCCACCGGCATGAACGTGTGGCGAGCCCACCTGGCTATTGACCGCCTCATGGTGGTAAACGGTCCGTAGGTCACCTTCCGCCCATGCTCATCATATAGATCATAATTGTAGCCGTACCGATAGGCATAACTGTAGTAGGCGTAGTTCGGATACTGGTAGGCATAGTACAGACTACTGATGCGATGCATCTCGATGCTGTTGACAATCATGCCGATCACATGCACATCGCCCAGCATATCCAGCGAATACCTGATCACCGGTTTTGACGTGCGGTTGGCATGCGCCACATAGATCACACACGCCAGCGGACACCCTGCCAGAATCACCGTGTCCGTCACCCGCAGAACCGGCGCGGTATCCATCAGGATGTAGTCATAGTCATTCAGAACTTCCCCAAAGAAGGTTTCCAGGTTGACGGCGTGCAACAGTTCGGAGGTGTTCTTATCCACCGTTCCCGCCGAGGCAAACCAAAGCGAGTCAGATGACGTCTTCCGGATCACCGAACTCAGGGGGTTCTTGTCCCTCAGGGCATCCACGATGCCCGGCGTCCGATCCAATTCAAATGATTTGTGCAACACGCCCCGCCGCAGGTCCATATCCAACAACAGGACCCGCTTGCCCGTCTTGGCAATCATGATGGCCAGATTCAGCGACGTCAGCGTCTTCCCTTCCTTGGAGTCGGCACTGGTGACCAGCACCACCTTCTTGCCCGCCTTTTCAACCGCCGACATCACGTTCGTCCGCAATGCGCGATAGGCCTCTGCCGCCCCCGACCGGTGTTCATCACTGACAATCGGGCGGATTCGATTGACCAGGTCGCTATGCACCCAGAACGGAACGCCCCCAAGGAACGGAACGCCGATCGTGCCTTCAACGTCCGTCACCGACTGCACCTTGTCATCAAAAAAGAACGACACCATTGCCAGCCCGAAACCGGCGCCCAACCCCCCGATCAACGCCACCAGCAGGATCTTGACGGGATCCGGCCACACCGGCTTCTCCCCGGTCTTGACCGGCTGCACCACCGAGAAACGCTCCCCTTTTATCTCCTGGTCAATCCGCAACTCGTTTAACCGTTTGTACAAAATATCGTACATACCCTCCAGACGAGTCACAATCATCTGCAGGTTCCTTAGATCCGCTCCCTTCTTGCTGGCCATCAGATAGGAGTTACGCCAACGCCGCTGCGCCTCCTCCAACGCATCCAACTGCATGTTAATCGCAAGGGACCGGTCTTCCACCTTTGAGAACTCCATGGTCGCCTGAAGCGCCAGATCCTGGCGTATCGTCTTGATCTCCTCATCAAGCGCCCTTAGCTTCGGATTCTCCGGTTGCATGTGAACCGCCGATTCCGCCCTCTGCTGCTCCAATCGCTTCAACCGGAACTGCATCTCCTCCCGCTTCTGCTCCGCCACCTTGTCTTCAGCATCAAACGCAACCGGCACCGCCGTCACGGCGGTCATCACATTGCTTCCCATGCGCCCCTGCGCATCGCCTTCCATCGCGACGCCCACCCGCCCCGTCTCCCGGGTCAACGTCATCGCACTGCGAATGGCATCGGCGGACATCCCCTTCAATTTGGGATTCTGCACTTCCAGCATCCACTTTTCGGTGTTGAGTTGCTGTTGCCGCGTCATGAGTTGGTTCAGGTACCCCAACTCAAAGGCACCCTTCAGTTGCACGTACTCCATCTGGTTGATGCGCTGGAACTCAATGACATCGTCCTCGGCCTGCTGAATCTGTTCCTTGATGCGGGCAAGTTCCTCCTCAATAAGTTTTGCGGCCGACCCGTAGGACTCCTGCTTGAACACTTCCCTGCGTTCCTGGAACTGCCGGATGGTTTCCCTGAGATAGGCCTTGGCATAGGCCGGATGAATACTGCGCACCATCAGGGAGACAAACGTTTCCGACGCATCCCGCGCCCGCCGCATCCGGTTTGACGACTCCTTGACCACCAGGTCGAGTTTCAACTGACGGACATCGCCACCGATCCGCTTCAACCATCTCGGCGCCAACGTCTCGATGACCCCCTGCTGGAA
>CAZHRU010000134.1:0-5657 GCA_964535015.1 uncultured Verrucomicrobiota bacterium | reverse complement strand
GGGGGATGGTTAATGGTTGATGGTTGATGAGGGGGAAGAGGGGGATGGTTAATGGTTGATGGTTGATGAGGGGGAAGAGGGGGATGGTTAATGGGAGATGGAGGGGGGAGTTGGGGTGAAGGTGAGGGAGGCGGAGTTCAGGCAGTAACGCAGGCCTGTGGGTTTGGGGCCGTCCTCGAAGACATGGCCGAGATGGGCGTCGCAACGAGTGCAGCGGATTTCCACCCGGGTCATCCCGAAACTGGTATCGGACAGGGTGGTGACGTTTTCGGTGGCGATGGGTTTGAAGAAACTGGGCCAACCGGTACCGGAGTCAAACTTGGCTGATGCCTCAAACAGGGGCAGGCCGCAGCACACGCAGTCATAGCGTCCCGGTTTCTTGTGGTCGTGGAAGATGCCGCAGAAGGCGGGTTCCGTTCCCTGGCGGCGCGCGACCTTGAACTGATCAGGGGTGAGTTTCTGTTTCCATTCCGTGTCGGTCCTGACGATTTTCGCGACGATCCGGGGGGCGGTGAGTTGGCCCTGATCATTCAACAGGCGCACGGTGACGTTCATGTTGGTTCCTCCGAAGGTTGGGTTGGGGATTATGGAGAGCAGGGCGAGGCAGAGGGTGCCGAGGGTTGCCGGGTGGAAGTTCATGTCAGTATGATCGCGCAAGGCGACTGGGAAGGCAAGGGGGGAAGTCGGGGCGGGGGTGGCAACGTTGCGCACCGTACCGCACTGTCGCTCAACTTACTTCACCCGTGACACGAGGTCACGGGGATCGGCGCCAAGACTCGGAGATGCGCCCGGCCCCGGACGGCGGTTCTCTGGACGGCGGACAGAGAGTGCTTGACGGCGTGGTGGTCCTGAGGGTTCACTGCGGACATGAATGACGGGATTACGTTTACTGAAGTGTGCCAGATGGTGGGGCGGGAGGCGATGTTTGTGCGCAATGTCCAGCGCCAACTGGGTTTGCATCTGCCGGACCGGGATGGCGGTTATTCCCAGGGGTACGTCATGTTTTTGGAAAAGATCGTGTCGTTACGGGCGTTGCATGTGCCGATGGAGGACATCAAGGATCTGTTTGAGGTCGAAAAGAAGATCCTGTGTCTATTGCATGTCGATGCCTTGGACCGGTCGCCGACGTGGTATCTGGATGAGTGTGCGGCCGATGCCGGCGCGGGGGTGTTTCCGGACCGGTTATTGTTAAGCGGGCATCGGCTCGGGTTCCGGATTGACGCCAACATGATCCAGCCGACGCTGGATTTTGGCGAGCGGCACCCGGAGTTGTTCAAGGGGCGTGAGATGGGCGAGGATGTGTTCCTGGTGGTGAGGAAATACGTGGGGATGGTGCGGGCGATGCGGGAGCGGATGGAGCGGGAGCGGCCGATCCTGGAGAATGCGCTGTACTGGTCCAAGCGCGTCTTCAAATGAGCCAGATCGCAAATTGACGGGCGGGGGGCTGAAGCACTACAATACTCCGCAAAATCGGCGGAAAACCACCCTGGAGACGGGTTATGGCCAAAGGGAAAATCGAAATAGACCGGGACAAATGCAAGGGGTGTGAACTCTGCATAACGGCGTGCAAGTACGGGGTGATTGCCTTGTCGGCGCCGGGGAAGACCAATGGGCTTGGATACCGGTATCTGGTGGATGAGCATCCCGAGCACTGTGTGGGGTGTGCGATGTGCGCGTTGATGTGTCCTGACGCGGTGCTGACGGTGTGGCGCGAAGGCAAGTAAGGGGAAGACATGAGCGAACGCGTTATATTGAAGGGGAACGATGCCATTGCGGAGTCCGCGATCCGGGCGGGATGCGACTGTTATTTTGGTTATCCCATTACGCCCCAGAACGAGTTGACGGCGTACATGGCGAAGCACATGCCGGAACTCGGGCGCACGTTCATCCAGGCGGAGAGCGAGATTGCGGCGATCAACATGGTGTATGGGGCGGCGTCGGCGGGTGCCCGTGCGATGACGAGTTCCTCGGGGCCGGGCATGTCGCTCAAGCAGGAGGGGATCTCCTTCCTGGTAGGCGCGGAGTTGCCGGCGGTCATTGTCAACATTGCCCGGGGGGGGCCGGGGTTGGGGAACATTGCCCCGTCGCAGGCGGACTATTTCCAGTCATGCAAGGGGGGCGGGCATGGGGATTACCACATGGTGGTGTATGCGCCGTCCACGGTGCAGGAGGCGTCCGATTTGACGGCCAAGGCGTTTGATGTGGCGGACCGGTATCGCAATCCGGTGCTGATATTGGGGGATGCCATCCTGGGGCAGATGATGGAGCCGCTGGAGTTCAAGCAGGTCACGCCCAATCGTCCGGAAAAGCCCTGGGCGCTTGGTGGCAAACGCAATGGCCGCGAGCCCAACCTGATCAACTCCCTGTCGTTGGAAGACGGGGTGGTTGAGGACTGGAACTGGAAGTTCAAGGCCAAGTTCGATGCGATGCGCCAGTGTGAAGGCATGGTGGAGACGGTTCAGACCGGGGATGCGGAGTTGGTGCTGGTGGCTTATGGGACGAGTGCGCGGATCTGCCGTGCGGTGATGCAGAGGGCGCGGGCGCGAGGGCTCAAGGTGGGGATGGTGCGGCCGATCACGGTCTGGCCGTTCCCGTATGCCGTGTTACGGGGTCTTGCGGAAACCGCCAAGGAGTTTCTGGTGGTGGAAATGAGTCTCGGGCAGATGATTGAGGACGTCAAGTTGGCGGTGCTGGATCATGCGGCTCTTCATTTCCATGGGCGGCCGGGCGGGGGGATTCCGGTGGAGAAGGACATTCTGGAAATCATCGAGCATGTGCTGGTGCGGAAGCGGAAGGGCGTGGTGACCACGCGGGGATCGGTGATTGACTGGGCGATTTCGTGATGGACGCAGGGGGGGAGTGACGGAACATGGAAATGAAGCAAGTGGCAGGGCGGACGAAACTCTGGGCGGACAAGGCGGCTCCCTATTGTCCGGGGTGCGGGCATGGGATTGTCCACCGGCTGGTGTGCGAGTTGTTCGAGGAGTTGGGGGTGGCGGACAACTGCGTATTCATGGCGCCGGTGGGGTGTTCCATTCTGGCGTACACCTTCCTGAAGGTGGATGTGTGCCAGCCGGCGCATGGGCGGACGCCGGCGGCGGCGACGGGGGTCAAGCGGTTTCGGCCCGACACGTTTGTGTTGTCGTACCAGGGGGATGGCGATCTGGCGGCCATTGGAACGGCGGAGATCATCCATGCGGCGAACCGTGGCGAGAACATCACCACGATCTTCGTCAACAATGCGATTTACGGGATGACGGGCGGGCAGATGGCGCCCACGACGCTGGCGGGGCAGAAGGCGACGACCTGTCCGGGTGGGCGGGACCCGAAGGCGGGGATGGGGTATCCGATCCGCGTCTGCGAATTATTGAAGAGTCTGGGCGGGGTTTCGTACCTGGCGCGGACGTCCGTGCATGACGCGCAGAACGTCATCAAGACCAAGAAGGCGATGAAGAAGGCGTTTGAGGTTCAGATCCGGCGTGAGGGGTTTTCGCTGGTGGAGGTATTGTCGCCCTGTCCGGTCAACTGGGGGATGACGACGTTGGACGCCCTGAAGTATGTGCGGGAGGACATGGCGGAGTATTATCCGTTACGTGAGTTCAAGGTGGGCGGTGTTGAGGTTTAGGGAAGGCGGGTTAGACCATGGAGTATCGTTGTATTTTTGCCGGATTTGGAGGGCAGGGGGTTGTGTCCATGGGAACTCTGCTGGCGCATGCGGCGATGATTGCCGGCCGGCAGACGACGTTCTTTCCTGCCTATGGCATTGCGATGCGGGGCGGCAGTGCGAACTGCACGGTGATTGTGTCCGATGATCCGGTGGCATCCCCGGTGGTGACCGATCCGGATGTGATGGTGGTCATGAACGATGTTGCGCTCGATTGTTTCCAGTCCTGGGTGGCGCCCGGCGGGTGGCTCTTTATCAATTCCTCGCTGGTGGACAAGAAGGCGCAGCGGACGGATGTGAAGACGGTGTATGTGCGGGCGACCCAGTTGGCGGTGGACGAGGGTGATGTCCGCATGGCGAACATGGCGATGATGGGAGCGGTGATGAAGATGACGGGGATGCTGCCCCTGGAGCCCCTGATCGAGGGCATGATCAAGATTTCCCCGCCGAAAATAAGGCATTTGATTGAGAAGAACCGGCGCGTGCTCGAGATGGGGTACGCTTCCGTTTGAAGAAAGGGTTGGGTCATGGGTGTGAATATCAATTGGGATGAGTTAAGTTTTTCGCTGACGGTAACGAAGGAAATGTTCCTGGCCACCTGCAAGGCGGGCGGGGTTTGGGATCAGGGGGAGTTCCGTCCGTTCGGCAACATTTCCATTTCGCCGGCGGCGGGGGTTCTCAATTACGGGCAGGGATTATTCGAGGGGCTGAAGTGCCAGCGTTCCAAGGTGGGCAAGTTGTTATTGTTCCGGCCCCTGGAGAATGGCAAGCGGATGGCGGAGGGGGCGCGGCGGCTGTGCATGGCGGAGTATCCGCCGGAGCAATTTGTGAAGGCGGTCAAGGAGACGGTGCGGCGGAATGAGGAATATGTGCCGCCCTATGGCAAGGGCAGTTTGTATATCCGGCCCTGCCTGTGGGGGACGGGGGCGGTGCTGGGCGTGTCGCCGGCGCCCGAATACACGTTCATGATCTACGTGTCGCCGGTGGGGGCCTACTTCAAGACGGGGTTCAAGCCGGGGAAGTTTGTGGTGATGAGTGAGTTCCACCGGGCGGCCCCGAAAGGGACGGGTGGTATCAAGGCCATTGGGAACTACGCCGCGACGATGTATCCGGGTAAACTGGTGAAGGCGCAGGGGTACAACGATTGTCTTTATCTGGACGCCCGGGAAGACAAGTACATTGAGGAAGTGGGATCGGCCAATTTCTTCTGTGTCAAAGGGCGGACGCTGTTGACGCCGGCGTTGGGGTCGATTTTGCCCGGGATCACCCGGCAGTCGGTCATGACGTTGGCGCGCGAGAAACTGGGGCTGGAGGTTCGCGAGGCCAGTGTTTCGGTTGAGGAGGCGATGGCGGCGGACGAGGCGTTTTGTACGGGGACGGCGACGGTGGTGTCGCCGATCGGGACGCTGGTGTTTGGCGAACGGGAAACGGTGTACCAGGGCGGCGACGTCGGGCCGGTGACCCGGAAGGTGTACGAGTTGCTGACGAAGATCCAGATGGGCGAAGCCAAGGACGAGTGGGGCTGGGTCGAGGACGTGTGAGGGGTCAGGACCACTTCCGGATGTAGGAGTGGGTGTCGAATTTCCGGTGGCAACCGGCGGCGTTCATGTAGCGGATTTTGCCAAAGACCGGGCGTTCGCCCCAGGCGCGGTCATGGGTTCCCCCGATGGCCCAGGCGACTCCGGCATAGCCGTTGGGATCGCGTCCATCGAGTTCATAACGGTCATTAAGGTGGATGGCGACCGTGAAAGCCGTCGCGGGGTCAGGGCTCCATTCGAGAATCTTCTTGGCCCAGTACATACGCAGGTACCCGTGCATACGCCCGCTGGAGACCATTTCCATCTGGGCGGCGTTCCAAAGCGGGTCATGGGTGCGGGCCTGTTCGAGGTCTGCGGCCGAGTAGAGGTATTCCCGGCGATCATCGGCATGGGCGAGGAGTGTATGGCGGGCCCAGGGTTGGAGGCCGTCAAACGAATCGTAGCGGTCATTCCAC
>CAZHRU010000133.1:0-5820 GCA_964535015.1 uncultured Verrucomicrobiota bacterium | reverse complement strand
TCCCCATCCCCAACCGTGTATACTCGCCGCACGAGGGATAAAACGCTATTCGTTGCAACTTGAGCGATTTGCGGAGTTTCTGCTGAAACAGCAATTGGTTCCGGAGTCTAAAGCTCGAGTTTATGTTCACTGGGTCCGTAAGTTCCTCGGACAAGGCATTGCGGTGCCAGTGGTTTCGCTCGATGATCGCATGGCGGGATTCCTTAAGAGCATGGAAGGTGATGGACTCTATAAGGATTGGCAGGTTGCTCAAGCAGAGCAGGCTTTGCGCCTGTATTTTGTCAATTTTAAGACGGATGCAGATTGGTCAACTCCTGCGGTGCCAACGCTGACTTCCAATCCGGATGGAGCGTTTGCCGGGATGGCAACGTTGGAAGCCGTGCGTACGCAGTTGCGCCTGAAGCATTATTCGTACACGACCGAGAAGACGTATTTGGACTGGATAAGAAAGTTTTTCGTCTATTTGAAGGAGACAGGAAGAGGCACGCCGGACGGAGCGGCCCATCTTAGTCCTGATCGGGTTCGAGATTATCTGGCTTACCTGGCGACACGCAGGGAAGTGGCGGCATCGACACAAACCCATCTTCTACAGTTATTTGACCATTTTCCCAGAAAGTGTTGAAAAAGCCCAATAAACTCGTGGTGCGATTTTTGCGGAGATCGAAATGTGTTGGCAAATTCTTTCAGGGAAGCGTGTTTTTTCTTGAGCCCGTAATGACGGTGTCATAGAGGTGCGTAGAGACAAAGGAGACGCACCGTGTTTTTTCGAGTGACGCGAACTGGGGGCTACGCCTACATCCAAATTGCGGAGAGTTACCGGGACGGGAAGAAAGTCCGGCAACGCATTCTGGCCACACTGGGCCGGGCGGATATCTTGCAATCCACCGGCCAAATGGAGCGCTTGTTGCGTTCGGGGATGCGGTTTGCGGATCGTCTGGCGGTGATTGATGCCCATGCGAAAGGCAAGACCGAACCGGTGTCGATTCACAAGATTGGCCCGGATCTGGTGTTTGGCCGGTTGTGGGAAGAGATGGGGATTCAGCGAATTCTCCGTGGTATTCTGGGTGATCGGCGTTACGGGTTCGATGTGGAACGGGCGATTTACCTGACGGTTCTGCATCGGCTGTTTGCCTCGGGAAGTGACCGGGCGGCGGAAAACTGGCGGGATGAATATCGGATAGCGGGAGCCGAGGGTCTTGAACTTCATCACCTGTACCGGGCGATGGCCTTTCTGGGCGAGGCCATTCCCAAAGAACCGGAGACGCTGGGGATCCCGCGTTGCATCAAAGATCTGATTGAAGAATCCTTGTTTGAGCGGCGGCGGGACTTGTTTACCGAGGTGGATCTTGTGTTCTTTGATACCACCTCGATCTACTTTGAGGGCGCAGGCGGCGAGACGATTGGACAATACGGATACAGCAAGGATCACCGGCCAGATCTGAAGCAAATGGTTGTCGGGTTCGCCCTGGATGCCGAAGGTTGTCCGTTGTGTTGCGAGATGTGGCCGGGGAACACGACGGATGTGAAAACCCTGATCCCACTGGTCGAGCGAATGCGACGACGCTTTCGCATCAGAGAAGTCTGCGTGGTGGCCGACCGGGGCATGATCAGCGATGACACAATCACCGCACTGGAATCCGCCAAACCGCCCGTGCACTACATCCTGGGTGTGCGAATGCGCCGCCAGAACGAAGTCAGCGAGAAAATCCTCAGGCATCGCGGAGTCTGGCGGGAAATCCAACCCGCCCGGACGCGCGCAAAAGATCCGCAACCCCTGAAGTTGAAAGATCTTGAAATCGGCACCCGTCGCTACGTCGTGTGTTTGAACGAGGAACAACGTCGGAAGGACGCCCATGACCGGACGGCCATTGTGGAGGCACTGAAGAAACAGTTGAAGAGTGGCGACAAAAGTCTGGTCGGCAACAAGGGATACAGGAAATTCCTGGCCCAGGAAGGCGAAGGCCGGTTCACCATTGATGAGGCCAAGATCAAAGAGGACGCCCGTTTCGACGGCAAGTGGGTCTTGCGAACCAATACGGATTATGATGCGGAAATCGTGGCGAGGGCCTACAAGAGCCTCTTGACGGTAGAATCTCTGATCCGCACCACCAAGTCGATCCTGGTCACCCGTCCGATCTATCACAAGTGCGATGAAACCATCCGAGGCCATGTGTTTTGCAGTTTTCTGGCCATCCTGCTCAAAACCGAACTGGAGTCCCGGATGAGCCAGATGGATCTGGCCAACGAATGGGGCGAGGTGATCCGTGGTCTCAACGCTCTGCAGGAGGTGAAAGCCGTTTTCAATGGCCACCACTTCCTTCTGCGCAGTCAATTGACGGGAGACTCTCATAAGGCGATTCGGGCCGCCGGCGTTGCCGTGCCGCCCACAATCAAGGAACTATAAACCCAAACACCAGGGTGCCGAAAATGTGTTGGCAAGAACTCTTGCCGCATTCGTAACTCGTTGATTATCAACATATCCGTTTTCCAAACTGTAGAAGATGGGACAAAATCAGGCGTTTAATGCGTTGTTGTTTCTATATCGAGAGGTGCTGCGGCAAGACCTTGGCGAACTGGGGCGTGGTGTGCGCGCTAAGCGAGGCCCGAAATTGCCAGTGGTTCTCACCGTTGAAGAAGTGCAGGGTGTGCTGGCGAAATTAGAGGGGACGGCGCGTCTGATGGCGGAAACCCTTTATGGCGGCGGCCTTCGCGTCATGGAGTGTTGTCGACTGCGGGTCAAGGATTTGGATTTTGACAACAACTTGATATTCGTGCGTTGCGGGAAAGGCGACAAGGATCGGTCAACGTTGATGGCGGAAGCGGTCAAAGATGATCTGCGGAAACATCTGATCAGAGTCAAGGCGCTCCATGAACAGGATTTGGCGGCGGGAGTTGGCGAAGTGTCTTTGCCGGGGGCATTGGCCGTCAAGTATCCGAAAGCCCCGCAGGAATGGAGATGGCAGTATGTTTTTCCCAGCAAGCAGTTATCGACTGATCCGCGTGGAGGTAAGGTCCGGCGGCACCATGTGAGCGATATGGTGCTCCAGCGAGCAGTGAGGGTGGCGGTTCAGGCATGCGGCATTGTGAAATTGGCATCAGTTCATACGCTGAGGCACTCGTTCGCGACTCACCTTTTATTGGCGGGGGTGGATATTCGCCAGATACAGGAATATCTCGGTCACTCGCATGTGGAGACAACCATGATTTATACGCATGTGGTCAAGGATATGCGAAGTCCTGCCGTAAGCCCACTGGACAGGATGAGGATGACAATGTGAGGGAGGACACTGCGGGCGTTATGCGCAACCAGGGGCAGTCCCTGTTGCCTTACGTTTCTACTCAGAGAAACTCTGAGATGATTTGAGGGTTTCCCCAGTTGCAAGTGATCAGCAAAATGTCACAATGCCTGCAGTGATGAGACTGAGGGCGTGTCATGAAATTCGTTATTATTGATGACGATCCGGGCGTTCTTTTGATTCTGCGGGCGATGTTCAAGAGGGCGGGGCACGAGGTCATTACCTATGATAACCCGGTTGTATGCCCGATTTTCATGTCCGAATGCTGTCCTTGCTCGCCTGTCGCCCTGTGTCCCGATGTCATTATCTCGGATATTGATATGCCGGAAGTGAACGGGATTGAATTCGTAACGCGAGTCATTGACAAGACCTGTCACTGCAGGAAGGTGGCGCTTCTCTCCGGCAGGAAGATTTCCGGAGAGTTGGTGTCCTTGGTGTCGAAGACGGGAATAGGTTATTTTGAAAAACCGCTCGATCTCAATGCGTTTAATGAATGGTTATCGCGGCCATGGCATAACCCTGCACGGGAACGTTTGGTGTGATGACAGGAATCGAGGGGGCGCGGGTGCCAGCCTCCTAAGCGGGAACGATTCCATCTGGGAGCCCTTGCAGTGGAATTCACTCACGGAAAGGTGGACGTCGCCGTCCCGGCGACGTTGAACGTGGGGAGTGTTAGAAAAATTCCTGACACCGCCGGGACGTCGGCGTCCACCAATCGAACATTACGAGAACTGAATCGTTCCACCTGTTTAACCTCAAGATAATGCATGTTCCGCGGTCTTGACCGATGGGTGGGCGCTTTACAAACCCGATGGAAATGCGATCATGCATTTCATTGTATGAACATGATCGTTGTCGAGTCGGGTGAGTTGTCTGAAGGGCGCCGCGTTCGCCTTGAGGGGCGCAAGGCGTTGCATATCCACCGCGTGCTCCGGGCGGATGTCGGGGATGTGCTCCGGGTGGGTCTGATTGGCGGGCGGATGGGGACAGGGACCGTGCTTTCGGTAAGCGATTCCGTTGTGGAGATGGACTTGGTTCTGAACGAGGACCCGCCTGCCGCTGTCGGGATCACCCTTGCCGTGGCCATGCCGCGCCCCAAGTGTTTCCGGCGTCTTATCCAGACCATTGTCACATTGGGTGTGAAGCGGGTGGCGCTTTTTGGCGCCTATCGGGTTGAGAAGAGTTACTGGGAGTCCCCCTGGTTGTCGGAGGAGTCCCTGGGTGAGCAAGTTTGTCTTGGTCTGGAGCAGGCGATGGACACGGTGCCGCCGGTGATCAGTCAGCACCGGTATTTCAAACCCTTTGTGGAGGATGTGCTGCCCGGTTTGAGTAGGGGGTCTCGCCGGTTTGTTGCCCATCCCGGAGGGGCAAACGCTTGTCCTGCGTCCGTTCCGGGGCCAGTGACGCTGGTGGTGGGGCCCGAGGGCGGGTTTACGGCGTATGAACTGGAATGCCTGGCGGCCTTGGAGTTTGAGCAAGTCACGATCGGGGCGCGGATTCTCAGGACGGAGCAGGTGGTGCCGTATCTGCTGGGCCGGCTTAGTGCGCCGTGAGATGGATCGGGCGAAAGGTGACGGGCTGTGATAGGATAATTCAATGAAAGCAGTATGGATCATCGGGTGGGTTTTGTGTGTTGGACGGGTGTGCATGGGGGAGGGCGGTGACATGAAGACAACGAAGGATGTCATGGAAACCAATGCGGTGCAGAAGACGGCTTACGCCATGTTTGGGGCCGGGTGTTTCTGGTGTACGGAGGCTATGTTTCAGCGGGTTTCAGGGGTGGTCAAGGTTGAGTCCGGGTATGCCGGTGGCCACGTCAAGCATCCGACCTATCGTGATGTATGCACGGGAGAGACGGGGCATGCCGAGGTGATCCGCCTGACCTACGATCCTGACCGGGTGAGTTACGAGGCGCTGTTGGATGTGTTCTGGCGGGCGCACGACCCCACCACGTTGAACCGGCAGGGGGCGGATGTCGGCACGCAATACCGTTCGGCGATTTTCTATTTCTCGGAGGAGCAGAAGGTGACGGCGGAGAAATCAAAGCGGGCGCTGGAGGCGGCAGGCCATCACAAGTCTCCGATTGTGACGACTCTGGAGAAGGCGGGCGATTTCTATCCGGCGGAGGACTATCACAGGGACTACTTCAATCGGAACCGCACGGCTCCCTACTGCCGCATGGTCATTGAGCCGAAGTTGCAGAAGGTTGGGCTTGGAAAGTGAGGGCCGGGGGGGTGCGTCCGGGGCAAGGGGCGTATTTCCGGGTTTTGGCGCCCCTGTGTTTGGCGTCACACCATGACGCCCTGCAAAAATTTCGCCGGATGTAGGACCGCACGGTGTGCGGTCGCTGGAGTTTAGCCCGGTTTTGCCAATTCAAGGGCGAATACAGAGTTGTCTTCGGCAATGTGGCCTGCCGACACAGAATAATCCAGGCAAGGGCCAAACTACAGTGGCGTCACACCGTGACGCCCTAGTGTGCCCAGCATGGGCATGAACTTGTCATGAGAAAGGAAATGACCGGAAA
>CAZHRU010000132.1:4999-5850 GCA_964535015.1 uncultured Verrucomicrobiota bacterium | reverse complement strand
ATTCCCCATCCCACCATCAACCATCAACCATCAACCATTCCCCATCCCACCATCAACCATCAACCATCAACCATTCCCCATCCCCCCATCAACCATCAACCATCAACCATTCCCCTTCCTCCCATCAACCATCAACCATCAACCATTCCCCATCCCCCCACCCCCCTCCCCGTCGCCGCCCTCGCCGCCTCCAGGGCCCGCAACAGTCAGGAGAATCTCCTCTTCCTAACCACCCTCGCCGCCGCCCGTGAACGCATGGTGTTCTCCTACGCCGCCCACGATGAAACCGGTCAGGACCTGCCCCCCTCCGTCTTCTTCAGCACCCTGTGGCGACTGGTCGGCTGGCCAGCCTTCGACACCTTGCCCACCAACCCACCCGACCCCTACGATGAGTGGCGCCTCACCAAGGAACCCGCCCACCTGCAATCCCACTGGCATCAAAAGACCCCCGGCAAGGACGCCTTCAAACGACGCCCCTTCCCCGGCGAATCGTATCTCGGCACCATCCCACTCCCCCTCTGCCGCGCCGACGACGAACGCCGCCAACGCCTAGCCCACCACCCCTCAACCATTCCCCCTCCTTCTTCCCTTCGTGACCTTCGTGGTAAGAATCCTTCCCCATCCTGTGCATCCTGTCCATCCATGTCCCCTTCTCCTCCCCCCATCAACCATCAACCATTAACCATTCCCCCCCTCCCCCCCCCCTTCTCCTCCCACATCCCCCACGGTATCCAGGTCGAGCGCCAACGCCAGGCCTTCTTCAACCGCCAAAACCAGACCGCCACCACCCCCCCATCCAACCCCCCCACCACCCCCCACCCCCCACCCCCCCCACCCACACCCCCCCCCCC
>CAZHRU010000132.1:0-4989 GCA_964535015.1 uncultured Verrucomicrobiota bacterium | reverse complement strand
ACCATCAACCATTCCCCCCGACACCCGGCCATGACTATGCCGGCGTCCTCGACTCCTCCCTGTGGGCTTCCCTCCGCGCCTCCCTCACCTCCGGCATCCCGGAATTCAGCCCCACCCAACTCGAACGCCTCGTGGCCTGCCCCTACCAGTACTACCTGCAGTATGTCCTGCATGCCGAACCCATTGAACCCAACGACCTCGAACCCCACGTCGAGGACATCGGCACCGCCATCCACGCCATCATGCATACCGGCTTCCGCATGCTGCAAGGCCTCCCCCCGCCGGATACGTTCCCCAACCTGGCCCCCCTCTGCACTACCGCCAAGAACCTCCGGATCCCCCTATGGGCCGTGCGCGACCGCCACCACGTCTGGCACCTCCAGGAGTCCCCGGAACGCCCCTCCCACGAGGCCCTTCCACTGGTCGCCCTCCCCCACGACAACCCCAAGGGAGTCCTCGCCTTCTTCGACACCCTTACCGAAACCATGTTCGCCTGGGCCACCTCCGGCAACGCCATCTGGCGGCTCGGGGCCCCCGAGCAACTGAACCTCCAACGCCTTCGAATCCACCGCCATATCCGTACCCTCGTCCGTTCCGCCCTTGACCCCGAGGCCTTCCCGGACATCGCCGGCATCGAACCAAGCCAGCGCTATCCCGCCCTCCTGGAATACACCTTCGATAGTCGCCGCGCAGACAACAAGAAAGACGCCCCCTCCCTCGACCTCGCCGATCCCGCCAATCCCGACCACCTCATCCGCCTCCACGGAAAAATCGACCGCGTGGATCTCGCGTTCGGACCCGACAAAAAACTACAGGCCATCATCGTCGTGGACTACAAAGGCGCCTCCAAGGCCAAACTCAAACCCGCCGATCTCGCCGCCGGCATCGCCACCGCCACCGACTGCCAACTCCCCGCCTACGCCCTCGCCGCCCTCCAAGCCCTCGGTTGCTCATCACCCATCACCCATCAACCATCAACCATTCTTCTGCTAATGCACTACCTCTCCTACACCCTCTCGCCCGACGACATGGCCAAGCAATGCAGGAAACAATGCATCAGTTTGGACGGATCACCCCTGGAGCCGGACGTCCTTGCCGCCACCCTCGGCAACCACGCCTCCCTCACCAACGCCTTCGTCGCCAGCCTCTTCAACGCCTTGAACCGCTACGAACGCGGCGACTTCGCCGTCGCCCCCGAAAAATGCGACTACTGCAAGTTCAAGGCCTGCTGCCGACACGCCGCCAGCCTCCTCGCCCCAGAATCCACCGACACCGCAGAGGACTCATGACCACCTGCCGCAATATCCGATTCATCGCCTCCGCCGGCACCGGCAAGACCCACCAGGTCGTCAGCCTCTACCAATCCCTCCTCTTCGGACGCCCCTATCCCCTGACCGATGACTCACTACCCGGTCAACCCGCCGGCTCGATTTTCAACGGCCAGTCCCGCATCGCCCCCGAACATATCCTGATGCTGACCTTCACCAAAAACGCCGCCGCCGAAATGCGCTCCCGCGTCACCGAGGCCATTGAACACGAACTGGCCTCCGGCGATCCCGCCAACGAGGCCTTCTGCTGGAGCCTCCTGCGCCGCCTCTCCGCCGCCACCATCTCCACCATCCACTCCTTCGCCCAGCAACTGCTCGCCGCCCACACCCTCCACCTCGGCCTCGCCCCCACCCTCACCATCCTCGAGGATGCCGACGCCGCCGATCTCCGTTCCAGGGAAGTGGAAGCCGCCCTCAAGGCCGCCCTCTCCAGTTCGGACCCAACCTATGTCCGCGATCTCGAACTCCTCGGCGAAGGACGCGGCCTCGACGGCATCCAGTCCGGCATCATCAGCACCATCCACTCCTGCGCCGCCTGGGGCCTCGACCTCACCAACGCCAACCCCGCCACACTCGTCGCCCAACCCACTCCCCCCATCGCAACCGACCTCACCACCCTCATCAAACGACTGGACCAGTCAGCGTGGCAGAAAAGCAAGAAACGGGATGACGTCCTCGCCGCCCTCAAGAACGCTTCCCACACCGACATCCCCTCATCCGCCAAAACAGCCCGCCAACTCAGCAAAGGAGTATGGGGCAAGACCGACGACATCAAGGCCCTCAAACAGGAAACCGAAAACGCCCTCGATCTCTGGGCCTCCTATCCCGCCCGCATCGAGGCCACCCGCCTGCTCATCACATTCCTGACCCTGACCCGCCACACCGCCCTGCGTATCCAAGGCCGCAAACGCTCCCTCGGCGTTCTGGACTTCGACGACCTCCTCTTCAAGGCCCGGGACCTCGTCCGCTCACGCCCCTCCGCCGTACCCGAACTCAAGGTCATCATCGTGGACGAAGCCCAGGATAACTCCCACCTCCAGAACGAACTGATCCAACTCGTCCAGTCCATGTCGAAGGCCGACATGATCCTATGCGGCGACACCAAACAAACCATCTACGGCTGGCGCGGCGCCGACCCCAACGGCCTGCCCGACTTCGCCAAAGCCATGAAACTCTCCGATGTGCCGCTCCACACCAGTTACCGCAGTCAGAAAGGCATCCTCGATTGGGTCAACGACATCTTTGGCGGCACCGTCCTCGGCCCTGAACTCTATGACGAAAACGAAACACTCACCCCCTGTTCCGCCGCCAAGTCCCTCACGGGTCCCTCGGTGGAACTGCTCCTGCCCGAATGGGAAACACAACCCGACCCCAAAGCACCCATCTCCGATGGCGATAGCAACCCCAAGCCGCGCGTCACCCTGACCCGCAGGAATCTCGCCACGTTGGCGGACAAGAACCCCAATGATTCCCAGTGGCAGAACGCCCTCGATCAGGCAACACAGGCGATTGCCCTGGAGGCCCGCGCCATGGCCCGCCGCATCCGCCTCCTGACCACTCCCCTCCGGGGCCCCCACTGGCACCCCGCCCACACATGGGATTCCGCACTGAGCGCCTGGATCAAGGCCCCCTCCACTCCCTACCGCTTCCGCGATATCCTGATCCTCCTCCGCGCCGGCACCCTCCAGGAAGTCTATGAACAGGCCCTCCAGGAAGAGGGCATCCCCTTCACCACCGACGGCAAGGGCCGCGGCTTCTTCGCTCGCCAGGAAACCCTCGATGTCGCCAACCTCCTTTCCTGGCTCGCCTCCCCCAACGACCGCCTCGCCTGGCTCGGCCTGCTCCGATCCCCCTTCGTCGCCCTCTCCGATAACGCCATCGCCCTCCTGGAGACCGAACGCCTTGATAAGGAAGGTGACCTTAGTGTCCTTGGTGGTAAAACCTCTTCAATCGCTTCCCTCCACAACCACAACCTCCACACCGATGCCGACACCTTCGAACGCGCCGCCCCCATCCTTAACCACCTCCGCCAACTCGCCGGCCGCATCAGCGCCGTCGAACTCATCCGCGAGGCCATCCGCCTGACCGGCTACGATGCCATCCTCGCCGGCACCTTCCACGGCGTCCAACGCCTCGCCAACCTCCAGAAACTCCTCTCCTGGCTCCAGTCACACGAACGCGACGAAACCCTGAACCTCCAGCAAACCGCCCGCCGCCTCTCCAACGAAATCGCCAGCGGCCGCGAAGCCCCCGACGCCGCCGTCCTCGACCCCGACGATGATTCCGTCCGCATCAACACCATTCACGCCGCCAAAGGCCTCTCCAGTCCTGTCGTCTTCATCCCGGACTTGCGCCGTCAACTTGCGGCGGACCGTGACTGGATCCTGATCCGCCGCAACGAGACCGGCGCGGCTTCCGGCGTGGCCGGCAAACTCAAACAGTTCACCGATGACACCCCCACCGACATCCTCAGCGAACAATTCGCCGAAGCCCTCGCCCGGAACAAGGACGATCGCGACCGTGAATCCCGCCGCCTTTTCTACGTGGCCTGCACCCGTGCCCGCGACCTGCTGGTCCTCTCCGGCGAGAATCCCTACAACGGCAACAAGGACGCCTGGCGCTCCTGGGTCAATCGGCACCTCATTCAGTGCGACTTCAACCCGGCCCTCATCACCCTGCGCCCCTACGGCGACGTCGAACGCGCCTGGCGCACCATCGCCAAAACGGCACCCGATGAACCCATCCCCCGTCCAGAAGACTTCCTGGCGATAAGTTCCAGCACCTCCCCCTCCGCCACATCCGAACGCTACCGCTACCCCGTCACCGCCCTAACAACATTGGAGTGCGGCGACTTGCCTCTCCGCCAATCCCTGGCCTCCGTCGGCATCACCTCAACCACGGCGGATGACCACGAATCGCCCGAACCCGCAACCCCGCGCACCTGGGCAGGTACCCTCGCCCACCGCATCCTCGAAGCACTCGACTACACAAGCCCCATCCCCCTCGAAGATCAAATCGCCGCCGCACCCGAATGGGCCGACATTGATCCTGCCGACCATCCCCGCCTCCATAAACAGGTCCTCTCCGCCGCCACAACCATCGCCCAAATGATCTCTTCTCGCCCCCTTGGTGACCTTGGCTTGCCCTGCGTAGTCTTGACGAAGCAGGGTGACCTTAGTGGTAAAAATCCTTCCCCATCCTGTCCATCCATGTTCCCTTCTCCTCCCCCTCTTCCCGGCGCCCAACCCTCCATGCTCCACACTCCCGCCATCAACCATCAACCATTAACCATTAACCATTGCATTCGGGAACTCCCCTTCGCCGCCCGGTTCGACCACGACGGCGCGCAGGTCATTGTGGATGGAAAGGTGGACCTGATCTTCTTCAAGGAAGGCCACTGGCATGTGGTGGACTACAAATTCTCCGACCATTCCCCGGAAGAGTTAAAGGCGCGATACGCCAACCAACTCTTCATCTACCGCGAGGCACTCTCCGCGCCATTCCCCATTCCCTCCCATTCCCCCTCCTCCCATCAACCATCAACCATCAACCATTCCCCCCCCCCCCCCCAACCCCCCCCCCCCCACCCCACCCCCACCCCCCCCCCCCCCCCCACCCCCCACCACCCCCCCCCCCCCCCCCCCCCCCCCCCCCCCCCCCC
>CAZHRU010000131.1:0-5907 GCA_964535015.1 uncultured Verrucomicrobiota bacterium | reverse complement strand
GAGGGTCAAAGGACGCAGGGGTTTTTCAGCGGAATCAATTCTTAAGGGTTGACCCCTATGCTCTCCTTAAGGGTTGACCCCTATGCTCCCCCGAGCCGTATCCTCCGGCACTTGGTTGGCAGAGGTTTTTTCTTTTATTCTGTCAACCATTGACCTCGTCAGTTCATCAAAATTACCGCGTTCCATATATGACATTGATATCTTCTTGTTCAGATCCTTCAGTTCGGGTAGGAGAACATCAGCTGAATTGTTCTCAATACTCTGGATAATGACTTCGACCAAAGAATTTGCTGCCCTGCTGTAACGTCCGTTGTATGGCACTCGTATGGCTTGAGCAGTAAGCCATGCAACACCAAAGGAACTGCAGATCGCCAAAGCACCAAGGGTACAACGCACGACACGCTTCTCTGTCTTGAATTCAGAGACGAGCCATGCAATCGGCAGTCCAATTATGACCAGTAGCGTGATGACTAATAGTGCAATATTCATATTTCTGCCTCAGTCAACAGCGAAAATCAACGGCGCGCGGCAGCGCGTACGGTGGATTTTCCGGTTGGAGCCGATTTTGTATATGTTTCCGCGTACGAATCGAGCAACCGCCGAATCATGGTCTGGTACGGAGTACCATAATGCGCGGCTTCCTCCTTAAAGAACGCGATACTGCGCCGGCTGAGACCTATCGTCACCTTCTGACTATCCTCTTTGAAGGCCAGTTGATCCGGTGACGGCAAAAAATCAGTGATGATTTTGACCGGCCCAATGGGCTCAGCGGTGTATTTGATTTTCTTGTTCATATATTGCCTTTCCTCTCCGCCAGTATCCCGCGCCAATGATCCGAATCGAACCATTCCGATACGTGAATCTAACCGTCATTACCCCTTCATCAATCTGGCCGAAGCAGTAGAATCGCGGCTCTGACTGACTGTGCGTCAAATCCTGCGCAATCACACGCTTCGGATCGGCAAAGGCGAACTGTGCCCTTGAAAAAGGAACCCCATGTTTTCTTAGGTTCTCCCTGTCCTTGGCATCATCCCATTCGAACCGAACCTTTGACATGGCCATATCCTACAATTACCCGCACAGTTAGGCAATACGAATATACATATTATTATATTGCTCCAACGCCCCGCCTCATGATTTCGAGCGGAGCGAGAATATCATGCAGGCGGATGTGTACGCCCAGCATGGGCGCAAACTTATGGGGTTCAAGTCCCCTACAGGAGGTCAGAATATATGAACTGTTAGCGAAGGACAAGGTTGGAACCGCGAGGTTCCGGTTGAAGGAAGTCTGGAGCAAATCCGCGAACTCACGAACAGAAACGCCATACAAGGCTCAGCCCGAGGACGAGCAGGCACAACACGAGCGAAGTCCGACTGATCTAGGGCAGGGTTCAGCCACTGGCTGATCCGCCTGTGGCGGAAAATGGCGGGGTAATGCGGAGGAAGTTTGTGCATCTTATCTGGGGAGACCTGCCCGGCATCGGCTGGGGGCAAACGCTTGCGTAGTCGCCGGCGCGGCGGATGGAAACATTCGCCGGTCTTCGGGCAGGAGTCAGCAGAGGCCGTAGTAGCGAAGAAGTTCCTGTAATGGGGATGGAGCGAAGGGCCGAACGGAAGGAAGAGGAAGGAACCTATGACCGCAGACGCAGTAAAGAAGCCGAAGGGCGGAGCCAGCGGCTGTTTGGACAGGGAGAACCCTGCCTCAAAGGCGGACCTCATGGCGCGGGTACTCACGCGGGAGAACCTGCAACGCGCATGGGAGCAAGTCCGGGCGAACCATGGAGCGCCGGGAATCGACGGGATGACCATTGAAGCATTTCCCGACTTCGTGTGCTCGCCGCAGTGGGTAACGGTGAAGGAATCACTCAGGAGGGGAAGGTATCAGCCAACGCCGGTTCGACGGGTGTATATCCCGAAGGCCAGCGGCGGCCAACGCCCCTTGGGCATCCCCACCGTGCTCGACCGCGTGATACAGCAAGCACTGGCGCAAGTGCTGGGGCCGTTGTTTGAACCGGGATTTTCCCGATTCAGCTACGGGTTCCGGCCCCGACGCAGTGCGCATGATGCCGTGCGGCAGGCACGGGCATACCTGAAAGAGGGATACACGGTGGCAGTGGATTGCGATTTGGCCAAGTTCTTTGACACGGTCAACTTCGATGTCCTCATGTGCCGGGTCTCTGCCAAGGTGCCCGACCTGCAAGTGCGGCGGTTGATCTGGCGTTATTTGCGCGCCGGAGTGGTGGAGAATGGGCAGAAGAGTCCCACGGAACAGGGAGTCCCGCAAGGCGGGCCACTGTCGCCGTTGCTGGCCAATATCATGTTGCACGATTTGGACATGGAGTTGGAAAAGCGCGGCCACCAGTTCGTCCGTTACGCGGATGACTTCCTGGTATTGGTCAAGAGCGAGCGGGCCGGGCAACGGGTGATGACGAGTCTGACGCGGTTCCTGAACAAGGTGCTACGGCTGACGGTCAACCCGACGAAGAGCAAGGTCGCCAAACTGGATCAATGCCGGTTTCTGGGGTTCACGTTTCGACGCAAGAAGATCGTTTGGTCGGAGAAATCGCTGGCGCAATTCAAGCGGCGGGTCAAGGAATTGACAGGCCGCAGTTGGGGTGTCTCGATGGAATACCGGCTACAGAAACTCTCGGAGTATCTCCGGGGGTGGATGGCGTACTTCGCGCTTTCGGAATACTATAGTCCTGTGCCGGGCCTTGATGAATGGATACGCCGACGGGTACGCATGTGCTATTGGAAACAGTGGCGTCGTTGTCGTAAACGGGTTGGCGAACTTCTGAAACTCGGGGTCTCGAAAGACTGGGCCATCTCGGTGGCAATCAGTCGCAAGAGTTACTGGCGACTCTCCCGCACGATGGCAACGCAATGGGGCATGAACGACGCATGGCTGGAATCACAGGGCTTGGTCTCGGTGCGAGACTTATGGATCGCTTATCACTACCCGGCAGCGAGTCAGTCCGGGTGACCCGTCCCGACGGGGAAACCTTCTGAACCGCCGGACTTGTGCCGCCGTAGTTTCTGAACGAAGGCGCATGCGGTTGCGCCTTCGCCAGAGGCTACGGCGACACACGCCCGCAAGTCCGGTGGTGTGGGAGCGGGGAGTTAATCACTCCCCGCGACCCGCTTCGGTGTTCTATGGATTTACTCGCTTTCCCATAATCGAAAGACCGTATTCTTTGCCGTCCATTTCAGCGATATTTGGGAGTTTGCCCCATTCTTCAAAACCAAACGACTTGAGCAGTCTGATGCTGGGTTCGTTGTGCGAGAACACAAAGCCCACAACCGTCTTGATCCGCAGTTCCAGTGTTAAGCCCAAGGTTTCTGCCAGCAACCTTCGCCCGAGGCCCTGCCCACGGTGTTCTGGCGAAATGTAGATACTGACCTCGGCCGTGTGGTCATATGCAGGTCTGCCATAGAACGACTGGAAACTCACCCATGCCACGATCCTGCCATCTTGTTCGTGGACCAGAAGCGGGCGCTTGCCGGGAGTATGTTGCCGAAACCATTCCATTCTGGACGCAACGGTCACCGCCACCGTATCGGCGGTGGATTGCCGGGTCGGCACCGTTGTGTTGTAGATGGCCACAATTGCCGGGAGATCATTTTCGGTCGCTAGTCGCATAATCTTCATCTTTCTGTCACCGAACGCTTCGGATCAGGCGTTGAAAATGGCGCGCCATTTTCAATCGCATGGATCCGGTTGTGTACGCCCAGCATGGGCGCAAACTTATGGGGTTCAAGTCCCCTACAGGAGGTCAGAATATATGAACTGTTAGCGAAGGACAAGGTTGGAACCGCGAGGTTCCGGTTGAAGGAAGTCTGGAGCAAATCCGCGAACTCACGAACAGAAACGCCATACAAGGCTCAGCCCGAGGACGAGCAGGCACAACACGAGCGAAGTCCGACTGATCTAGGGCAGGGTTCAGCCACTGGCTGATCCGCCTGTGGCGGAAAATGGCGGGGTAATGCGGAGGAAGTTTGTGCATCTTATCTGGGGAGACCTGCCCGGCATCGGCTGGGGGCAAACGCTTGCGTAGTCGCCGGCGCGGCGGATGGAAACATTCGCCGGTCTTCGGGCAGGAGTCAGCAGGTATCTGAGTGTCTCCGTCAACCGAGAACTGCTCCTTTCATTTGGGTGGCCTGTTGCGTTTCCGCGATGTGGGCAAAGAGATAGGAGCCTCGCTTCTGGAGGGTCTTGATGTAGGCAATCTCGTCGTAGGGGACGCGATCCTGCCAGCACCGGAACATCACTCGTATCCACTTGAACGCGACGGCACGGATAGCGCTGTGGTGTCCTTTGCCCTTGCCGCGTAGGTGTTCGTAAAGCGCCCTGGCCCAGACGGAGTAGCGGATGGAGATGTTGGCGTACTCGTGGAAGGTCTGGAGTACGAACTTGGGTGCTGACCACCGGCGGTGGACCCACTGGGATTGGCCGCTACGTTCGGTTACGGGAGCGACGCCACTGAACTTCTGCATCTCCGCCGCCGACTCGAAGTGCTCACGGTCCGAACCGAAAGCCGCTAGGAGGCGTGGTGCCATGGCCTCTGCAGCGCCTGGGAAACTGGAGAATATTCCGGCGTCGTCGTGGCTACGAAAGGTCTGCGCGATCTGTTGATCGTACTTCAGAAGGAACTTGTGCAGACTGCGCAACTGCCCAACGATCATGGAGGCGGCCAAAGCGTGTGTCTCGATAACAGCGGCATCGGTTGTCAGGGGTTGCGACTCGGCAATGATGGTGAGGCGCTGGTCTATGGTCTCCGGCCGGCGGATGTTGTGGGCGTAGTAAAACTTGCGCATCGTTTCCTTCCGAGCACTCTTGGCTGCCTCCAGTGTTGGCCAGGCCGCCAGGAAATCGCAGGCGACCGGGTAGAACAGATTGCTGCCACATAGGTCGATCGCCTGGGGGAAGTAGGCCTTCAGCAGGGACAACAACCTGTTGGTCAGTTGAGAGCGCAGATTCACGGCCTTACGGCGGTGTTCCGCGAGGATTTGCAGTCGTCGCGTCGCCTCTGCATCGGGCTTCCATGCTCGGAGTTTGTCCCTGTGGCAGAGCAGGAGATCGACAAGCAACTCGGCGTCGGTCGGATCATCCTTGGCCCGACTGTGCGTGAATGCCTGCCGGAACTTGGCGACCATCACCGGATTGATGGGAAACAGGGTCAGGAAGTCGTATTGCATCAGCGCGTAGACTACTGCCCCCCCTCGATTGTTCGATGGCCACGGCCACCCGTTGCCCTGGAAATTGGCTACGAAGGCCTGCGATCCATTCGGCGATCTCCTCCGGTTTCTGCAGCAGCTTTCTGGACGTGCTGGCGTTGGAGCCTACGACACGCATGCAGACGTGGTGCTCCTGATCGGCCCAGTCGATACCGATCAATGCAGCGAATTCTTCCTGGCGATCTATGGTCTCCTGTGGCATGGCTTGTCCCTCCTTTTGGTTGGTTCGTTTATCCGAAAACACGCAGGCCCCGGCTCTGCGAAGATCTTACAGAAGAGGTTTGTCACCCCAGCATCTGAGGATTCGTTGTCGAACCAGAGCGCATCGTTCCCGCTCGATAATCCTGCTTAGAAACGTTCGCACGTTACTGCCGTGAGATTCGTAACGGGACGATGCGTGTTTTCATCGTATTCATTACTTTTGATCGAATTGGTGCTCCATTGATTTCCATCGGGAACCGGGTGCTCAGCTCGACAGTCCTGCTGAAAAGCGTCACGCGCTTCGGCCATAGAGTTCGTAGCAGAACAACCGGTTCCGCAGAGTTACGAACAGGCGGGTGCGGGGAGCTTCGCGGGGCTCTCCTCCCCGCCTGTTACACAACTCTGGGGTAACTGTAAGAGGCCATAGTACCGAACAGCGAGCCGGGGGATGGAAGATGCCCATAACGGAGA
>CAZHRU010000130.1:2626-5926 GCA_964535015.1 uncultured Verrucomicrobiota bacterium | reverse complement strand
CCCCCCCACCCCCTACCTCATATGCCCCGCCGCGCCAAATACCGGCAAATAGATCGCCATCACCAACAACAGGATCAACCCCCCGAACACTGCGATTAGTATAGGCTCCAGAAGCGAAATGGCCATCAAAATCTTACTCTCCACCTGCTCCTCATAGACATCCGCCACCTTCGTCAATACCTCCGGTAACCGCCCGGACGACTCTCCCACGCCAACCATCCTGGCCACCAGCCGCGGAAACACCTTCTTGTCGAGACTGGATGCAATGCTGTTCCCCTCCACAATCCGGTCCCGGGACGCCTTCATGGATCGCTCCATGACCTTGTTGCCCAACACCTCAGCCGCAATCTCAATGGCCGTTGCCACAGGCACCCCCCCCGCCATCATGATGCCGAAATTGCGGCAAAACCGCGATACCGCCAGTTTTCGAATGATATCTCCCACAACCGGCAACCGCACCACCATCCCGTCAAGTTGCATCCGCCCCACCGGACTCGCTCCATACATAACCCCCATCACAACAACCCCCACCAACCCCAGAAAAATCCAGAGGGTATTATGAATAATGAAGGTATTGACGGCAAATACCACGCGCGTCAACTTCGGCAACCCACTCCCATATCCGGCGAAAATCGCCTGAAACTGAGGCAACACGAACAGGGTCATGATCGCCGACACCAAGATAAAGAAGACGCCCACGAATAACGGATACGCCACAATGCTCTTGATCTTGCTCGCCAGCCGCGCGCTCTTTTCCATGGACGTCGCCAGATAGTTCAATGTCTCCGTCAAACTGCCCGCTTCTTCCGCCGTCCGAATCAAGGCGACAAATAACTGGTCAAATACCTTGGGTTCATTCGCAATCGCCTGCGAAAATGGAGCCCCGTCATGCAACTTCTTCACCACTCGCTCCAGCACACGACGGAACGCCCCATTCTCCATGTCGTCCGCAATGGATTCCAACGACTCCAACAGCGGAATGCCCGCACTGACAGAAATCGAAAGCTGACGACAAAACATCGCCTTGTCAAGCGTGGTAATCCGCCCGAGAAATAAACCTCGGGTGGGACGCCCCATGCCAACGTTCTGACTCACTGTATCCTTGGCATCAACGCGGATCGACGTCACAAAGACACCGCGCTCACGCAAGCGCGAAAGCGCATCGAATCGCGTTGCGGCAGGATTAATCCCCGACACTTCGCGCCCGTTACTGTCCTTCGCCGTATATCGAAAATCTGGCATACAAATCCCTCCTCTTCCCTAACCCGCCATAACCGGAACCAAAATGAAGATTTTTACAAAAGTCGCTAAGTTCGCAAAGGTGGTTACGGCGAATACGCCGCACCCACAAACGTATTGGTTGTTACAATGTTTCCGATCACCGCCGACTTCGGCGGTGACTCCTCCCTTTGCGAACTTTGCGTCTTTTGTGAAAATTCTCTTCAACTCTGGATCCTTTCCAAAACGCGAATGAATTCGTAAGGGACTAATCCCCCGAACACACACTCATCACTTCCTCGACCGTCGTGACCCCGCTCTGCACTTTCCGCAACCCGTTCACCGCCAGTGGCGCCATCCCAAGTTCCATCGCCTTGCGCCGCAGCTCAACCGACCCCGCCCCCGTCAGAACCATTTCCTTGATCGGGTCCGTGACTTCCAGATACTCAAATATCGTCGTCCGCCCGCGATACCCGGTGTTAAGGCATTTTTGGCACCCCGCCCCCCGGTAGTAGGTCCAGTCGGCCGCCTCGGGCAGTATACCGGTCGCATACGCAAGCATCTCCTCATGCGGTGGCACCGCCTTCTTACAGTGCGGACAGATCAACCGGACCAGACGCTGGGAAATCACCAATTTCATCGTCGCCGCAATCAAATACGGTTCAATGCCAATATCCCGCAACCGCCACAACGCCGACGGCGCATCGTTCGTATGCAGGGTACTCAACACCAGATGCCCCGTCAGCGACGAACGCATCGCAATCTGCGCCGTCTCAAGATCCCGGATCTCGCCAATCATGATCATGTCGGGGTCCTGCCTCAGGATCGCCCTCAGGCAACCCGCAAAATCCAACCCGATCTTGGGCCGGATCTGCATCTGGTTGATGCCTGCAATCTGATACTCGATGGGGTCCTCCACCGTCTGGATATTCCACGCCGGATCCTTCAGGTAATTCAACGCCGCATAGAGCGTCGTCGTCTTGCCACTCCCCGTGGGTCCCGTCACCAGAATGATGCCATGCGGCGACTGCAGGATCTTCTGGAATCGTTTGAGCATCACCTCGTCCAGCCCGATATCCTTCATGTCCACAATCAGGGCCTTCCGGTCCAATACCCGCAACACCATCTTTTCCCCGTGCGCCACAGGCAACGAGGACACCCGCACATCAATAATCCGGTCGTTGACCTTGAACTTGAACCGGCCATCCAACGGCAGTCGCCGCTCGGCAATATCCATGTTGGAGAGAATCTTGATGCGCGTGGCAATCGCCTGATACAACGCCTTGGGCGGTGGGGTAATCTCCCGCAGGAGTCCATCCACACGGATCCGCACGGTAACGGTCTTCTCGCCCGGTTCAAAATGAATGTCGCTGGCACGGTCCCGTACCGCCTGCATGAGCAACAGGTTCACAAACTTGACCACCGGCGCATCGTTCGCCAGAACCAGCAGTTGTTCGTCATCGCCCCTGGGTTCAAGATCCACCCCGGTCACCACTTCGGGCGGCAACTCGGCGATATCTTGCAAGTCCCGCTCCAAATGCGCTTCCACACGGTAGAACTTGTCAATCATCGCCCGGATCCGGGATTCCGAACTGATCGCCTTCCGGATCTCCAGGTGCGTCAATGAACGAACCGTGTCTATGGCCTCAACATCCAACGGGTCCTTCATGACCAGCGTAACGACCAGTCCCGCTTCCTTTTTGACGGGGATCAGGCAATATTTACGAGCCACCGCTTCCGGGACCAACTTGACTTCCGCCTTCTCCAGCCGGAAATCATCCCCCAGATCGAAGAACGGGATTCCTAATTGATCCCCCAAGGCGCGGGCAAGATCATCCGCCGTGACATATCCCAGTTCCGCCAGGACTTCTCCAAGCATTCTCCCCGTTTGCTTGTGCCGGGCAAAAGCCTCATCAAGTTGCGGCTCTGTGACCAATCCCTTCTGCAAAAGGATCCTGCCTAGTTTCGACTCAGCCATCGCACCCCCCTAACCTGCCCGCTGTAGCACCGATCTGCTGTAGCACCGATCTGTGATCGGCTCTTCCTTCTCCGCTGTAGCACCGATCCGCTGTAGCACCGATC
>CAZHRU010000130.1:0-2526 GCA_964535015.1 uncultured Verrucomicrobiota bacterium | reverse complement strand
TCCGCTGTAGCACCGATCCGCTGTAGCACCGATCTGCGATCGGCTCTTCCTTCTCCGCTGTAGCACCGATCTGTGATCGGCTCTTCCCCATCCCATCCGACCACAGGTCGGTGCTACAAAATTCCCCATTAACCATGTAAACATTCCCCCTGCCTTCCCCTTCCCCATTCCCCATCAACCGTCAACCATCAACCATTAACCATTCCCCCTGCCCCCTGCCATCCCCTCACGGCGCCTTCACGTCCACGCCCGCTGCATTCTTCGGCTCAACCACCGACAACTGGCCAAGCCCCTCTGCCGCCGTCTTCGGCGCCACCACGGCCTCATCATCAACCACATTGCGAACTTTCGCTGTCAGGAAGATCAATAGTTCAATCTTTTCCGTGTTCACGGTCTCACGCCTGAATAAAACACCAAGCAGGGGGATACTTCCAAGTACAGGCACCTTCAATTGGGTGGTCTGCTTGCTCTCCCTGATCATCCCGCCAATCACAATCGTCTGCCCGCTCTTGACCATCACCTGCGTCTCCGCTTCGCGTGTGGCCACCACCGGATACTCCGTCAGCGAAACACTTCCTCCCACCGCCCCCGAACTGACTTTGCCGGATTGATACGACAACAAATCGCGCACCGAGGGGTGGACAATCAAATTGATGAATCCGTCGTCACAGACCTGCGGCAACACCTTCAGTTTGATGCCGATATCCTCGTACCGCTCCAGACTCGTCGAGGTTGTCGGGGTACCGCCACTGTTGCTATCCGTCGTGGACTTGATGATCGGCAGTTTCGTCCCCACGATAATCACCGCATCCTGATTGTTCATCGTCAGAACCCGCGGCGAGGAAAGCACATTGTACGATCCGTCTTCCTCCATCAGATGAATCAACATTTCAAACTGGAAATCGGTCAGTTTCTGAAAGGCCAGATTCAAACCGGCATTTAGCGGCGTCACCCCAGTCAATCCTGAACTTTGCGCCTTGAATCCGGCCGGTACAACCGCGCCACTGATCTGCTGCCCACCGGCGGCATAGAGTTTCCCCGCCCCCGTGGTCCCAATCGTCTTCACACCCGCTGCCGATGCCCCGCCAGGTCCCGTGCCCCACTCAAACCCGATGTCGCGCAATAGATTGGCCCGGACCTCCACAAACTTGGCCTCGATCTGAATCTGGGTCGGCATCTTGTCAAGTTGCGCCAAGATGGCTTCCACCTGCTTGATGACTTCCGCCGTATCCACCACGACAAACGTCTTACCCTTGACCTGCTCCGCACTTTCCGAAAACCGGTTCAAACGTCCCAAACTCTCGGAACTGGTGTTGTTCTGCGAGATACCTCCGGTTTCCCGCCAACTCTGACTCTGCACAACCATTCGCCCAATGGTGCCACCGGGCGAAAGTTGACTCTTGATCACCGCTTCAACATCCGCCGCATCCAGATACTTGAGCGTGAACACCTTCAGCACCTTGGGCGCCACCACGGTCCCGGCCGGGGTTCCCGGTGACACCACTCCCCCGCCCGGCGCACCCGTCGAGACCCCGGGGACTACCGTCGCCATCTCCTTCGGGAGTTTGTCGATCGCCGTCACAATGATCGTGTCACCCACCTGGTAGTAACCATACCCATACGGCCGCAGAATTGAATCGAGCGCGTTGCGCCACATCACATTGCTCAACCGAGCCGTCACCTTCCCCTGCACCTCCGGCCCCACCACAATACTGCGTCCCGTTTGACGCGAGAAGGCATTCAACACCTGTACAATCGAACCTTCATCAACGTTCAACGTCACCAGGTCCGAAGGTATCTGCCCCGGACTGGCAGGCGCCGGAGTCTCCCCCTGACCCAAGGCCACCCCCGCCACCATCGCCAGCACCACCACGCCCAAACACATCCCGCGCCTCATGTAATCCGATTTCATAGGATTCTCCTTTCTTACTCCTTCAACGACAACATCTTCGCCAATTCCTTGGGCCGCGGCGACCGGCTCATCGCCGTACTGATATCCACATAGCCGCAATCGCAAAGCCGCTTGAGGCTGTCATTCATCGTGATCATGCCATCCCGCCGCCCCGTCTGGATCGCCGAATAAATCTGCTGAACCTGCATCTCGCGGATCAGGTTCCGGATCGCCTGGCTCACGTTCAGAACCTCCGCCGCCAGCACCCGCTTCAGTCCGTCGCTGGTAATCAACAACTGTTGCGACACCACACCCACCAGCACCATGGAAAGTTGCGTGTAAATCTGGTTCTGCTGCGCCGGCGGGAAAACGTCCACAATCCGGTTGATCGCATGGGTCGTATCCTGCGTATGCAACGTGCCCAGAATCAAGTGCCCTGTCTCCGCCAGACTCAACGCCAGTTGAATGGTTTCCAGATCCCGCATCTCGCCCACCATGATCACGTCGGGCGATTGACGGAACACGCTGTGCAACGCATCGGCAAACGAATGCGCATCCTGCCCGATCTCGCGCTGCTCAATCGCACTCAACTTGTGATGATGCAGGAATTCGATCGGATCCTCCAGGCACACCAC
>CAZHRU010000129.1:0-5932 GCA_964535015.1 uncultured Verrucomicrobiota bacterium | reverse complement strand
TGTGGGGCTGAGATCATACCCATTGAACCTGATCCGGGTTATGCCGGCGAAGGGAAGTGAAGTGGGAAGAGCGCCTGGTCGGGCGCTTTTTTTATTGGAGGATGCGGTCTGATGAAACTGCGATTGAATGGCACGGAGTATGACCACAGCGGGGATGGAACCCTTGGGGGACTTCTGGCGGAACTCACGGCGAATGCCGACCATGTGGCGGCGATGGTCAATGACCGGATCATACCGAAGCCGGATCGGGAGGGGTTCTGCCTGAAGGAAGGCGATGTGGTGGAAGTGCTGACGTTCATGGGCGGTGGGTGACAGGTGGGGTGAATGGTGACTGGTGAATGGTGGATGCGGGGATGGTGAATGGTGACTGGTGAATGGTGGATGCGGGGATGGTGAATGGTGACTGGTGAATGGTGGATGCGGGGATGGTGAATGGTGAATGTGGCTAGGGAGGGTGGGATGGAAGAGAAATTGAAATTGGGTGATCAGGAATTCAGTTCGCGGTTGCTGGTGGGGACGGGAAAGTTTTCCTCCGTGGATATCATGTTGGAGGCGATTCGTGCCTCGGGGGCCGAACTGGTGACGGTGGCGTTGCGGCGGTTCAATTCTGAGCGGCCATCGGACGATTTACTGGGCCCCTTGCTGGAGATGGGGGTGACGCTGGTGCCGAACACATCGGGGGCACGCAACGCGGCCGAGGCGGTGCGGGCGGCCATGCTGGGGCGTGAATTGTCCGGGAGCCGGTTTGTGAAGGTGGAGATCCATCCCAACCCGCACCATCTGATGCCGGATCCGATAGAGACGTATGAGGCGTGTCGGACGCTGGCGAAGGAGGGGTTTGTGGTGTTGCCGTACATGCCGGCGGATCCGGTGCTGGCAAAGCGATTGGAGGATGTGGGTTGCGCGGCGGTGATGCCGCTGGGGTCGGCGATCGGGACGGGGCATGGGATTGCCACGGCGGAAATGATCCGGATGATCATTGAGGACAGTCGTGTGCCGGTGATCGTGGATGCGGGGTTGAGGGCTCCTTCGGAGGCGGCGGCGGCGATGGAGATGGGGTGCGGGGCGGTGCTGGTCAATAGTGCGATTGCGGCGGCGGGTGATCCCGTGGCCATGGCGGCGGCGTTTGCGGCGGCAGTGCAGGCGGGGATGGCGGCGCGGCGGGCGGGATTGATGACGCGCAGTCAGGTGGCGGTGGCAACGAGTCCATTGACGGCGTTTCTGGCGTGAGGGGTGTGTGAATGGTGTGACTGTGACAAACACGATTCCGGAGTGGCTGGATCCGGCGCCTTGGCTGGAGTTGGGGCATGGGGCGACGGTGACGGATGTTCGCGCGGCCCTGGAAACCGCGACGCCGGTGGAGCGTGATCTGGCGGCGTTGATTTCGCCTGCGGCGGAAGCGTTCTTAGAGCCGATGGCGCAACGGGCCGCGATGCTGACCCGGACTCATTTTGGGCGGACCGTTTCGTTGTATGCGCCGCTCTATCTGTCGGACTACTGTGCGGGCGGATGCGTTTACTGCGGGTTTGCCTCCGATCGTCAGCAGGCACGGCACCGTCTGGAGCCCAGTGAGTACGTGGCCGAGATGGAGGCGATCAAGCAACTTGGGTTCGAGGAGATCCTGTTGCTCACGGGAGAGCGGACGCCGAAGGCCGACTATGAATATCTGCGTGGGGCGGTCAGGGAGGCGGCCAGACAGTTTGCCGCCGTGACGGTTGAGGCCTTTCCGATGACGGTAGAGGAGTATCGTGGTTTGGTTGAGGCGGGATGTGTAGGGGTGACGCTTTATCAGGAGACGTATGATCCGGTGGTGTATGATCAACTGCACCGGTGGGGGCCCAAGCGGGATTATGCGGCACGGGTGGAGGCACCGGACCGGGTGTTGGCGGGGGGGATGCGTCAGGCGGGACTGGGCACCCTGTTGGGGATCAGTGATCCGGTTTACGATACCATCAGTCTTTTTAGGCATGTGAAGTCCCTGCGACAGCGGTACTGGCAGGCGGGTGTGACGGTCTCGTTTCCGCGGGTTTGCGCGCAGGAAGGCGGCTATGAGCCGGCGTTTCCGATTTCGGAGCGTTATCTGGCGCAGGTGATTTTTGCGTTCCGTATTTGTCTGCCGGATGTGCCGCTGGTGATCTCGACCCGCGAGCAGGCGCGGTTCCGTGACGGGATTGCGGGGGTGGGGATATCCAAGATGAGTGCGGGAAGCAGAACGACGGTGGGTGGGTACAGAGGTCGCGGTGAGTCATCGGGCGGGCAATTTCACGTCAACGATCCGCGGGGTGTGAATGAGGTGGGGATGGCATTGCGTGCCAAGGGGCTGGAGCCGGTGTTCAAGAACTGGGACCGTGTGTTTTGCGGGACGGAGTAGGGACTACGGGCTACGGGCTACGGACTACGGACTACAGACTACGGAGTAGGGCTACAGAATGCATGAAGAGAGAATGAGGCGGTTTCGTGAGGCGGGGCTTTACCTGGTGACATCGCAGGCGTTGTCGGGTGGGCGCACGACCGTTGAGATTGTGCAGGCGGCGTTATCGGGAGGGGTGCGTCTGATTCAGTTGCGGGAGAAGGAGATGCCGGTGCGGGACTATGTGGCACTGGCGCGGCGGGTGCGCGATTTGACGGCGGAGCGGGGTGCGCTGTTGATCATAAATGACCGGGTGGATGTGGCGTTGGCGGTGGGTGCGGATGGGGTACATCTGGGGCAGGACGATTTTCCGGTACCGGCGGCGCGGTTGATCGGGGCGGACCTGATTATTGGAGTCTCAACGCATTCGGTGGCGGAAGCGGTGCGGGCGCAGGCCGAGGGGGCCTCGTATATCAACATTGGTCCGTTGTTCCCGACGGGCACCAAGCGGTGGGAGGGAGCGTATCTGGGGGTTGAGGGATTGAGGGAGATTGCGGCGCATGTTCGGGTGCCGTTCAGTGTGATGGGGGGGATCAAGCGCGGACATATTCCGGAATTGCTGGCGGCCGGGGCACGGACCGTTGCGTTGGTCACGGCGGTGACGGCGGCGCCGGACCCTGAGGCGGCCGCGCGGGAATTGCTGGCGCAGATTTCCGGTGGGGAATAGACTTCTATTGGATGAGGGATGCGAGTCAAGTTCTAGCGGGAGGGAACAATGATGAAACGACTGGGTCTTAAGTTTTGGATCGTGTGCTTGGGATTTGCCACGGGAGGTGTCGCCATGGGCGTGGAGGAAGCCGTTTACACGGTTGAGAAAACGGACGGGGATTTCCAGGTGCGCCGGTATGCGCCGCAGGTTGTCGCAGAGACGGTGGTGGATGCCAGTCTGGAGGAGGCGGGCAACGTGGCGTTTCGCACGCTGTTCCGGTACATTTCCGGTGAGAACCGTGCCAGGAGAGAGATTGCGATGACGGCCCCCGTGGGGCAGGAACGTTCAGGCAGGAAGATTGCCATGACGGCGCCGGTGGGGCAGACGGCGGTCAGCAACCGCTGGTCGGTCACGTTCATGATGCCGGCCGCTAGCACGTTGGCGACGTTACCTGAACCCAATGACGACAAGGTGCGGTTACGGGAGGTTCCCGGCCGGCGTATGGCGGCGGTGCGCTATTCGGGGACCTGGAGCGGGAAACGTTACGAGAGAAATCTTGCACGGTTGCGGGAGTGGGTGAAAGTGCAGGGGTTGGTGGCTGATGGGGACCCGGTCTGGGCACGTTACAATCCTCCGTTCACGTTGTGGTTCCTGAGGCGGAACGAGATCCTGTTGCCGGTTACGGCATTGCCATGAGAACTTTGTCGGTAGTCACTGTCGGCGTCCTTTGGGTCGCATGCATTCACCTGGCGCCGGGACAAACGACCGGATGGCGCGGCGATGGAACCGGAATCTTTCCGAACACCACTCCGCCCCTGACCTGGAGCGCCACAGAGAATATTCGATGGAAAACCAAATCGCGCTTGATCCCGCCACCGGTGCATCCCTGTGGCAGACCAAGAGCGCGGCCCGGCATGGTTCGCCTGTTCGCCTGCTCGCCACGGCGACCGCCGACCTTCTCATCACACCCTCCGGCAACGCAGTGACTCTTGGCGGCAAAGAACTGGTCAACAGTATGTTCTCGCTCCCATTCAACGCGCCCGTATGCTCCGGAACCACCATTTTCGCCTGTGGCATCGATGATACCAAGGCCCAAGCCTGGCAGGTTCAGTTGAACGAAGACGGAACTGCCACAAAGAAAATGCTATGGGAAACACCCATCAAGAAGGGCCGATACTTCAGTTCGCCAGTCGTGATCGGCGACATCGTTTATGCCATGCGCCAAAGCGGGCAGCTTACGGCCATCAAGTTCGACACCGGCGCAGTTCTTGCCGAAAAGGCGTTCGACCTCGGCCAGTCCCAGTTCTACCCGTCATTGGCCGTGGCGGGCGGCAAACTCTATGCTTTCTCTGACAACGGAACTACGGTGGTGATTGAGCCCGGCCCCGAACTCAAGGAACTGGCGCGCAACAAACTCGAGAGGATCCGGAGTAGCCCCCTCTTTGAAGGCAAACGCGTCTATCTCCGTTCATGGGAGAACGCGTACTGTATTGAAGAAGTTCCGCAGGACAGATAGAGAATAAGGTCAAGATGCCAAGTCTGCCGGCGTGAGGGTTACTCGTCGCGGTTGCTGACGTGGGCGGAACTGAAGGTTGCCATTTCGTTGACCATTTTGATGGCGGCCGCGATGAGGTTCATGGCAAGGGCGGCACCGGTGCCTTCGCCGAGGCGCAGGTTGAGGTCGAGAATGGGCCGGATAGCGAGCCGGTCCATGATGATGCGGTGGCCCTGTTCCTTGGAGAGGTGGCTGAAGAAGAGGTAGGGAGCGACATCAGGGTGGACCCGCATGGCGGCCAATGCCCCGGCCGTGGAGATGAACCCATCGACGACCACGGGGATATGCCGGGAGGCGGAACCCAGGATAAGGCCGGTGATGCCGGCGATTTCAAAACCGCCCAGTTTGGACAACGTTTTCAAGGGGGAGTTGGAATCCGTCCGGTTAACGGCAAGGGCTTTCTCAATGATGGTCTGCTTGTGGCGAAGGCCATCATCCGTCAGGCCGGTGCCGCGACCGGTAATTTCGGCGGGGGCGATGCCAAGGTAGGCGGCGAAGAGGGCAGTGGCCGGGGTGGTGTTGGCGATGCCCATTTCTCCTGTGCCCAGGAGGGTGACCCCTTCGGTGGCGGCATCGGCGGCGAGGGTGATCCCGGCCTCCAGGGCGAGGGTGAGATCGGAGAGTGACATGGCGGGGCCTTGGGCAATGTTTGCGGTGCCGCGTTTGATTTTGCGATGGATGAGTCCGGGCGCATTGGCGAAATCGGCGTCGACCCCCATATCCACGACGCGCAGTTCGGCGCCAACGTGCCGGGCGAAGACGTTAATGGCGGCGCCGCCGGCGAGCATGTTGTGGACCATCTGGGGAGTGACGGCCTTGGGGAAGGCGGAAACGCCTTCGTCCGCGACGCCGTGATCGCCGGCGAAGCAGTAGATTCGCATCTTGCCGAGGCGGGGTGTGGGAGTGTGGGCGGCCAGGCAATACTGCATGGCGATTTCCTCGAGACGTCCGAGGCTGCCTTGCGGTTTGGTCAGGTCATCGAGGTGGGCCTGGATGGCCGGAGTGAGGTTGCGGTTGACGGGGGTGATGGACTCCAGAGTTTTCTGTAACAGGTTCATCAATTTCTATCCTTTCAATGGCAAAGGGTCCCGGCGGACCCAAAACAGGTCGACCGGAACCCTTTTCCATCGGATTCCTGTAACAGTTCCGCAGTGTTCAGCAGGTCTTCTGGCTCTCGGATCGGCGCTGGTGTCACGGACCTTCCCGTGTCGATCGGTCATAAACCGTCGGCACAGTGGCGGGCTTGCGCCCTGTGAAACCAACTCCCCGATTACAGCGGCGGGACCGCCGCGGAATTACACCGCGTTCCGGGATGCTG
>CAZHRU010000128.1:0-5939 GCA_964535015.1 uncultured Verrucomicrobiota bacterium | reverse complement strand
ACCCTCTATGGATGGCGCGATGACCAGTGCCACTGATCACGCCCCGCGACACGGCACCCCCGTGACCGAACGCACACTCTCCTCCCGCACCGCCTTCTCCGGACGCCTGCTCAAGGTGGAGGTCGTTGATGTCGAACTGGAACCCGGAGTCCGGGCGATCCGTGAAATCATCCGCCATCCCGGCGCCGTCGCCATCGTGGCCCGTTGCCCGGACAGCCGCTACGTTCTCGTCCGCCAGTTCCGCAAGGCCGCCGAACAGGCCCTGCTGGAAATCGTGGCGGGTGGCCTCGAACCCGGTGAGGCCCCCGAGGACTGCGCCCGCCGTGAAATCCGCGAGGAAACCGGACATGAAGTCGTTTCCATCCGCCGCCTCGGCGCCGTCTATCCCACGCCGGGATACAACAGCGAAATCATCCACCTTTATTCGGCCGCCGTCTCCGCGGAACGGGCCCCCCACCCCCAGGGCGATCACGATGAACGCATCGCGGTTGAGTATTTTACCCGCGAGGACCTCGACCGCCTCATCCGGAACGGACAAATCCTGGACGCCAAAACCCTCTCCGCCTGGCTCCTCTACACCTCCCAGTCCCAACCCTCCGGGCACACCCTCCCATGAGTATCTTCGAGATAACAATGCTGGTTTGCTTCGGCGCGGCCTGGCCCTTCTCCATCGCGCGGTCATGGAAATCAAGATCCACGGCCGGCAAGAGCGTTATCTTCCTGTGGATTGTCCTGGCAGGTTACATCTCCGGCATCATCCACAAACTCCTCTACAACCGTGATGGCGTCATCGCCCTCTACACACTGAACGCAATCCTGGTTTTCATCGACATTTCCCTCTACTACCGCAATCGCCGCCTCACCCCCTCCATCTCACCCTGATCGACATGACATCAGCCGCCCACCAGGTGACATCAGCCACCCACCAGATGACATCAGCCGCCCACCAGATGACATCAACCGCCCACCAGGTGACATCAACCGCCCACCAGGTGACATCAGCCGCCCACCAGATGACATCAGCCGCCCACCAGATGACATCAGCCGCCCACCAGGTGACATCAGCCGCCCACCGGGTGACATCAGCCGCCCACCAGATGACATCAGCCGCCCACCAGGTGACATCAGCCGCCCACCGGGCTCGCCCCGGTGGAGGCAAACGTTGAACACCCACGACAAATCTACGCATTACCCCCCTCACTCCCCCCCTCTCCCTTGGGACCCGTCATGCAATGCGGCGCCGGAACTGGCGCGGGGATTCTCCAACGATCTGCTTGAACCGGCGCGAAAAATGAAACTCGTCACAGAACCCAAGGACCTCGGCAATTTCCTTGTCCGAGGTACGATTTTCCTGCTGCATCATCTCGCAGGCTTGATCAATCAGGCGGGCGATCCGGTAACGGGCGGGCGGCTGGCCCACTAGACGGGTGAACCGCTTCCTGAACGACTCGTACCCCATCCCCAGTGTGCGCGCAAGATCGCCAAGATCAATGCGGCTTCCCCGCTCCGCCTCCAATAGGGCGCAGGCGCGCGACACCCAGTCAAGATCGTTGGGATGTTCCTTCTTGTTCCTCATCCCAAGCAGAACGTCGGCCAGCAGTTGCTGCAAACGGCAGACCTCGATGACCGGAGGCACAAACCCTTCCCGCCGGGCGTGCCCCAGAATGGACTCGAACCGCTGGAGCCATTCATGAACCGGCGCAAGATGCAGCACCGGCAGTTTCTCGTTCAAGAGCCCGACCTGCCGCCAAAGGTCAAACACCGGTCCACCAAAACAGAGGAAAAACTCTGTCCAATGCTCGCCGGCACCGGGCCCGTACTGGTGCGGTAAGTCCGGAAACACCACGATCAGATCACCGGGTGAAACCGGCTGGTCGACCCCATTCGCATCGCAATAACGTCCACTGCCGTCAAGCAGGTAGACCAGCGCATACTGGCCAAGAATACGGGGCGCCCTGACCCCTTGGCTGTTCCGGATGTACCCGGCCAACGTCACGCGTCCCAGCGGGGAATGGGCCGCATTGCGGAAAATAATCTGCTTCTTCGGGATGGCCATGACAACGGGTAGCAATACCATAACGCACAAGTCTTTGTCCAAGACATCCATTCCCATTGTTTCCGGGTGATGTCATGATAGGAAGCATTGGACGTGGATAGTACGGGATGAACAACACGGAGCGTCCTGTCAAAATGCAGAAGGAATGACCAATGACGCCACGCGAAAATCTGTTGTCGCTGTACCGCCGCCAGGGGTATGAGTTTGCCCCTGTGGAACTTGGCCTGTGCCCGGCCCTGCAAGCGAAGATGGAAGCGGCCATCGGCAAGGGCGTCTCTCCGGCCGACCATTTCGGATATGTTAAGGGATTCGCCCGGATCGGGATGCCAAAACCAAAGCGGATACTTCGGGCAGAACCTGACTGGAGAACCTTCTTTACGGAACCCTTGAACGAAAAGACGAACTTCAATGATTATGGAGTCGCCATGGAAGGGGGACACGAGGGGGTCTTCCATCTCTGGCGAATGCACCATCCCCTGGCCGGTGCGGAGTCGTTGGACCAGTTGCAGTCCTATCCATGGCCCGAGTGAAACTTCGGCCTCTTCCCGTGAAAATGAACTGGCCCCCTCAATATACGGTGGGGAATGAAACTAAAGGGATGATGGATGGGAATTGATTCAATGTGGGAGGGGCGCTACGCGCCGCGACAGGCTCAGATGGGTGCCGGTACCGGCACTGACGCGCCTCAACCAAAGCGCCGACGTTGGCCATTACAGATGAATTGACGATATGTACAGAATACTGTACGCTTATGCACATATTGGAGATTGACGATGACGACCGTGACTTTAACCGAATTCAGAAGCCATGCATCAGGAATGCTGAGCCGGGTGGAACATGGCGAAACATTGCTGGTGCTCAGACATGGTCGCCCTATTGCAGAGGTGACACCCATTGTGAGTCAAAACAAGGAACAATCCTCATGGAAAAGGCCAGCGTTGCGCCTCTCGACAAAAGGAATGAGCCTCTCTGCAACCATTCTGGCGGAGCGCGATCATGAAAGCGTATCTTGATTCCTCCGCTTTTGCGAAACGCTTTATCGAAGAAAGCGGGAGCGATGGAGTTGAGTCCATTTGTGCACAGGCTTCGGAATTAGGCTTGAGCGTGATCTGTGTGCCCGAGATTGTTTCCGCACTGAACCGCCGCCGCCGCGAACACACATTGACACAAGGTCAGTATAATGTGGCTAAAAAGCGATTGCTTGATGATGTCCGCGACGCGGACATCATCTTCCTCACTCCAACGGTGATCGGGACGGCAATCATGATCCTTGAGACAAGCCCCATCCGGGCAATGGATGCCCTGCATGTGGCTTGTGCGCTTGAATGGGGGGCGGAACTGTTTGCCTCGTCAGACAAGCAGCAACTCCTGGCGGCAAAGCGAGCCGGAATGAAAACTAAACAGATATAAGCAGCCAACCAGCCCTCCAAGCGCGGCGCGGCTCCTCAGGCGCGACTCAAAACCAATGTTGGCATAGCAGGATGGCATACCAGGATTGATAACGATCTTGCGCAACATAATGTATCACTATAGTATCACATCATGAAAACAGAACTTGTGACGACGCTAAAACGACAAGCGACCCGAATCCTTGCTGATTTGCATGCCTCGGGTACCCCTGTTTTGATTACAGAGCACGGCGCTCCATCGGCGTATCTCGTTGATGTGTCAATGTTTGAGATGATGCAAAGCCGAATGAAGATCCTCGAGGGTGTCGCGCGCGGCGAACGCGCGATCCTGGAGAAGCGCACGGTGTCCCATGATGACGCCAAGCGGAGACTCTCAAAGTGGCTCAACTGATCTGGAGTGAACCTGCCTTGGACGACCTTGACGCCCTTGCGGGCTACATCGCGATGGATAATCCGATGGCGGCAAGCCGCTTGGTCCAAAAGGTAATTGAAAACGTCGGCCGACTTGAACGATTTCCTCACTCCGGGAAGAAGCCAGAGGAATTGCCAGGAACGCCCTATCGCGAGATTGTGGTATCACCTTGCCGGATCTTCTACCGATTTGACGGAGGAACTGTTTACGTTGTTCACGCGATGCGTGAAGAACAGCAGTTCGATCGCTTTCTCCTGGATGAACGGGCAAAAGGATAATCATGGTGCCAACCACACAATTCTGGCTATCGTCGCTCCGCTCCTCTGCCAGATTGTGAGCGTTCGACCTGAAATCATCTGTCACTATCGAAGATGGGCCAATGGTCGGGCTGTGCCAGAGACGACAATTTGGAAAGAACCTTGACTCCAGAATTACCGCTTGCGCTATTTGATCGTTTATGATTGGATTCAATCATGTTCGCTCATTCTACATCAGATGGCGTCACCTCGGACGACAAGGGGCTGGCCGCCGGCAGGCTTGAAAACCTGCGCCGACTCGTCAAGGACCGCCGGATCGTACGGGTGGATGAACTGACCGCCGAACTCGCCGTCTCGGTCGCCACCATCCGTCGTGACCTTGCCACCCTGGAGTCCCGCGGCGACCTTCGCCGTGTCCACGGCGGCGCCGTCGCCAGCGAAACGCGACTGGAAGAACCCCTGTTCGACGACAAGACCTCCATCGCCGCCCCTGAAAAACGACGGATCGCCGAAATGGCGCTAACCCTCATCCGGCCCAAGGATTCGATCTTTCTCGACGGTGGCAGCACCGTGCTCGCCCTGGCCGCGCTCCTGCATGAACGGTCGGATATCACCGTCGTCACCAATTCGCTCCGCGTCGCCGCGGAACTCGCCGGCGGAGGCCCCGCCCTCATCCTCGTCGGCGGCGAACTCCGGCGCCTGAGCCAGACCTTCGTCGGCCCCTTGACCCGCTTCACCATCGGCCAGATCCATGTGGACCGCGCCTTCATGGGCACCATCGGCCTCGATTCCAAATCCGGATTGACCACCACCGACCCGCGGGAAGCCTTCACCAAGGAACTCATCATGCGGAATGCCGGCGAAGTCATCCTGCTTGCCGATGGATCCAAAATCGGCAAGACGTCCTTCGCCCGCTTTGCCGACCTCTCCACCATCAACACCCTGATTACCGATAAACGGTCGCCGGAACCCTCCGTCCGGGCATTGCGCAAACGCGGCATCAAGGTACTTACTGTCTGACATCAACCCTTAACCCATAAAGAAGAAGAAAAGGAAAACCATGCCTAACTATCTGAACGACATACGACCGGTCTTCACCCCCCGCAAGATCAACTGCGGCACCATTCCCGCCTACCAGTACAAGGGAACCCTGGCCACCGAACTGAAAGCCGGGAACATCACCAAACAACAGGCCATCGACATCCTTGAGGACATGCTGATCGTCCGCGAATTCGAGGAAATGATCGTCAAGATCCGGTCCGGCGCCTATGAAGCCTGCGCCGGGTTCGATTACCGCGGCCCGACCCATGTCTCGATCGGCCAGGAAGCCGCCTCGGTCGGCGGGTGCGTCGGCATCGCCGCCACCGACTACATCACCTCCACCCACCGCGGCCACGGCGACAGTATCGCCAAGGGTTGCGTGGCCATCCGCGCCATGAAAACGGAACAACTCTGCACCCGTATCCCCGACTGCACCGCCACCACCCGCAAGGACCTACTGGAGGCGGCCCTTGAGGACCATGTCTACCGCACCGCCGCCGAACTGTTCGGCAAGGAGGACGGTTATTGCCGCGGGCGCGGCGGCGGCATGCACATCGCCGACTTCACCGTCGGCCACCTCGGCGCCAACGCCATCGTCGGCGGCGGCGTCCCCATCGCCACCGGCGCCGCCATGGCCACCCGCTACCTCAAATCGGGCGATGTGGTCTGCTGCTTCGCCGGCGACGGCGCCTACGCGAACGGCGTCGTTCTGGAATCCCTGAACTGGGCCGCCATGGAACAGTTCACGAACCATCTGGCCAAGG
>CAZHRU010000127.1:0-5940 GCA_964535015.1 uncultured Verrucomicrobiota bacterium | reverse complement strand
GAATTTTGCGCTAACCCGCGCAAAATTCAGGCTGTAAAACACTCCCCGATCTCCCCATCAGTGCGAATCAGCGGAAATTAGTGGTGAGGTCTTCTCTTCACAGTTTGCGGTCGAAATATTCGACCTCAAATCCAGCCATTGGGGGGGGGGCAGGGTCTCGTCTCGACAATCGACAATTCTCTCAGCGGGTCGCTCGGAATAGACACCCAGATTCCCACCACGCTCCCGCCCCGCCCATTAGGTCAGGGGGAAGGGTCACATCGCAACATATAACTTTTGCACCATTCATGATGCAAGAAACGGTGGCGATGGAGACGCCAGGGCGCGTCATGGGTTATCGCGCCTCACGGATGCTCTTTCACGAATTCCCAAGAAGCTTCCGCCGTTGTCCCGTCCTCATAGCGGACATAAAAACCAGAACGCAGTTCCGGATCAACCCAAACCGCAGTCACGGGCGACCCCTTGCCATGCAAACGGTTGGCCACCCGCAACTCCTTGTTGGTTATCAAGTGCGACACTCCACTGTCGAACTCGATTTCGTATCCATCCTCCCAAGAAAGATACTTCACATCGCGAATCCGATCGAATCGCGCCGTCCCCGCTCTTTTCCGCACACTACCTGTAATCATAATTCCCCCTTATTGACCATTTAAATTACAACACACCCAACGGGTTCATGCAATTCCAAAGCCTCCGCACACTAGTCAGCGAACGGAGAAGAAAGAGAAGATTTCACCGCTGATCTACACTGATTGACACTGATCAAGAATGATCGCCAAACATGCCAACAACACCCAACATGTTGCGGTATTTCCGGGCGGCGAAGATACACCGCCCATAAATCCCGCAACGGTGTGTTAAGACATCTCAGGAAATTGCCTCCTCGATTATCCCCCATGGAAGTCGTGTTGCGATTTTTGATGGCGTGTATGTCACGCCAGCACAAATCGCAACACATTCCCCCGCCCCCCTGCCCTGAGCATTGTCGAAGGGCTGTCCCTTGCCCTGACCTCCCCATCAGTGCGAATCAGTGAAAATCAGTGGTGAAGTTCCCCTTCTTCATTGCTTCCCCATTCTTCGGGAACCGTTTGGCGAATTTTATGGCTGGGGTATCCGCCAGGCATAAAACTCGCCAAACATTTCTGGTCCGCCCCTTCGCGAACTTCGCGACTTCCTGTGAACTACTCCCCGATCTCCCGATTAGTGCGAATCAGTGAAAATCAGCGGTGAAGTCCCTTCCCCTTCCTGCCTATCCTGAAGAAGCCCTCACCACCCGCTTCGCTTGAGGCACAGAGACACAGAGGCAAAACCACCGAGAAGCGAACTCAAAGGTGGCGTTAATTTTTCCACACGAGTACATGCGGAGAAAATAAACGCCACGGTTCCTTGGAGGAATACATTGAGGGGGAGAAGGTGTGTATCTTCTCATCTTGCCTACCCTGAGCCTGCCTGCGGTGAGTTTGTCGAACCCGTCGAAGGGCTCCCGGTATGACTCCAGGGAACCGTTTGGCGAATTTTATGACTGGGGCACCCGCCAGGCATAAAACTCGCCAACCATTTCTGGTCCGCCCCTTCGCGAACTTCGCGACTTTCTGTGAGATACTCCCCAATCTCCCGATTAGCGCGAATCAGCGGAAATTAGCGGTGAAGCCCCATCCCCATCCTGCCTATCCATGTTTGATTGTTGCGGCAGAATGCTTCGCACAAGCAACGGATCAAAACCAGCCTGTCGAAAATGCACATCGGTGGTAAGGGCTCGATGCAATCCTTCGGTTCGCATGGCGCAAAAACTGACGCAATCGGTAAAGGAATAGTCCTTGTCCTTGTGACGCAGAAAATAGTCGCGCGCCCGCGTGAAATCGTCCGCACCAGTCCAAAGGGTTCGACAGGCGCGTGACGCGGCAAGATCCGAAAAGAATAGATCCAGCAGATGTCCCAGACCCCTCGCCTTAAGCAGGGTGGCGGTCTCGTCCAGAACATAGTCAGTCGTGACGAAAAGGGTACTGGTTGAAGAGGCTTTCTTCAGGATCGCCGCCGCTTTCTCATGGCAGGGGTCTTTCCCCGCCAACAAGGCATAGAACCCGCTCGTATCGACAAATATATCAGCCCTCATAAACGACCCTGTCTATTTCCTGATTCGAAAGCGGCTTCGCGTTCGCGTCCGCATGGTCGGCCAGACGATAGAACCGGTCTTCACCGCACGGTTCCGATTGGAAGCAAGGCTCCAGCCGGAACATGGGTTTTCCCCGATAGGTCAGGAGCATCCGCTCTCCCACCAACGCACTATGGATGACCCGCTCCGAGTTCCGCCGGAATTCAAGCATGCTGATGGTTTTCATCGTAACCTCATTGATTTGAAGGTGAACTTCATGTTCAACTGTATACTATAATCGCGATGAAAGATTGTCAACAGAAGCACATGGGAATGGGGAAGACTACAGACCACAGACCAGAGGGGAGGTTTTACATTGATGGACAGGATAAACAGGATAACCAAGCCATTCCAATTGAACTCGCTCCCCTTCATTACTCCCCGTTCTTCACGGGAAACCGTTTGGCGAATTTTATGGCTGGGGTACCCGCCAGGCATAAAACTCGCCAAACATTTCTGGTCCGCCCCTTTGCGAACTTCGCGACTTCTGTGAGATACTCCCCGCCCGCCCCATCAGTGCGAATCAGTGAAAATCAGCAGTGAAGTCCCTTTCCCCTCCCATCCGCCTATCCAGCTCGCCCGCCGTAATGCCTCACCAGAGGCTGTAGACTGGGTATATCCATGTTCGTTCGCATTCGCCTTCCCGTCCGCCAGGTTGAACATTGCCGCCCCCTTCCCATACCCCGTTATCGAATCGGCAGCCTGCGAATTCGCATGGCACGGTCATCAACCACCACGATGGCCCCTTCATTCAGGACCGTCATGCAACGCGGCAACACCTGCAGGATGCGTTCAGCCACTGTTTCCGGGTCGCAAAAGGATAATCGCAACGTAACCACACTGGGGCTTTCACAACCGTTCACCGCAAGAAGAGCGGAAAAATCAAGGTCCTCTGTGAGGATGAAATAACCTTCCCGTCTCGCGTATGCCAAAATCTGGTCGTCCGGGACGGAAGGCGCAAGCACACTGCACACCCGAATGACATCGTATCCCTTGTGCCTCAGGATACTCACCGTAAACGGCGAGAGATTCATGTCCGCCAGGAACCTGGGCATGCCCGCCGTCATGACTATGCCGTGGCAAGATACTGTTCGACAATGATCTGGTCGGACGCCGCCCAGGCCGCATATTCCATAGCCTCCAACACGTCATCGCGCTCCAGTTCGGGATAGGCCGCCACGACATCCTCAACACTCTTGCCCGCCGCCAGCATCTTCAGGATCACACTGACGGTGATTCGCATCCCCCGAATGATGGGTTGCCCCAGGCAAACCCGGGGATCAACCGTGATTCTGTTTAGCTTTTTCATGTGTATGCTCTCCTGCCAACGCTATTGCAAAAACTTTTTTCCGATTACGGGTGACACAGGTATCAATGACGAACTTCAACATAAGGCCCCGCATGTTTCAGCGCACGTGCCCGCCGCCGATCCTCAACTATCTGGATGGCCTCGCCTGCCGAAAACATATTTCCGGCGTTCCGTTTGTGTGTCTCAGCCAGTCCTCGCGATAACACAAAACTCACTTTCTTGCCATTCACAATTGCATGCCCCTTCATCGCCAGTCTCAACAAAAGTCTTCCACATTGACTCTCGACGTCCACCGCTTACAACGGTTCTCATGGCGTGAGATTATAACATGGATCGACAGGATACACAGGATTTATTGGAACGAGTCACGAGTCAAAGATAAAGAACTCGTCGCCCTCCACTTCCAAACGATACTGGCGACCAAGGAGGGCGCAAGGGGTCACATCGTAACAAGTAACTTTTGCGGACAAACGGCGCAATCTTCATGAAGTTCGGCCGCGCCCCGACTACGGACATGATATGGAGAGGATGATGGTTCATGGAAGTCCGGAGAGTCTTTACATGGATGGAACCAGCCTACAGCCTCTGGTGAAGCATTACGGCGGGCGAGACAGGATGGACAGGATAATTCAGAAAAAGACTTCACCACCCTCCTTCGTCCCGCAGACGCGGGACTGCGGCGGGCATGCTAATCTGCACTGATTGACACTGATTAACAGGGGAACAGACCAACATTGTCCAACATGTTGCGGTATTTCCGGGCGGCGAAGATACACCGCCCATAAATCCCGCAACGGTTCTTTCAAAATGTTAAAGGGAAAGTCATCTCTCTCAGTGCTTAGTGCGTAGCGCGTGGCTACTGGGCTTCACTCAATGCACAAGGCACTAAGCACGACGCACCACGCACTGTTCTTACACACTCCACCCCATTCATGCCACCCGCTGTAGCCCCTCAAAAAGAAGGATTCCTCGCGAAGCCGCTTCTGTCATCAAACGACGGCCAAAGCCATTTTTGCAAAACAGGGCATAGGTCACCTTGAATCCTTCAAGCCGACGAAACGCACTCGCTTTTTGCTCCAACTTTCCAAGAACGTCCAACCCCATTTTCTTTGCCGTCCATCTGCACTCTCCAAGAACCACCGCCTTGTGCTTGCGGTCAATAGCCGCCACATCGAATTCTGCGGAACGGGTCCACACCCGTCCAACCCGCTCAGGGATGAACGGCAGGGATCCAGAATCACCCATCCCTATCATCAGCCGACGACAAACCTCCTCATACCCTGTGTGCCCCACATAGGCATCAAAACGGTTACGGATGATTTGCATCAATGGCCCCACCCGGTTCTGTTCCAAAAGCGAGCTGTTGGGTCTCAAAAACGTAAAATGGAACCGAAGATACGGATCTGAAATTTCATAGCGCGTCGTCCGGGTATGCTCAGGATCCTCCACGTCAAGCGACACCTCGCGCCTAACCATCCCTAGAAAAAGCAATGTATGGAGATACTTGCCGACATGAGGCAGCGCGAGCCCCGTTATCTCACCCATTCCAATGGGGGTTTTCATACCCGTTCCGATAGCATCCAGGATGCTCAAGTATGTCCGGGCCTCAGGCAGTTCCTCCTGGATCAGGAATGTCGGCTCCTGTCTGAAAATCGTTACCGGCGACAAAAGGACTTCTTCAATATTCCGGAACACCGGCCAGGAATCGTTCCACAACTCAAGATATTTGGGCACTCCTCCTATAACACTGTATGTCTCGATCCTTTGTGCCTCGCTGTATCGGGGCAGAAATCCAGCCAACGCGGCCGGCTCAATGGCGTCCAGCCGCATATCTGCCGTTGTCCGACCATATAAGGCGCCACTGGGGGAAAGGATCTCGTGATGCATCATGTGGTAGTGCGATCCGGAAAGAATCAACATCACACGGGAGTCCTTCAAGTCATGATCCCATGCCGCCTGAAACAGAGTGGCAAAACCCGGCATGGACTCCAGCAAGTAAGGCAACTCATCCAGAACCACAACCACGCGCTTGTCACGCGCCACGCGCGCCAACTCACGAAAAGCGACTTCCCATGAGGAGTAGGTGAAATCCGGATCCGCCCCCTGGGTCAAAGGTTGAATCGCCTGCGAAAATCGAGCCAGCAAAATCTTCGGCGAACTCCGATAGGCGACCCAGTACACGGCCTCATCGTGCTTCTGCTTGCTAATCCAATGCGTCAACAGGGCGGTTTTTCCGATCCGCCGGCGCCCATACAAGGCCAAAAGCTGGGCGCCGGGACGCCGGTAGACGTCCTCGAGCCGTTTCAATTCGTTTTCGCGGTTTACAAACATAAGTTACATCTATGGTATATTACTGGATCTGTAAACTGATTTTTTGCCACAACCATGGACACTGGTCACAAACGTCCCGCGGGGACGTGAGGCTGTGGCACAAGGGGTCACATCGTAACAAGTAACTTTTTATAGTTCATGGAAGAGT